>DAORUQ010000043.1:0-18527 GCA_035433265.1 Pseudomonadales bacterium | reverse complement strand
ACGCCGGCACCAACGCCCGCGCCGACTCCGGCTCCGACCCCGGAACCCACTCCGGAACCCACTCCGGAGCCGACGCCTGCACCAACACCGGAACCCACTCCGGAACCGACGCCGACTCCAACGCCGGCACCCACGCCAACGCCCAAGGACATCTCCAATGTGGTGTTCTACCTGACCAGCGGGAACAACCTGGTGGCGGTCAAGCTGAACTACAGCTCATCATTGAACATCAATGACTACGCGCAGCCGGCCACCCTGGCCGCTGCGGTGGCGGCCGCCGTGAATGCCGATCCCCTCCTCGAGGGCTACTCGGTCGTCGGATATGCCATCAAGGCGGGGCTGGGGATTCACACCTTCGGCACCACCTTCACCGACCTCATCCAGAACACGGGGGGCAACGCCGCACTGGCGTCGGGCACCTATGACGGTTCGGTGAATATCAGCCCGACGGAGATCGCGAGCCTCGATCCGATCGAGCTGGCGCCGCCAGCGGCGGCGCTGAGCATGAGCGACGTACTCGACACCACCGTCATCGATGACGGCAACCGCCAGGCGAAGGACGACAAACCCGGGGAGCGCGGCCACCGGGCCTCCGGCAAGGACGATGCGACTGGTGCGGATCCTGACGTGCTGCCGGACGACAGCGGTGACAGCCTGCTGGGGGGCAGCGAGGGCGCAGACGTGTTCAAGTGGACGCTGGCTGAACCCGGAGCTCACGACACGATCAGCAACTTCGACATGAACGAGCCGGCAAGCGGTGGCGACGTGCTCGACCTCAGGGATCTGCTGCCGCCCGAGAGCGCTGCAAGTCTCGACAGTTATCTGCACTTCGAGGACTCGGGCACTGGTGGCACCCTGGTGAAGATCAGCCCCGCGGGCGACTTCACCGGCGACGCCGCCCACGACGCGAACGTGGCCTACCAGACGATCGAACTGCAGAACGTCGACCTGCTGAGCATCGGCAACGATCAGCAGATCATCGACATGCTGATCAACCACGGCAAGCTGATCACCGAGTGAGGCGGGCTGCGCCCCTGTCCGGCCTGGCGCCGGGCAGGGCCCCGGCCGAGGAGAACTGGCGATGCCCTATGTGCGACGAGACGCGACCGGACAGCTCATCGCGCTGAGCAGCGAAGCGCTGGAGGGATTCGAGGAAGCGCTGCTGGACGCGGCCGAAATCGCCGAGTTCGAGCATCGGCTCGGCGACGCGAAAGCGCGGTTGCAGGAATCAGACCGCGACGTGGTCCGGGTTCTGGATGACCTGGTGAACCTGCTCATCGACAAGAACCTGATCCGCTTCACCGACCTGCCGGCGGCGGCGCAGCGCAAGCTGATCGAGCGGCGCGGCCTGCGCGAGACCGGTTCGCACCTCGGGCTGCTGGGCGACGATACCAGCCTGCTGTAGGGGGCTCAGCCGGCGCGCATGGTAACGGCAGGCCCGGTGGCACCATCGAAGCCGAGTTCGACCAGCGCGCGGAACTCTGCCTCGGTGCCCACTCCCTCGGCCATCGCGCTGAGACCGATCGAGTGCGCGATCATCGCGAGCCCGCGGAGAAAAACCTGGTTGGCCTGGTTCTGGTCGATGCCGTGCACGAAGGACGCATCGATTTTCAGATAGTCGAGTCCCAGGTCGTGCAATTCGCCGATACGCGCGACCTGGTGTCCCACGTGCTCGATCCCTATGCGGCATCCCAGGGGCTTGAGCAGCGCGCTGAGAATGCGGAAATTCTCGAGGTTCTGGAACACGCCGTATTCGGGAACTTCCAGCCAGAGCCGTTTCGCCAGTTCGGGCGTCTCGCCAAGACGCGATGCCAGGCGATGCATCAGCACGGCATCGTTCATCGATTGCGCCGAGAAGTTCATGCACAGGTCGTCGGTGCAGTTGAGCAGCCGCGCGATCGCAAGATCGAGGACCATCTCGTCCAGCCGCGCCAGATCGCCCAGGCGCGCGAGCCAGGGAACGAACTCACCCGCGTTCAGCCAGTCACTATCCACATCCAGTCGCAATCGCGCGACGCATTCGTCATGCAGCAACTGTCCGGCGGCATCGACCACCGGGTAGCTGTGCAGTTTCACCTGGCCCATGGTGAGTGCCGAGTCGAAGCGCTGGCGCCAGGTCACGAGATCCATGCGCATCCCGGCGTCGGGTGGCGATTGTTCCACTCCCGCCACCTGCACCGTGTCACCGCCCGCCGCGACGGCATTCGCCAGCGCCACGTCGACGCGCGCGAGCACTCGCGAGAGCTGGTCGCCGTGGCGGTAGGGTGTCGCCGCTGCCGGTAACCGACAGACGGCCTGCAGGTCGAGTTCGCGGGCCAGCATCTGCAGCGCCTCCTGCACCCGTTGCGCCAGCGCACCGGCATCGTCCTCCCCGGGAGCCAGCACGGCGAAATCGGAACCGTTCAGGCGCCCGAAGATCCACTCCGCGTCCTTCGGCGCGATGGCGCGCAGCGCCTCGGCGAAGCGCTTGATCAGCGTGTCCATCACGGCCCAACCCTGCTCCCGGTTCAGCTCGTGCAGATCGAGCAGCCGGGCGATGACCAGCACGCCCTCGGCGCCGGCATCCTCGCGCGCCAGCGCGCTCTGCACCCGTGCCAGGAAGTGGCTGCGGTTGAGCAGGCCGGTGACGGCGTCGTGGTGTGCCTCGCGGCGCAACTGGTCGAGACGCGAGGATTCGTCCTGGAGCATCTGTCTCACGCGCGTCGCCAGTGCGTTCATGGAGCGCACCACGGCGCGGAACTCCCGGGTCGCCGGCTCCGCGGTGGTGATGAAGCGCCGTGCGCCGATAGCCTCCGCCTGGTCCACCACCGCGCCGAGCGGACGCAGGATGAGGCGCAGCAGCACGGTGCCGGCCACGCCGGTGAGCACTGCGGCGGCGAGGAACCAGCCCAGCAGGCGCAACATGCTGTTCCAGAGTTCGCGATACGCGAAGCTGGCCTGGCTGCTGACGCTCAGCGTCCCGTAGGGTTGCCAGCCGTTCTGCACCTGCGCCAGGCCCGGTTCGGCCTCGATGCGGAACAAGCGCGCGAACCACTGCGGAGCGCCGTCCACGCCGGCATCGCTCGCGAATTCCACCAGCGCCTTGCCCGAGGGATCGACGAGACGGATGCTCTCGTAATGCCCGAGGTCGAATTGCGCGGCAATCTGCAGCTCGATGGTGACCTCGTCTCCGGGCGTCCGCTCCAGTGTTTGCGACAAGGTGGCCGCCAGTGAAGTCGCATTGTCGAAATTCTTCAGCCTGAGCTGCTCCTCGAGGTAATTTCTGGCCGACAGCGTGCTGACGAGGAAACTGCCGCCAAAGGCGATCAGCATCACCAGCGCAATCGCCAGCCAGAGCTGCTTTACGAGCGACATGTTGACGGCTCCCACGAACTGACCGGTTGACGGAATTGCGACGCGGCCATCAGTTTAGGCCCTCTTCGTTCATCCGGCGCAGCAGATCGCGCCATCGCGACAATCGCGCCGTCGGGTCCGCCGACGCTTTCTTGCCGGCGACCCAGAGTCCCTGGCTGTTGAAACCGAACACCGGCTTCAGGTCGGGACGGCGCGAGGCCGGGCGAAGCTGGCCGACGAGGTTATCGAGGATCAGCGGCTCCACGCCGGGCTCCGGGTAGTAGGCCAGCACCATGTGAGCCTGGACGATGCCGCTGCCCGGGAGCCCGGTCTCGGCGCGCACATAGGTGATGCGCAGGCGTTCGAGCGGCACGCCGAGCAGACCGAGCGTCACGTACTTGGCGATGCTGAAATCCTCGCAGTCGCCCTGCCCGCGTCCCAGCGTCTCGAGCGGGGTGGCCCAGTAATCCCGCACACCCCAGACCACGGCATCCTGTTCGAAATCCACGCGGTGGTTGAAAAAGGTGTTCACGAGCTCGAGCTTCTCGCGCTCCGCCAGGTCGCGGTTCTCCTCGATGAGCGCGCGCCACAGCCCTACCGACTCGCCGGCATCCACGCCGTAGCGCTCCAGTGCGAGCTGCGTGATCCGGTCCAGATCCGGGTTCGCCAGGCACGCCCCGATCAGCCCGAGCACCGCGAGCAGCGCACCGAGGACGCGGCGCGCCAGCACCGTCGCGTTCAAACGCACGGGTAATCCGCCGCCCACGGCCCGCCGCTTCCGTCCCGCCCCGTCACCGTGTCCGCCCGCTCCGCTGTGATGCAGGTCAAACAGTAGCAGCAAGGCGGCATTTCGTCGGCTGGATTGCCCGCTGGAGGCTCGATATAGTGCCTAGAATGAAGACTGTTTCTCCTTGCCCCTCCGATTCGAAACCACACGGGACCCTGATGAAGAGCAGCCGATACCGCATTTCGATGGCCATCGCGTGCCTGGCCGTCACGGCCGCCGCGCACGGCGGCGCACTCAACACCCTGCGCGACGCGGCTCGACAGACCGTGCTGAACAACCCCGAGGTACTCTCCGCCTTCCACGAGTTCCAGGCGGCCGAGCAGCAAACGCGCGTAGCCAAGGGAGGCTATCTGCCGCGCGTGGACCTGGAGGCAGCTGTCGGGGCGGAGCGCATCGACGAGCCGCGCTTTGACGAGTACGACTTCACCCGCGACCGCGTGTCGCTGCTGCTGAACCAGATGATCTACGACGGTTTCGCCACGCGCAATCGCGTGCGCAGCTTCGACTTCGCGGCGCGCATGCGCTATTTCGAGGTTCTGGATGCCTCGGAACGGCTCAGCGCGGAGGTGGCCCGCGCGTACTACGACGTGCTGCGCCATCGCGAGCTGGTCGAACTGTCGAAGGACAACTACGCCGCCCACCGCCTGATCTACGAGCAGATCGAGCGTCGCACCAGGGCGGGCGTCAGCCGCGGCGTCGACCTGGAGCAGGCCTTCGGCCGCCTTGCGCTCTCGGAGTCGAACCTGCTGACGGACGTCACGAACCTGCACGATGCCAGCATGCGCTACCAGCGCATCGTCGGCGAGACGCCCGCGGAATCGCTGCAGGAACCCGAGCTCGCGCCGAACCTGCTGCCGGGCACCGTCAACGACACGCTAGCACTCGCCTACGCCTCGAACCCGCAGATGAATGCGATGATCGCCAACGTCTGGTCCGCCAACAGCGCCGCCGACGTGCAGAAGGCCACGATGCTGCCGCGCTTCGACGTGCGCGCGCGCCAGGACATCTGGAACGACAAGGACGACATCAACGGGCGCCACGAGGAGGGCGTCATCGAGCTGGCGATGACCTACAACCTGTACAACGGCGGTTCGGACCTCGCCGAGCGCAGGCGCCTGCGCTACAAGGCCAACCAGGCGGAGGACATGCGCACGATGACCTGCCGCAACGTCCGCCAGGAAGTCTCGATCGCCTACAACGAAATGCGTGCGACCGACGAGCAGCTGGTCTTCCTGGACCGTCACCAGACGTCCATAGAAAAGGCTCGCATGGCCTACCGGCGCCAGTTCGATATCGGCCAGCGCACCCTGCTCGACATGCTCGACACCGAGAACGAGTACTTCATGTCGCGGCGAGCCTACGTGAACGCCAGGCGGCTGAACGCCATCTCCTACACGCGCGCGCTGGCCGGCACCGGCGCGCTCGTCAGCGCGCTGGAGCTCGGCAACGACCTGCACCCCATGGAACGACCGGGCACGGACGAGGAGGCACCGGACATGGCAGCCGTGTGTCCGCCCGAACCCGACGTGGCGCCGCTGATCGACAAGGACGCCATCTACCGCGAGGCAATCCGCAAACAGGGCGAACTGCAGCACCTGGTGGCACCGGAATCACCGGCTGCGACACCCGCGGATGTCTCGGTCGAGGCGATGCGCGCCGGCACCGTGACGCGGGGCGCGCCGGCCGCTGCCACGCCGGAGCAACCGGCCAAGGCCAGCGACGGCTGGTAATCGCAGCGCCGCGCAGAGCGCCTTCCCGGACCCGGGAAGGCGCACCCGCCGGCTCAATCGATCCGCAGCACGATCTTGCCGATGTGCGCGCTGGACTCCATCAGCGCATGCGCGGCGCCCGCCTCGTCGAGCCCGAACACACGCGCGACGCGCGGACGCACCCGCCCGCTCTCCACCAGTGGCCACACGTTCTGCTCCACGGCTCGCGCGAGCGCTGCCTTGAAGTCCAGCGACCGCGCGCGCAGCGTGGAGCCGGTGAGCACCAGGCGCTTGAGCATCAGCGGCATCAGGTCGAGTTCCGCCTTCGAGCCCTGCAGGAAGGCGATCTGCACGATGCGCCCCTGCTCGGCGGCGGCGCGGATGTTGCGCTGCGTGTAATCGCCGCCGACCATGTCGAGAATCACGTCGGCGCCGCGCCCGGCGCTGAATTCCTTCACCGCCGTGACGAAATCCGTTTCGCGGTAGTTCACCGCGAGGTCCGCACCGAGTTCGCGACAGGCCGCGCACTTGTCCTCGCTGCCGGCGGTCGCGATCACGCGCGCGCCGCGTGCCTTCGCGAGTTGAATCGCCAGCGTACCGATGCCACTGGTGCCGCCGTGCACCAGCAGCAGTTCGCCGCGCGCGAGCGCCCCGCGCTCGAACACGTTGCTCCACACGGTGAACGCGGTCTCGGGCAGTGCGGCGGCCTCGCACACCGACAGCCCGCGCGGCAACGGCAGGCATTGCGCTTCCGGCGCCGTCGCGTATTCGGCGTAGCCGCCACCGGCAACGAGCGCGCACACCGCGTCGCCCACGCGCCAGCGCGCGCAGCCCGGCCCCGTGGCCACCACCTGCCCGGCGATCTCCAGCCCCGGCACCGGAGATGCGCCCGGCGGCGGCGGATAGACGCCCTGGCGCTGCGCCACGTCCGGGCGGTTCACGCCCGCGTACGCTACCCTGACCAGCACCTCGCCGGCCTGCGGCACCGGGAGCGGACCGCGGGTCTCGCGCAGCACCCGCGGCCCGCCGAAGGCGCTGATCTCCACCAAACGCATGGCATCCATTCGTGTCAGCTCCCCGAGCGTCGTGCACGATAGGCTGCCTTCGCCCGCCGTCCGCGGCCCTCCATCGCCGGGCGCAGCACACGCGCCAGCGGCGGCAGCAGGTAGGCCACGTTGGCCAGCCAGCCGGAGATCATCGGCAGCGCGCGCTCGGCGCGCCCGTCGCGCGCGCAGCGCACGATCAGATCCGCCACCTCCTCGGCCGTCGACATGGGCTGCGAGAACACCATGTCGGGCACGCCGTCGATGTCGTCGAGGATGAATCCCGTGCTGATCGGACCCGGTGACACCACGGACGCACTGATCCCGCTGCCCTCCAGCTCCTGGGCAATCGCCAGCGTGAAGGCGCGCAGCCCGAACTTGGTGGCGCTGTAGATCGACTCGTGCGCCAGCGGAACCCGCCCGGCCAGCGAGGCGACGTTCACGATCGCGCCCTGCCCGGCCCGGCGCATGAACGGCAACACCGTGCGCGAGAGCGCGAGCGGCGCGCGCAGGTTGGTGTCGACGACGTGCAGGAACTCCTCCTCCGACAGCTCCTCCAGCAAGCCGCGGTGATTGCAGCCGGCATTGTTCACCAGCACGTGCAGCGCGCCAAAGCGCCGCTCGACCTCGGCGAACACCGTCCCGGCGCGCGCTATCTCGACAGCGTCCCACGCGATGGTGATCACGCGGTCACCGGCGCCGAGCTGCGCTGCGGCTTGCGCGAGCCGCGCGCCATCGCGGCCGGTGATCGCGACACTGGCGCCGAACTGCAGGAAGCGCTGCGCCGCGGCGAGACCCACGCCCGCGCTGCCGCCCGTGATCAGTACCGTTTTTCCCGCGATTTCCATTGTCGTTCCCGCCTCCTTGAGCCCGGCGGCATTGTGCCATAATCGCGCCGGAGCCCACCTGTGCGCGACGGAGCATGGCAGCGCATTTAGCGATGAAACGAATCCTGGTCCTCATCCTGGCAGCCGCGCTGCTGCTCGGCGCTATCTGGTATACACGGCGCGAGGAGCCCCTGCCCGTGACGCTGCACACCGTGGAGCGCGGCGTGGTCGAGCGCACGGTCGCGAACACGCGCGCGGGCACCATCAAGGCCTGCCGCCGCTCCGCGCTGTCGATGCCCGGCGGCGGGCGGGTCGAGGTGCTGCACGTGAAGGAGGGCCAGGAGGTGGCCGCCGGCGAGTTGCTGCTGGAGCTGTGGAACGAGGACCGCCGCGCGATGACGGCACAGGCCGAATCGCAGCTCGCCGCGGCCTCGCACCGGCGCGAGCAGCTCTGCGTGGAAGCCGACAACGCCGCGCGCGAAGCGCGTCGCCTCGCCACGCTGCAGCAACGCAAGCTGGTTTCCGAGGAACTCGCGCAAGCCGCTGATACGCGCGCGCGTTCCGCCGCCTTCGCCTGCCGCGCCGCCGGCGACGAACAGCAGACCGCGGCCGCCAGCCTGCAGATGAACCGCGCGCTGCTCGCCGAGACCCAGCTGCGCGCCCCCTTCGCCGGCATCGTCGCGGAGATCAACGGCGAGGTGGGCGAGTTCGTGACGCCCTCGCCGCCCGGCATTCCCATGCCGCCGGCCGTGGATCTCATCGATTATTCCTGCCTGTACGTCACGGCGCCCATCGACGAGGTCGATGCGGGGCGCCTGAAGGCCGGCCTGCCCGCGCGCATCAGCCTCGATGCCTTTCGCGGCGAGCATTTCGCGGGCCGCCTCGATCGCATCGCGCCCTACGTGATGGAGATCGAGAAACAGGCACGCACCGTCGATGTGGACGTGCTGTTCACCAACGCCGCCGACCGCGAGCGCCTGCTGGTGGGCTACAGTGCCGACATCGACCTGGTGCTCGAAGCGCACGCGGATGCCATTCGCATTCCCTCCGAGGCGCTGATGGACAACGACACTGTCTATCGCTTCGACCCGGCCAGCAGCAGGCTCGAGCGTGTCGCGGTGCAGACCGGCATCCGCAACTGGAACTTTACCGAGATCACCGCCGGGCTCGCGCCGGGCGATCGCGTCGTGACCTCGCTCGACCAGCAGGGCCTCGCCGAGGGCGTGCTGGCGACGCCCGCCGATGATTGAGCTGCGCGCGCTCAGCCGCACCTTCACGCTGGGCGACAGCGAGGTGCGCGCGCTGCGCGACGTGAACCTGCGCATCGGGCGCGGCGAATACGTCTCGGTGATGGGCCCGTCCGGCTCCGGCAAGTCGACCCTGCTCAACATCCTCGGCCTGCTCGACCGCCCCGACGGCGGCGAATACCTGCTGAACGGTACGCCCACGGCCGCGCTTGGCGAGGAAGCCCGCGCGCGGCTGCGCCGCGAGCACGTGGGTTTCGTGTTCCAGTCCTATCACCTGGTGACGCGTCTCACGGCGCGCGAGAACATCGAGCTGCCGCTGATGCTGGCCGGCAGGGCGCCGCGCGAGCGCCTGCGCGCCGTCGACGCGGTGCTCGAGCGCCTCGGCATCGGGGAGCGCGCCGGCCACCTGCCGAACCAGCTCTCCGGCGGCGAGCGCCAGCGCGTCGCCATCGGGCGCAGCATCGTGATGAAGCCCGACCTGCTGCTCGCCGACGAGCCCACCGGCAACCTCGACAGCCGCGCCGGCGCCGAGGTGACCGCGTTGCTCGAGGAACTGAACCGCGATGGCATCACGCTGCTGGTCGTGACCCACGACGCCACGCTGGGGCGGCGTGCGGCGCGCCACCTCAGCATGCTCGACGGTGCGATCAGTGGCGACGCGCCCGCCGGGAACCCGGGGAGCGCGGCGCGCGCGCAGAGCCCCGATGCGCCCCGCTGACCTGCTGCGCTTCACGCTGCTCGCGTTGCGGCGCCAGCGCTTTCGCAGCCTGATGCAGCTGCTGTCGGTGGCGATCGGCGTGGCCTCGGTGGTGGTGCTGGTCGCGCTCGGCGAGGGCGCGCGCCGCTACGTCCTGGGCGAGTTCTCTTTCATCGGCAAGGACACCGTGGTGCTGTTTCCCGGGCGCAAGAGCACCACGGGCGGCATGCCGCCGGTCACCGGGGTCGCCGCGCGCGACATCACGCTGGCCGACATGCTCACGATCCAGCGCACCGTCGCGGGCATCGAGTCCATTGCACCGGTGGTGGTCGGCAACGCGCCGGTCTCGCACGGCGCCCGGGAGCGCGACAGCACCGTGATCGGCACCAGCGCCGATTTCTTCGCGGTGCGCAAGCTGCGCATCGCCCAGGGCAGCATGCTGCCCTCGCTCGCACTCGACATCGGCACGCCGGTGGCCGTGATCGGGCAGAAATTGAAGGGCGAGCTGTTCGGCAACCGCCGCGCGATCGGCCAGTGGGTGCGGCTGCGCGACTATCGCTTTCGCGTCATCGGCGTGCTCGAGGGCCGCGGCGATTCCTTCGGCATGGATCTGAGCGAGGCGATTTTCATCCCGGTGGCTTCGGCGCAGGCGGTGTTCAACACCAACGGCCTGTTCCGGGTGGTACTGAAGGCGCGCGAGGGCGTGGCGATCGAGCCGCTGAAGGAGGCGCTGCTCGCGCGCATGACGGAACTGCACGAGGGTGAGGAGGACGTGACCGTGACCAGCCCGGACGCGATGCTCAGCACCTTCGACGGTGTGCTGCGCGTGCTCACGCTCGGCGTCAGCGGCATTGCCGCGATCAGCCTGGTCGTGGCCGGCATCCTGGTGATGAACCTCACGCTGATGTCGGTCAGCCAGCGCACCCCGGAAATCGGGCTGCTGAAGGCGCTGGGCGCAACCGACGCGCAGGTGCGCGCGATATTCCTGGCCGAGGCGGGGGTGCTCGCCGCCGCCGGCGCGATCGCGGGGATGCTGGGCGGTCGCGCCGCCATCGCGCTGATCGCGGCGCTCTACCCTGCCATCCCCTTCGCCTCGCCGCTCTGGGCGCTGGTCGCGGCCAGCGCGCTGGCACTCGCGACCGCGCTGCTGTTCGCGTGGCTGCCCGCCGGGAAGGCCGCGCGGCTCGAACCCGTGCTCGCGCTCGGGAGGCGCTGAGGCGATGCACGCGCTCGACTGGACCCGCTGGATCCTGCGCGCGCTGGAGAGCAGCCGCATGCGCAGCCTGCTGACCGCCACCGGCATCGCCATCGGCATCTGCGCCGTGACGCTGCTCACCTCGATCGGCGAAGGCATCCGGGTCTACCTGCTCGACAGTTTCTCGCAGTTCGGCACCCGCATCGTCACCGTGACGCCCGGGCGCACCGAGACCCTGGGCGGCGCGGGCATGCTCGCCACGGTGCGCCCGCTGTCGCTCGAGGACGCGCTCTCGCTGCAGCGCCTGGCGCACACCGAGGCCGTGGTACCCGTGATACTCGGCACGAGCAAGATCGAGGCCGGGCGCTACCAGCGCGACACCGACGTCTATGCCGTGGGGCCAGACATGCCGGCGGCGTGGCGCTTCGGCGTCGCCCAGGGGCGGTTCCTGCCCGACGACGGGCTGCGCAATTCGCGCTATTTCGCGGCGCTGGGCGCGAAAGTGAAGGAGGAACTCTTCCAGGGACGCAACGCGCTGGGCGAGTACGTGCGCATCGGCGGCAGCCGCTTCCAGGTCATCGGCGTCATGGAGTCCAAGGGACAGTTGCTCGGCTTCGATCTCGACGACGCGATCTACATCCCGACCGACCTCGGCCAGGCGATGTTCAACCGCGAGGGATTGATGGAGATCGACCTGGTTTTCCGCGCCTCGACCACCTCGAAGCAGTACAGCGAGCGCATCCGCGCGCACCTCGTCGAGCGCCACGGCGAGGAGGACTTCACGCTCTTCACGCAGGAAGACATGCTCGCGAGCCTGGACAAGATCCTCACGATGCTGAAGTTCGCGATCGGCGCGATCGGCAGCGTGGCGCTGGTGGTCGGCGGCGTGGGCGTGCTCACGATCATGAGCACGGCGCTCGGCGAGCGGATCGGGGAAATCGGCCTGCTGCGCGCGCTCGGGGCCACGCGCCGCCAGGTGCTGCTGTTGTTTCTCGGCGAAGCCGTGCTGCTGGCGGCCCTGGGCGGGGCGCTGGGGCTCCTCGCGGTGCTCGCCCTGGTGCTGCTCGGGCGCGCCGCCCTGCCCGGGCTGCCGATCGCGATCGAACCGCTCTACCTGCTGCTGTCGCTGGCGCTCAGTTGCGGCATCGGGCTGCTCGCCGGCATCGTTCCCGCGCTCAATGCGGCAAACCTTGATCCGATCGAGGCGCTGCGCAGCGAATGAGAGTTGCCGCACCGTTGCCCGGCGCCGCGTTCCCGGTTAGCCTCGCCGTGCTGACTGGCACCGCACGGAGAGGCCGATGAGTTTCGACAAGATCCTGTTTGCGTTCGTGATCGTGCTGGCGCTCACGCTGAACGTGGGCTTCGTGGTCGGCGACATCGACGACATCGCGCACCACGACAAGTACGAGCTCGCGCTGGCGATCGTCGTGAGCCTAATCGCCACGGTGATGAAGTTCGGCGACCGCTCGCTGCTCGGCTCGACGATGCTGGCGACCAGCCTGGTCGCCGACGTGCAGCTGATCGCGGCCGCCGTGGTATGGGCGAGCGCCACGCTCGACGGTGCGGCCATTTCCGAGCACGACACGGTCATCGTCGTGTCGCTGGCCATCGGCGCGATGGTGGCGAACGTGATATCGGTGGTGCTGCTGATGATAGAGACCGCCAGCCTGCGCCGATGACCATGGAAGTACGGCGCACCCAGCCGGGGCTGTTCCTGCTGCTCAGGCGCTTGCGCCTGCCACTGATCCTGCTGATCGTCGTCTACGCCGTCGCGGTGTTCGGCTTCACGCTGGTGCCGGGAATCGACGCCGCGGGCCAACCCTGGCGCATGGGTTTCCTGCACGCCTTCTACTTCGTGAGCTTCCTCGGCACCACGATCGGCCTCGGCGAGATACCGCAGCCATTCTCCGACGCGCAGCGCCTGTGGGCCACCGCCTCGATCTACGCGACGGTCACCGCCTGGCTCTACGGCATCGGCGCGCTGCTCTCGACGCTGCAGGACCCGCTGTTTCGCCGCATCCTGCACGAGAACCGCTTCGCCGCCGCGGTGCGCGGGCTGCGCGAGCCCTTCGTGCTGCTCTGCGGATACGACGATGCCGGCAAGCTCATTGCGCGCGAGCTGTGCGAGGAAGGCATAGGGGTGGTGGTCGTCGATCGCGTGCAGGAGCGCGTCGACTCGGTGGAGACCGACGAGCTGCCGCTGTCGGTCCCCGCGCTGCAGGCCAACGCGATGCACCCGGGCACGCTGCTCACCGCCGGCGTCAACCACCCGGCCTGCATCGCCACGCTGGCGCTCACCGGCGACGACGCGGCCAACCTCTCGGTGTCGCTCAACGCCAAGATCCTCGCGCCCGAGCGCCAGGTGATCTGTGTGGCGCATCACCACGAGCACCAGGCCGCGATGGCGCGCGTGGGCGCCGAGCACCTGATCAATCCGCACGATACCTTCGCCGAACGCCTCGCGCAGGCGCTGATCAAGCCGAGCCTGCACGTGATCTACGAAAGCCTCACCACGCAGACCAGCACGCCGATGGCCGAGCCACCGGCGTTTCCGCGCGGACGCTGGCTCGTGTGCGGCTACGGGCGCTTCGGGCGCACGGTGCACCGCCACCTGCAGCAGGTCGGCATCGAGGTCACGGCGGTCGACCTGCTCGCGCCCGCCGATGCCACCATCGACCACGTGACGGGCAGCGCGATCGATGCCGCTACGCTACACCGCGCGCGCATCGAGCACGCCGACGCCATCGTCGTGGCAACACCGAACGACACCACCAACCTCGCGATCGCGATGCTCGCACGCGAGCTGAATCCGCGCCTTTTCATGGTCCTGCGCCAGTCGGAGCGACGCAACACGCCGCTGTTCCGTGCGGTCGACGCCGACATCACCACGCTGTCGGGCTACATCGTGGCCGCCGAGGTGCTGCGCATCATCCGCGCCCCGCAGCTGTCGTACTTCCTGCGCCTCGCGCGCCAGCAGGACGAGGCCTGGGTGCGCGAACTGCTGGAACGCATGCGCGAGCGCATCGGTGACGAGATTGCCGAGACCTGGTCGATCGGCATCGATGCCGCCGCCATGCCGGCCGTGGCGGCGGCGATTCGTCGTGGCCGCAAGGTCACCGTCGGCGACCTGATGCGAGCACCGGACAACCGCGAAATCCCGCTGAGTGCCGTGCCCCTGCTGCTGCAGCGGCGCGAGGGCAAGAGCCTGCTGCCCGGCGACGAGGAAGCGCTGGCGATGGGTGATCGCCTGCTGCTGTGCGGCAGGGACGCCGCGCGGGGACGGCTGCGCTGGACCGTCAGCGACGACCGGGTGTTGCGCTACCTGCTGCGCGCCAGGGCGGGCCGCTGACCGGCGCGCTCTACGCCGTGGTGCGACGAAAACCGTGCAGCACCCACACCAGCGCGAGCAGCACGAGGCTCGCGCAGCCCTGGTGCATCACCGCCGGCACGATCGGGACCTGCTCGATCAGCGTGTAGACGCCGAGCCCGTACTGCAGCGACACCAGGCCCATCAACGCGGCGGCGCTCGCGCGCTGGTGCAGCGCGAAACGCCCGGCGCGCACGCGCAGCCACAGTACGGCGACCAGCACCAGCAGCAGCGTGCCGAGCCAGCGGTGCACGAACTGGATCGTGACGTCGTGCTCAAGCAGGCTGAGCCACGCGGGATCCATCCCCATCACGCCTTCGGCGATCCAGCGGCCGTTCATCTTCGGAAAGGTGTTGTAGACGAGCCCCGCGCGCAGGCCGGCGACGAAGGCACCGTAGACGATCTGCAGTACCGTCAGCGCGGCCACGCTGGCAATGAGCACGCGCGGCGCAGCGGCCTTCGCCGCCGCCCGGCCATCATCGCCACGCAGTTGCAGCACCAGCCAGAACAGGTAGGCCATGATCGTGAACGCGAGCCCCAGATGCGCCGCCAGCCGGAAATGACTCACGCGCGGCTCATCGACCAGCCCGCTCTTGACCATGAGCCAGCCCATGAGGCCTTGCAGGCCGCCGAGCCCGAGCGCCACCAGCAGGCGTGCGCGCAGGCGATGCGTCAGGCAGCCCCGTGCCCAGAACCACAGAAACGGCAGCAGGAAAACCATGCCGACGAGCCGCCCGAGCAGGCGGTGCACGTATTCCCAGAAGAAGATGCCCTGGAATTCCCCGAGCGTCATGTCGGGATGCGTGATGCGGTACTGCGGATACTGCTGGTACTTCGCGAACGCCGCCAGCCAGTCCGCGTGGTTCAGCGGCGGCAGCGTGCCCATGATCGGCGCCCACTCGACGATCGAGAGCCCGGAGCCGGTCAGGCGCGTCACGCCGCCGACCACGACCATGCCGAACACCATCCCGATCAGCAGCCACAACCACGCGAAGATCGCCCGGCGCGAGCCGAGGATGTCGGAATCATTCATCGCGCGACTCCCCTGCCTGCCCGGCTGCTGGCGGCTGTGCTGGCGTACCCGGCGCCACGGCAGGCGGCTGCTCGTCCTGCAGGTAATCGGCGAGGCCCTTGACGAGCTCGCCGTAGACGTAGTCCGAGACCTTGAAGGCCCAGCCGTCGAGGCGGCGGTTCAGGCGCTCGGCCTGCGCGGCCGCCTCGCCAGGTATCGCGTCTGTCCCGGCTGTTTCCGGCGTGAGCTCCTCGTCGCTGGCCAGCTCCGATGCGGGCGCCTCCGCGCGCGGCACCGGGGTGCCCGCGGCGGCGCCGAGCGCCACCCAGTTGCCGTCCTTCGCCTTGATCGCCCGCACGGTGAGATTCAGCCCGTCGAAACTGCCGATCACCGTTTCGGCCGCGCCCGTGAAATCGAGCTCGGCCGCCTTGCGCACGTCCTCCGGTTCGGCAGTCAGGATCGCGCGCGCCGCGGCGTCGAACACGCCCTGGTAGCGCGGCACCTTGCCCGCCGGCAACGCCGCGAGGGCGAGCGGCGCGTCGCCGGCCACGGTACGCGTGGCGCTGAACTCGGGCGTTGCGCCGAGCGCGCGGCTGACCGAGGCAACGCGCGAGAAATCGATGTCGAGCAGCGTGCGCTCGAGCCAGTCCGCGGGGTTGGTCATGGGCTCGGGCGAAGTGTCGATCAGCCAGGTCTGCTGCTCCGACACCGCGCGCACGTAGCGCCCGTTGCGCCCCTCGGCCGCCCTGCCGAGCAGCACGCGCACGACCGGCTGCTCGCCCGCGCTCCAGAGCTCGAGCTGCACCGCCTCGCTTGCCGGCTGCTCGATGTCGACCAGCCCGAGGCGATCGAAATACTCGGGCCTGGCGGTCTTGCGCTCCAGGAGCCGCGCGCTGGCGAGCGCCTCGAGCAGCGTCTCGAGCTGGCGGAAATCCGCCGGGTAAGCCGCGCGCTCCTCGACGACCCAGCCCGCCTCGCCGCGGGCCAGCGTGACGGTCTCGGCGCTCGATTGCAGCCGCAGCCGGCGCAGCTCGCCGAGCTGCGACTGCAATTGCGGCAGCCACGGCGACGCGACGCCGGCCACCGTGCCGGGACGCTCGCGGTGGCCGAAAACGGCGACCAGCAACACCATCACGGCGACGATCGCCGCGGCCAGGCCGAGCCGGCTCTTCTGGTTCATCTGCATGCGGATTCGCTCCCTCCCGCTAGCGCCGGTCGGCGGCGCGGCGCCGACGCACGCGCCAGCGATGCCAGCCGAACAGCGCCAGCGTCAGCACCAGCGGCATCACCACGATATTCAGCACCTTCAGCGCCATCCCCAGGCGCTCGATGTCCTGGTCGAGCTTCAGGCGCACCTCGCGCAACTGCTTGCGGATGCGCAACTTCTCGTCCTGGAAGCGCGCCAGCGCCTGCTCCTGCTGCGGCGACAGCGCGAGCTGGTTGCTCTCCTGGCGGTTGCGCTGCAGTTCGGCGAGCTGCTGCTCGGTCTCGTCCAGGCGCTGTTGCAGCAGCTCGGCGCTCTCGCGGTACTTCGCATCGGCGCCGAGGCGGATCCGCTGCACCAGCTCGAAGGGACGCGAGTAGCGCCCGCGACTGCGGATCCCGATCAGCGCCGAGCTGCCGCTCAGGTTCTCGAGCGCGTTCTGCGCGAAGGCCGCGTTGTCGGCCCACGCCATGGCCGTGCGCTGGCCGAAGAAATCCTGCACCTGGACCCAGAAGCGATCAGCCAGCAGGTCGGCGTCGGCCACCACGATCACGTTGATGTCCTTCGCCTCGCCGACGTGCTCGCGTCCCTCGACCTGCGGCCCGTCGAAGGCGGATTTCGCCGGACCGCCGATGCGCGCGGCCAGGGTGTAACGCTCGCCCGTCGGCGCGAAGCCCTTCAGCAGCACCGCCGGATCGCGGTTCATCTGCACCTGCATCGCCTCCAGCAGCGCGGACTGCGCGCTCGATTGCAGCAGCGGCTCGAAATGCGTGCTCGCTCCCGCGGCGGGCGCGAGCGCGCCGGCCATGCCGAGGTTGATCGACTCCAGGCTGCCGCTGACCACGTCCTCGCGGCTGATCTGTTCGACCCCGAGGCCGAGGAAGCCCAGATGCGCGACCGGCGGCTGGTCGGCAGCCACGCTGATCTGCAACGCCGTGGCGGCATCGCCGACCACCTTGTCGGGCGCGAAGTCCACGCCCCAGGCCCTGAACAGCCGCGGCAGGCTGGAAGCGGACTCCGGCGCACCCTGCTCCAGCATCGGGTTGCCGGAGGCCCGGCTGGATTCGCAGTACGGATCGACGTAGACGATCGCCTTGCCGCCCTTGAGCACGAACTGGTCGATCGCGTACTGCATGCTGTCGGGGAGGCCCGCCGGATGCACCACCATCAGCGTGGTGACGTCCTCGTCGATGGCATCGCCCGTGAGCGGGAGGTTGCGCACCTCGAAGCCCTGCTGCAACTGCTCCATCACCACCCAGGGCGGTGTCGGCTGCGAGCTCATCATGTCGAAGCCGCCGTTGATCTGCAGCCCGGATACCACGCCGACCACCGGCTTCTTCGCCGCGACCAGGCTCGCGAGCATCTTGCTGAGCTCGTACTCGAGGAACTCCTCGCGCTCGGGCTGGAAGAACGGGATCAACTGCTGCTCGCCCCAGGCATTGCTGCCGGCGAGCCCGAAATACACCTGCTCGCCGCCGGCATCGAGCGGCACCGCCTGCAGGCCGAACTGCGCGGCCTGGTCTTCGGCCTCGGAGAACGCGACCGGATCGATCACCTGCAGCCGGATCCGCCCGTCGGCGTGCCGCGCGTACTCCTCGAGCAGCTCGCGCACGCGTCGCGCGTAACTGCGCAGCGGTGCCACGTCGCGCGTCGCCTTGTCGGAAAAGAAGAAATAGAGGTCGATCGGCTCCTCGATGCTGTCGATGATCTCGCGCGTTCCCTCCGAGACCGTGTACATCCGGTTCTCCGTGAGGTCGATGCGCAGCCCGCCGAACAGCAGGTTGTTCAGCGCCATGAAACTCACGAAGCCGACCGCCAGCAGCGCCAGCGCCAGGCGCGGGTAGATCCTGCGGTTCATCGCCATGCTCTCAATCCGCCTGCTTCATTTCGATCACCACCGCGGTCGCCGCCAGCCACACCGCGGCCAGCGCCACGAAGAACAGCAGGTCCTGCAGCGCGATCACGCCCTTGCTGATCGCGTTGAACCGGGTGAGAAAGCTCATCGAGGCGATCGCGTCGACCAGCACGCGCGGCGCCCAGGCGTTCACCGCGTCGAGCACCAGCGGAAAGCCGCTCAGGATGAACAGGAAGCACACCACCACGGTG
>DAORUQ010000042.1:0-18791 GCA_035433265.1 Pseudomonadales bacterium | reverse complement strand
GCGATGGCGGCTTCGGCCGCGAGCGCGGCCGCCATGCTGGCGCCGAGCGCCTGCAGCACCCACGCCTTCATGGTCGCGGCGCCCGCGAGTGTCACCGTACCGAGCGCGCACGTCGCGGCCAGCGCCTGCAGCAGGCGGTCGCGCAGGCGCCGCGGGTCGCCGGCACCCGATGCGCCTCGCGCGTAGGCGGCGGCGCCGAGCGTCGTTCCCACGAGGTATACGGCCAGCAGGATCGCGAAGGTGTACACGGTGTTTTCCGCGACCTGGCTCAGCACGCGCACCACGAGCACCTCGTAGCCGATGCCGAGCAGGCCCGTTGCCGCGAGCAGCACCAGCACGCCGCGCGCCTGCGGTTGCGCCGGCGCCGCTGTGTCGTCGGCGGGCCCCGCGACTAGCCACGGCGCGGCAGCGGCGCACAGGAAGTTCATTCCCGCGCAAACGCCCGCGGTGACCAGCAGGCCGAACGTCGGTATCAGCACGAAGGCCGCGCCGAGCACGCCCAGCAGGGCGCCGAGGGTATTGCCTGCATACAGCGCGGCAATCGGGGCGCCGCCCCGGCGCAGGCCCGCGAGCACGCGCTCCATGGCCGGCATCGTGGCGCCCATGGGCACGGTGGCGGGGAGCAACAGCAGGAAGGTGCCGAGGAAAGCGATGGACCAGTGCCGCGCGGCGGACGGCTCGGCGCCGATCAGCTCCAGCAGCCACCCCGTCACCGCGGGCAGCAGGAAAGCCAGCGCGATGCTCCACGTGCCGATCATCGCCTCGCAGCCGGCGTACCATCGCGCCGGCACGGTGCTGCGGTCGATGCGCGGGCCGAGCGCCAGCGAACCGAGCGCGAGTCCGCCGAAGAAGGCGGCCACCACGGCAAGCACGGCGGCGGACTCGTGGCCCAGCCACAGCGCGCTCTGCCGGGTCCACACGATCTGGTAGCCGAGCGCCGCAAAGCCCGAGGCCACCATCAGCACAAGCGCGGCGAGGTGGCGCGCATCGCGCCGGGGCGCCATGACATTCACGTTGGCGATGCCGCCTGCGACGGGAGCTGGTTGCGCGTCCACGTCAGCCGCTGAACGAGACCCGGTAGCCCCAGGAATCCAGGTGGGTCGGAATGGCGTTGAACGCCATGGTGATGCGCCGCTCGCCGGGGTTCGCCGGCACCGCGTGCATCAGGTAGCTGGGAAACAGCACGATGTCGCCGGGCTCGGGCGGCGGGCTGATCCACTTGTCGGCGTTGTAGGGGCCGGTCTGCACCGCGGCGTGGTCATTCTTGAACGCGAAATCGGTCCCGCCCGGGGACTTCATGAACACCGTGCGCGCCTCCGGATGCGTCGGCGTGAGGTAGACCACGCCGGAGATGAAACTGTTCGCGTGGTTGTGCATCGACTGGCGCCCGCCGTTGTCCAGCACGTTCACCCACATTTCCTTCAACGACCATCCCAGCCGCTCGCCGAACAGCAGCGCGCCGAAGTCCGCGAGCAGCGGCGTGATCAGCGCCGCGGCAGCGACGAGCAGCGGGCTGTCGCCGGGGCGCAGCATGGCCGTGTGCACGAGGTTGGGCGAGGAGTTGTTCGCCTGGTCGGCCGCCGCGGCGAAATGCGCGACGAGGCCCGCGACGAGCTCGCGCCCCATGGCGCCGGGCACCCGCATGAAGGGCGTGGGAAACAGTCCGATGATCTCTGCCATGAATCGGTGTCCGGATCGAGAGGCCGCCGCTGGCCAACCCGCAATTCTAGGCAGGCGAATACGACAGATTGATGAATGCGCCTCGTCGATTCGCGTTGGCCGATGCGGCACCGGCGCCGGTGCCCGCGTCATTTTTCGTTAACGGGCCGTTCACATTCGCTTGCTACGGTGCAGTGCCGGTCAGCTATCGCCGCCGGACGACAGACAACACGCCCCGCTCCAACCAGAGGAATCAGTACCATGAACCGCGGATTCAACAAGCGACAACTCGCTCTAGCCGTGGCCGCGACGATCAGCGCAAGCGCGATCGCCGCGCTGCCTGCCGCCGCCAGCCCCGGCAAGACCGGCACCTACGTCTCGGGTGATTTCCACAACCATTCCACCTGCTCGGATGGCTCCATCTCGATGCAGAAGCTGATCAAGAAGTCGACCGACACCCGGGACACGCCGTGGGGTCTCGACTGGTTCGTGCAGGCCGGCCACGGCGGTACCGGTAACCGCAACTGCACGCTGGCAGAGGACGAGACCCTGGCCACGCCGGCCTACCCGCTGGTCCTCTCGACCAGCGGCACGGTGCAGGGACCGACCACCACCTGGCTGAACACCAACGTTGCGCCGGCCGTTGAAATCAAGGGCAATCTCACGGGCAGCAACGATGCGAACCGCAGGATGTGGCGCTGGCAGTCGCTGCAGGAGTTCCAGTACCCGATCACCGAATACCTTGCCTCCTACCTGGGCAAGCCGCTGTTCCTCGGCATGGAGTCGGTCGTGGCCGGCCACGAGCACACCAGCATGGCGGTAATCAGCGGCCAGATGCCGGCGGAACTCGACGAGCAGCCGTTGCCGCTCATGGGCGGCGCGCAATACACCGCGCTCGGCAACGCCGACGCGCTCTCGATGTGGTCCTACTGCTTCGATCGTGGCGATGGCGACACCAGCCGCGGCAACAGGACGGGCACCAGCGAGGGCAACAACTGGGATTGCTCCGTTCCCGGCAGCGCGAACAGCCTGGATGCCAGCTGGAACGCGACCGCCATGAAACTGATGCCGGCCAGCGGCACCGGCGCCGGCGAGCGCGGCCACAACAAGACCCTCGAGGCGCTGAAGTGGATGGTCGAGTTCCATCCCGAGGGCAGTTACTACGTGCCGGCCCACCTCGAGCGCGCCGGCCCGTTCAATCCCAACGGCAACAACGGCTTCAACGTCGAGCACCTGCGCAATTTCAACAACGTGGCACCGCGCGTGGCCTTCGGCTTCGAGACCCAGCCGGGCCACGGGGCATCGGATGCGCGCGGCGAGTACAACGTCCTGCGCAACAACTTCGGTGGTACGACCGGCTACCTCGACTCGGTGGGCGGCACGACCTACGGCGGCACGGGCATCTACGGCGCGCAGGTCGGCGGCGTGTGGGACGCGCTGCTCGGCGAAGGGCGCAACTGGTGGTTCTTCGCCAGCTCCGACTGGCACAACCGCGGCAGCTTCGGTCCGGACGACCGTCGTACCACGCAGGATTTCTACCCGGGCGAGTACCAGCGCAACTACACGATGGTCGACAGCATCGACGGCACGCTGACGCCGCAGGCCATCGTCGACGGCCTGCGCACCGGCAACGTCTTCACCGACAGCGGCCAGCTGGTCGATCGCGTGGCCTTCGTCGCCTGCATCGGCAACCCCGGCAAGCACGGACGCAGCAACCAGGCGGTCGAGTCGCTGGCGATCAATGCCGCGCGCGGCAACACCGACCTCGACAAGCAGGGCTGCGCCACGATGGGCCAGAAGCTCGAAGTGCCGAAGGGCGCGGACGTGATCGTCTCGATCGTGGTGCGCGACCCCGCGGGCAAGAGCTATTCGCCCTACACGTTCGCCAACCCCTCGCTGGCCCAGGTCGGCATCGTGCAGCCGCTCGACGAGCCGGTGCTCGACCACGTCGACGTGATCGCCGGCGCGGTGACGGGCTACAAGCAGCCGGGCGCCGCCGACTATGCCGGTGAGTGGCCGCGAAGCTGGCTGAACGATGTGGTCGCGGGCACCGCCACGCTGGACTCCGTGCCGGCGGCAGCGAAGAACACCTCGGCCGAGGTGATCAGGACCTTCACCGACGCGACCTGGACCGCGGTAAAGCGTGATCCGGAGTTCAAGGCGATGACCTTCCGCATCCCGAAGGCGCAGGCTTCGCAGTACGTGCGCCTGCGCGGCACCAACCTGCCGGCCAGCGTGCCCTTCGAGACCGACGCCGATGGCAACCCGCTGCCCGACCTGTGGACGAACGCGGTTGCCGTCAGGAGCGGTATCCCCGAGAACGGCAACCTGCGGATTCCGTGCAACAGCGTCGGTACCACCGAGTTCGACGGCTGCCCGTCGCACCTGGGGACCGTCGACGGCCAGAAGTACGTGAGCTACGACGTCGCGGCGTGGGCCGACCTCTGGTTCTACAGCAACCCGATCTTCATCGAAGTGAAGGGTTCGTTCGAGGTGGCCGGCGTGAAGTAAGGCTTCACCGCTGGTGCGTCAAACACGCCGCGCGGCAACGCGCGGCGTTTCCTTTTTTCCGGGTGCATGAACAACGATGTCCACAGAATTACCCCCCATTCATTCCGGCGCTTCCCCGATCGTCGAGCCGCCGCGCCGTGCGGCCATGCCGCACTGGCTGCGCGAGCCCTTGCTGCACTTCGTCGTGCTGGGCAGCGTGCTGTTCGCAATCGACCATGTCATTGCCGGTCGCGCGGACGATCCGCGCACCATCGTTATCGATGCCGCGGTCGACGCCGAGGCGCGCCAGATCTTCGCGGCGGCGCGCGGGCGCGAGCCTTCCGCGGAGGAGATCGAGGCGTTGCGCCGGGTCTGGCTCGACAACGAGGTGCTCTATCGCGAGGGGCTGGCGTTGCAGGTCGACAAGGGCGACACCGCAATCCGCGAGCGCGTGATCTTCAAGGCGCTGAGCGTGGTCGATGCCGGGCTGAAACTGCCCCCGCACGACGAGTCGGTGCTGCGCGAGTGGTTCGAGAGCAATCGCGCGAAATACGACGAGCCGGTGCGCTACGATTTCCAGGAGGCCGTGCTTTCCGGCGACAACTCCGAAAGCGCCGTGCACGACTTCGCGGCGGCGCTGAACGCGGGAACGCCGGGTGATGCCAAGGCAGGGCTGCGCGTGTTCAAGGGGCGGCCGCACGCCAACCTCGTGCAGAGCTACGGCGAGGAATTCGCCGCGGCCTTGGAGGCGATGCCGGTGGGCGAATGGCGCGCGTTGCCCGCCAACGGGGGGCTGCGCGTGGTGCGGCTCGAGGCGGTCACGGCGGCGAAGCCCGCAGATTTCGAGCGCCTGCTGGGCGTGGTGCTGCAGGACTGGACCGACGCCACGATGGCCGAGCAGCGCACCGCCGCGGTGCGCGCGATGGCGAAGAAGTACACCGTGAAGGTGGAGGCGCAGAACGGATGAACCGCGTGTTGCGTTTGCTGCTACTGGCGGGGCTGGCGCTGCTGGCGCACGGCGTTGCGGCCCACGAGATGAGCATGGCCGAACTCACGCTGCGCGAGACCGCGCCGGGAGAGTTCCTGCTGCGATGGACGGCAGGCGAGAAACGCACCCCCGAGGAGGAGCTCAGGCCGCGCTGGCCCGGGCAGTGCCGCGACGAGGCCGGCGTGCTGCGTTGCGCCGACGAAGGGCTGAGCGGCACGCTGGCGATGGACGGCGTGGGCAGGAGCTTTTCCGCCGCGATGGTGAAGGTCTTCTGGCTCGACGGCCAGAGCCGGGTCTATACGCTGACCTCGGCACAGCCCAGCGTCCAGTTGTTCGGATCGGCCGAGGACGGGCGCGGCATGGGCCAGATCGCCCGGGCCTACACGGTGCTCGGCGTCGAGCACATCCTCGCGGGTATCGATCACCTGCTGTTCGTGCTCGCGCTGCTGTTCCTGGTGAGCTTCAACCGGCGGCTGGTGCTGACCATCACCGCCTTCACCGTGGCACACAGCCTGACGCTGGCGCTCAGCGCGCTGGATCTGCTCGTGCTGCGCTCGCCGCCCGTGGAAGCGACGATCGCGTTGTCGATCATGCTGATCGCCGGCGAGGCGCTGCACCGGCAGCAGACCCTGTCGCGGCGCTGGCCCGCGCTGGTGGCCTTCCTGTTCGGGCTGGTGCACGGCCTGGGCTTTGCCGGCGCGCTAAAGGAGATCGGGCTGCCGGAGAACCATCTGCCGGTGGCGCTGCTCACCTTCAACGTGGGCGTGGAACTGGGACAACTGCTGGTGGTGGGCCTGGCGTTCGTCGCTTACCGGTTCTTCGCGCGTCATACGCGATTCGTCGGCGCGCGCCGGCCCGCGCTCTACGCGATCGGCAGCATCGCGGCCTACTGGTCGATCGGGCGCATCGTCGGCATGTTTGCCTGAGCTGCTACGGCATGTGGCGCGGCATACAGGGGCGGCAATGCGTCCGTTCGCGCGCCGCGCTTGCGCTGTTTGACCGCGGCAGCGCGCGCCGCTTCCAGCCGCCCGAGCAGCGCGCCGAGCTCGCAGGGCGCGGCATTCGCGGCGTAGCGGCTGGCCAGCAGGCGCTCGATGTGCGCGCCCAGTTCCTCGTCCTGCGCGGCGCCGCCCAGGTCGCTGGCCGAATGGATGCCGGCGTGCGGGAAGGCGGCGCGTCCCCAGCGCGGCAGCAGCGCCTGCGCCTGCGATGCGTCGTTGGCGCGGCAGGCCGCGGCGAGCGCCGCGAACAGTTGCGCCTCGCGCGCTGCGTCCGCTGACGCCGCCGGCGGTTCTGCCGCGCTTGGCGGTGTTGCCAGCGCCAAGCGCCGCCACTGCCAGCTGCTGAAGGCGGTGCTCAGCGCCAGCAGCAGCGTGGCGATGATCCAGGGCCACGGCGGGGTAGCGGGCGAGGGCGTCTCCTGCGGTGTCGCGGCGATGGTTGCGCTGCTCGCGGCTGCGGCGGGAGCCGCAGCGCTGGCGCCGGGTTGCGCGCCGGCAAGCGGCGCGGGCGCGGGCGCGGGGGCGGCGCTGGCGCCCGGCAGCACGCGAATCGAGCGCCGCGGGACCACGGCTTCCTCGAAGCGCTGGTTGGCGGTATCCCACCAGCGCACCCTGATTTCCGGAAACTCGATGTCGCCCGCGCGCGAGGGGATCACGGCGCTGCTCTCGCTGCGCGTGCCGGTGATGCCCTCGGCGTCCTGCGCGTCCTCGATGCGCGGCTGGTCCGGATAGAAGCGCAGCCCATCCACCGCGGGCGCGGGCAACGGCGGCAGCTGCGCGCCGGTCAGGCCGGTGGCGGTGATCGTCACGGTGCGCGTGGCGGAATCGCCGACGCGCAGTTCCTGCGGGCTCCGGTCCCAGGTCTCGATCACCGTGAGCACGCGCGCCGGCAGCCACGGTGTGGCGCCGGCCTCGGGCGGCAGCACGCGGATGCGTTTTTCCTCCGAGCGCAGGCGCAGCATCCTGCCGCGCCCGCCGGAGCGGTCGAACCAGCTGGCGCCGCCCAGCGCGGCCTGGAAGCCCAGCGCCGGCACCACGAGCTCGCCGCTGCGTTGCGGGAACACCGCGTAGCGGCGCTCGAACACGCCGTAGCGGCGGCCGTCGATGAGCTTCTCGTAGGAGTTCTCGCCGAGCTCGCGCACCACGGCATCTGGAATCTCGGGCGCCTCCAGCGTCGCGCCGCGCTCGAAGTTCACGGCGTGCAGCAGGCGCACCGTGAGCAGCAGCTGCTGTTGCACGTGCACTTCGGTGGCGTCGGTCTCGACCTGCAGCTGTACCTCGCGTGCCGCGGCGGAGGCGGGCGCCGGATCCTCGCTCACGCGGATCGCAATGGGCTGCGTGCGCTCGCCGCCGACCTCGATTGCCGGGATGGTCAGCTCGCCGGCGTGGCGTGCCATCAACGTGACCTGCCACGTGGTGGAAGACTCGCTGCGTCCGTTGGACATCGTGAAGCTGGAATTGCGCGTGCTGCCCAGCACCTCGAAGTGGCGCTCCAGCGGTGCGAGATCGGGTTCCTCGGCGCGCATCGAACCCGCCACGCGGATGGTGAGCTCGATACTTTCCGACAGTGCGATGCGCTCGCGATCGACCTGCGCCGACACCGCGGCGCTGGCGCCCCCGGCGAAGGCGAGCAGCAGCATCAGCAGCAGCCACGCGCGGGCCTGGAGTCTCATAATTCCGTTCCTCGCCCTGGCGCGCCCTCGCGGCGCGCGCGGTACTCGTATTCGAACTTGCGCCGTAGCAGCGCGCCCGGATCGTCCGGGACCTGGCGCAACCATTGCTCCACCGCCTGGTCCTGTTCGCCGTTGCCGGCTTCGCCGCGGGCCCTGGCCTCGGCACCGCCCTCTGCGACGGCGCCGCCTTCGCCGGCACCGGGCTGCTCCTGCTCCTGCGCGTCGGGTTGCGCGGCCTGCTTCCCGGGCGCATCGGCCTTCGGTTCGCCGTCGGCGCCGGATTCCTCGCCTGGATCGTTGCCTTGCCCGTCCTGTGGTGGCGCGGCCTCGGGTGGCTTGCTGCCGTTATCCCCCTGGCTACCTTCTGGCGATTGCGGCTGGCCGTCTGCCGGGGATTGCCCGTCCTGCTGCGAGTCTTGCTGCCCCTCCTGCCCCTGCTGCCCGTCCTGTTGCTGCCCGCCCTGGCCCTGCCGCTGTTGGCGCTGCTTCATCGCTTCGTCCACCAGCTTGCGGTTGGCGACGGCGTCGTCCATGCCGGGTGCGCGCGCCAGCGCCTCGTCGTAGGCCGCGAGCGCCTCCTCGAGTCGCCCCGCGCGTGCCAGCGCGTTGCCGCGGTTGTAGTGCGCGTCGGCGTCGTCCTGAGCGGCCCAGGTCACGGCGGCACCCGCGTGGTCGCCGGCCTCGTACTGCGCCGCGCCGCGCCAGGCGGGCGAGCGGAACAGTTGCGCGGCGCGCGCCGGGTCCTGGTCGCGCATGGCGCGCGCGCCCTGCTGGTCCTTGTTGAGCCACAGGTCCTGCCATTCCAGCGCCTCGGCGCGCGGTTGCGGCAGCAGCAGGAGGAGCGCGATGCCGAGCAGCCAGCCGCGGCGGAAGGCGAGCGCGGCCAGCGGCAGCAGCGCGAGCGCCAGCCAGGCCCCGCGGTCCTGCCAGCGGTCGAAGGTGCGCGTGAGGCCGTCGTCGCGATCGATGTCGGTGGCGAGCGGCGGCGGCAGCAGCGCGGCGATATCGCTGTCGTCCAGGCTCAGCAGCGCGAAGCGCCCGCCCGCGGCGTCCACGCCCTCGCGCATGGTGTCGATGTCCACGCCCGGCACCACGATGCTGCCGTCGCGCTCGCGCAGGAAGCCGCCCTGCGGCAGCGGGATCGGGGCGCCGTCCGCGGTGCCGCTCGCGAGCAGCGACAGCTCGAGGCCCGATGCCTCGAGACGCCGGGCCACTTCGGCGTGCTGCGCCGCCGGGAAGCGATCGGTCACGACCAGCAGCCGCCCGCGCGCCACGCCGGCCCCGCGCGCCAGCGATCCGGCCAGCTCGACGGCCGCGGGCAGGTCGTTGCCGGCCGCCGGCATGATGTCGGGCGAGAGCGCCGGCAGCATCGCCGCCAGCGTGCGCGCGTCATCGGACAGCGGCGTGACCACGTGCGTGTCGCCCGCGTAGACGATCAGCGCGGTCTGCCCGTCGTGGCGCCGCGCGAGGATGTCGCCGAGCTTGAAGCGCGCGCGCTCGTAGCGCGAGGGCGCCAGATCGCCGGCGCGCATGGTGTGGCCGAGGTCGAGCGCGATGATCAGCGGATCGCTGGCGCGATGCACGGGCTCCGGCAGGCGCTCCCAGGCCGGCCCCGCGAGCCCCAGCACCGCGAGCGCCCAGCCCGCGAGCAGCAGCCAGGGCAGGGCGTTGCGCCGGGCGCCGGTCGCGGGCAGCAGCAGTGCCGCGAGCAGCGCGGGGTCGATCAGTTCGCTCCACAGTGCCGGCCGCGCGCGCCGACGCAGGAACCAGAACGCGAGCAGCGCGCAGGGCAGCAGCGCGAGCAGCCACGCGGGGCGCAGGAAATGGAAATCCGCGAGTGCGGCCATCGCCTCAGGTCCTTCCATCGGCGGCGCCGCGGCGCGGCCACAGCAGGCCGAGCGCCAGCGCGAGCGAGAGCAGCAGCGCGAAGCCGAGCGGCCAGTGCTGCAACGAGACCAGCGGGCGGTAACGCTCGGCCTCCTGCGCCACCGGCTCCAGCCGGTCGAGCTCGGCGTAGATCGTCTCGAGCTCCTCGCGGTCGCGGGCGCGGAAATAGCGCCCGCCGGTCTGCCCGGCGATGTCGCGCAGGGTGTCCTCGTCGAGGTCCGCCGAGGGGTTCACGCGGCGCGCCCCGAAGCGGCTGCCGAACAGTCCCGGCAGTTCCATGCTCTCGGCGCCGATGCCGATGGTGTAGACGCGCAGCCCCGCGCGTGCCGCCAGCTCCGCGGCCTGGCGCGGCGGCAGCTCGCCCGCGGTGTTGGCGCCATCGGTGAGCAGGATCACCACGCGGCTGGCCGCCGGCCGTTCGCGCAGGCGCTTCACCGCGATCGCGAGCGCATCGCCGATCGCGGTCTGCTTGCCGGCGAAGCCGATCTGCGCCTCCATCAGCAGCCGCTCCAGCGTGGCGTGATCGAAGGTGAGCGGCACGTGCAGGTAGGCCTCGCTGCCGAACAGGATTAGCCCCAGCCGGTCGCCGGCGCGCCGGCGCAGGAATTCGCCCGAGACGCGCTTCACCACGCGCAGGCGGTCGGCCGGCTGGCCGTCGAGCTCGAGGTCTTCGGTGAGCATGCTCTCGGAGATGTCCACCGCCAGCATCAGGTCGCGCGCGCTCGCCGGCAGCGCGACGGTGTCGCCCACCCAGCGCGGCGCGCAGGCCGCCGCCACCAGCGCGATCCAGATCAGGGCCAGCGCGAGCAGGCGCGGCCACGGCGCACGCGCGCGCGCCGCCGCGCTGCCGGCGCCGGCAGCGGCCTGCACCGCGCGCGGGAAATACAGCGCCGGTTCGCGCCGGCGCGCCGCCGGCAGCAGCAGGTACACCAGCAGCGGCAGCGGCAGCAGCGCCGCGGCCCAGGGCAGCGCGAACTCGATCACCGGTGCCGCCTCAGCCAGTCGCGGCAGGCCGCGTGCAGCGCGTCCTGGTCGCAGGACGCCGCGGGGTCGTAGGGCGCGAGCACCAGCGCGCGGCCGGCGCCGCCGGTGAATGCCGAGGTTCGCCCGCTGCGGTCCAGGAACGCGAGCCACGACTCGCCGCACAGCGGCGCGACCTCGGCGCGCGCATAGCGGGCGAGTGCGGCACGGCGCAACAGTGCGCTCGCGCCTTGCGCGAAGCCTGCCGCATCGCCCGCGCCGCGCGTGGCGCGGTACAGCGCCTCGAGCTCGGCGCGCGCGCGGCGGCGATAGCGGTTGCGCCGCCGCGCGCGCAGCCACAGCGCGAGCGCCGCGCCGAGCGCGAGCAGCGTCAGTGCCGCGAGCAGCCACCAGCCCGGCGCCGGCGGCCACCAGCCCACGGCGGGCGGCAGGTGCAGCGGGCGCAGCGCCGCCAGCGGATCGGCGGCGTTCATCGCGCGCCTCCCTTGAAGTAGCGCGCCAGCACCTCCAGTGCCGGTGCGTCGGTGGGGAGCGGGATCAGCGGCGCGCGCACGCGCGCGAACGCCGCCCGCAGCGCCTCGCGCTCGGCGCGGAACAGCGCGCCGTAGCGCTCGCGCAACGCCGCGTCGCCGGCGTCGATGGCGAGGCGGCGCGCGCCGTCCGAGACGCTCGCGCGCCCGTGCGCGGGCAGCGCCAGCTCGAGCGGGTCGTGGATGTGGATCGCGCACACCTCGCTGTGGCGCGCGAGCAGGTGCAGCTGCCGCGCGGCGGCCTCGTCCCAGCCGCCGAAGTCGCTGATCAGGAACAGCAGGCTGCCCGGGCGCGCCACGCGGCGCGTGCTGGTGAGCGCCTCGGTGAGCGTGGCCGCCGCGGCAGTCGCAGCGGCGGGGATGCCGAGGCGGCGGTTGAAGTCATGGCAGGTGCGCAGCAGCGCGAGCGCGGCGTGACGGTCGCGCTGCGGGCGCACCTCGTGGTGCCCGTGCTCGCCCAGCACCAGTCCGCCGATGCGATCGCCACCGGCGAGCGTCGCCCACGCCAGCAGCGCCGCGGCATGCACCGCCTGCACCGACTTCAGCGTGCGGCGGCTGCCGAAGAACATGCCCTGGCGCTGGTCGACCAGCAGGAACACCGGGCGCTCGCGCTCCTCGCGGAAGATGCGCGTGTGCGTACGGCCGGTGCGCGCGGTGACGCGCCAGTCGATGGTGCGCACGTCGTCGCCCGGCTCGTAGGCGCGCACCTCCTCGAACTCGATGCCGCGCCCGCGCCGCGCGCTGCGCAGCGTGCCGGCGAGCTCGCCGAGCGCGCGGCTCGGCGGCTGCAGCTGCAGCCGCGTGGCCGCCGCGCGCAGGCCGAGCAGGTCCTGCATTTCGCAGTACGGCCCCGTGGCCGGGGCGATGGTGGCTTCCCTGCGCCGCGCCATGACGGGTCGCTCAGCCCACCGGCACCGCGGTCAGCAGCTCGTCGATGACCTGGTCCGGACCGGTGCCGGCCGCCTCGGCGTCGAAGTTGAGGATCAGGCGGTGGCGGAAGGCATCGTGCACCACGGCCTGCACGTCGTCGGGCGCGACGAAGTCGCGGCCCTTCAGCCAGGCGTGCGCGCGCGCGGCGCGATCGAGCGCGATGGTGCCGCGCGGGCTCACGCCGTAGTCGAGCCAGCGCCTGAGCGGCTCGCCGCCGCGCGTGGCCAGCGCGAGCTGGATGATGTATTCCTCGACGCTCGCGGCCATGTGCAGCGCGAGGATTTCGGCGCGCGCGGCGAACACGTCCTGCTGGCTCACGGCGGGCGGTGGCGCCACGGGCGCCTGGCCCGCCTCGCGCCGCGCGAGACGCAGGATCTCGCGCTCGGCGTGCGCATCCGGATAGCCCACGCGCACGTGCAGCAGGAAGCGGTCGAGTTGCGCCTCGGGCAGCGGGTAGGTGCCTTCCTGCTCGATCGGGTTCTGCGTCGCCATCACCAGGAACAGCGCCGGCAGCGCGTAGGTGGTGCTGCCCACGCTGACCTGGCGCTCGGCCATCGCCTCCAGCAGGGCCGACTGCACCTTGGCCGGCGCGCGGTTGATCTCGTCGGCGAGCACGAGGTTGTGGAAGATCGGGCCGCGCTGGAAGCGAAAGCCCCCGTCCTCGGGACGGTAGATATCGGTACCGGTGACGTCGCCCGGCAGCAGGTCGGGGGTGAACTGGATGCGGTGGAAGTCGCCCTCGACGCCGCGCGCCAGTTCGCGGATGGCGCGCGTCTTCGCCAGCCCCGGCGCACCCTCGACCAGCAGGTGGCCGTCGGCGAGCAGCGCGATCAGCAGGCTGTCGACCAGGTGCTGCTGCCCGATGACCTGTTGCGCCAGCCAGGCGCGAAGGCCGGCGATGGTGTCGCTGCGTGTGCTCACGTTGTCCTGTTCTCCGAGGTTCGTGGGTCCGGCCGTGGGTCCGGATTTATCCGGACATCAGTCCGGCTGAAGCCGGACCCACAAGCAAGTCGCTGATTGTAGTCTGCGCCGATGTCCGCAAGGCGCTTGCCACGCGCAACTTTCGCCCCGCTTCGACCGGTGCGGCGGTGCGAGGTTCCATAGTATCCTCGCCGCGCAACGCCAGGGCCGCGGCGCCTTCGACGCGCGGCGCGCCACCGCGGCGACATTATTCGAACAACGGGTGCAGGCATGAACGACAGCAGGAGCAGGGAGCGTTTTCTGGGCTTCCTGGGCGAGGAGATCGAGCGGCGCGCGCCGGGTGACGAACAAGCGGTGCTCAAGGCCTTCGCCGCCGAGGTCATCGGCGCCATGGACTTCGAGGACGTCCGCGACCGGCGCCCGGCCGATGTCTGCGCGACCATCCTGCACGCCTGGCAATACCTGCAGCAACACGATCCGGCGGCGCCGAAGATCAGCCTGTTCAACCCGCGCTTCGAGCAGCACGGCTGGAGCTCGCGCCACACCGCGGTGCTGGTGCTGACGCACGGTATTCCCTTCGTGTCCGAGTCGCTGCGCCTGGAGCTCAACCGCCGCGGCATCGTGATCCACATGCTGGTGAGCTCGGATCTCACGGTGCAGCGCGACGAGGCGCACGCGCTGCGCCACGTCTACCCCGCGACGGTGCCCCCGGACGGCGAGCGGCGCACGCGCGAGGCGCTGGTGTACCTGGAGATCTCGCGCATCAGCGACCCCGCGCTGCTGGCTGAGATCGAACAGAGCCTCGCCGCGGTGATCGCCGAGGTCACGCTGGTCGTCGACGATTTCGAACCCATGTGCGCACGCGTGCGCGAGCTGGTCGCCGCGCTGCCCGCGTGCTCGCAGGGGGTTGCCGAGGCCGAGTGGCAGGAGAACCGCGCGCTGCTGGAGTGGCTCCTGGACGGCAACTTCACGTTCCTCGGCTACGAGCTGCTCGAGGTCGAGCGCGGCGACGGCGCGACGCGCGTCACCAGCCGCGGCGAGGCGAAGCTCGGGCTGCAGCGCGAGCGCGACACGCCGGCGGCGGGCTTCCTGGAGCAGGAGATCGGGGAACTGGAGCGCGACCCTGCGGCGCAGGGCCCGCAGCTGGTGTTCTTCAAGTCCTCGCGCCGCTCGCGCGTGCACCGCGTTGCCTATCCGGACTACATCGCGGTGAACTGCTACGACGCCGGGGGGCGCATCAGCGCGCAGCACTGTTTCCTCGGACTGTTCACCGCGGTGGTCTACACGATGGATCCCGCGGAGATCCCGATCGTGCGGCGCAAGGTCGCCGAGGTGATCGAGCGCTCGCGCCCGAGCACCAGCAGCCACCGCCTGCGCACGCTCAGGCGCGTGCTCGAGGTGCTGCCGCGCGACGAGCTGTTCCAGGGCGATACCGCCACGCTCTACGACACCGCGATGCGCATCTTCCTGATCCAGGAGCGACGCAAGATCCGCCTGTTCATCCGCACCGACCGGCGCAACCGTTTCGCCTTCTGCCTGGTGTACTGGCCGCGCGACATCTACCGCACCGAGCTCAGGCAGAAGATCGAGTCGCTGCTGAGGGACGCGCTGGGGGCCGAGGAATCCGAGTTCACCACCTTCTTCTCCGAATCGGTGCTGGTGCGCACCTACTTCGTGATGCGCCTGGGCGCGAACGCGCGCACCGACTACGACGCCGAGGAGCTAGAGGCGCTGATCGTGCGCATCTCGCAGCAATGGCAGGACCAGCTCGGCACCGCACTTGCCGAGGAATTCGGCGAGGAGGAGGGCGCGCGCCGCCTCGCGCTCTACGCGCAGGCGTTCCCCGCCGGCTACCGCGACGACAACGACACGCCGATGGCGGTGGCCGACATCCGCAGCTTCGACGCGCTCGAGCGCGACGGCGGGCTGGGCGTGCACCTGTACCGCAACGTGCGCGAATCGGAGAAGCTGACCCACTTCCGGCTCTACAGCCCCGATCGCCCGGTCGAACTCTCCGACGTGATCCCGATGCTCGAGAACCTCGGGATGCGGGTGCTCGGCGAACGCCCCTACCGGCTGTTGCGCGCCGACCGGCGCGAGTTCTGGGTGCACGATTTCAATCTCGCCTACGCGCTGGCCGGGGACATCGACGTGCCCGCGGTGGCCCCGGCCGTGGAGGACGCTTTCCTCAGCGTGCTCGCGGGGCGCGCCGAGAGCGACGGCTTCAACCGACTGATCGTGGGCACGCGTCTCGGCTGGCGCGAGGTCGCGATCCTGCGCGCCTATGCGCAGTACATGAAGCAGGTGCGCTACAACTTTTCGCAGGAGTTCATCGCCGAGACGCTGGGGCGTCACCTCGGCATCGCGCGCGCACTGGTGCAGCTCTTTCGCGCGCGCTTCGATCCGGCGGCCAGCGCGGACATGGACGCGCGCCGCGAGGCCGAGCAAGCGCTGGCGGCCGGCATTCTCGCGGATCTCGAGCGCGTCGAGCAGCTCAACGAGGACCGCGTGCTGCGCGCGTACCTGGCGCTGATCCGCGGCACGCTGCGCACCAACTGGTTCCAGTGCGACGAGGCGGGCGCGCCCAGGGAGTGGTTCTCGTTCAAGTTCGACAGCGCCGCGCTGCCCAACCTGCCGCGCCCGGTGCCCAGATACGAGATCTGGGTGTATTCGCCGCGCGTGGCGGGCGTGCACCTGCGCGGCGGCAAGGTCGCGCGCGGCGGGCTGCGCTGGTCGGACCGGCCGGAGGACTTTCGCACCGAGGTGCTGGGGCTGGTGAAGGCGCAGCAGGTGAAGAACGCGGTGATCGTGCCGGTGGGCGCCAAGGGCGGCTTCGTGCCGCGGCAACTACGCCCCGACGCCGGCCGCGAGGCGGTGCAGGCCGAGGGCGTGGCCTGTTACCGGATCTTCGTGCAGGGGCTGCTCGACCTCACCGACAACATCGTCGACGGCGCCACCGTCGCGCCGGCGCAGGTGGTCTGCCACGACGAGCCGGATCCCTACCTGGTGGTCGCCGCCGACAAGGGCACGGCCTCGTTCTCCGACGTCGCCAACGAGCTCTCGGCGCGCTACGGCTTCTGGCTGCGCGATGCCTTCGCCTCCGGCGGCAGCGTGGGCTACGACCACAAGAAGATGGCGATCACGGCGCGCGGGGCGTGGATCTCGGTGCAGCGGCACTTTCGCGAGCGCGGCATCGACGTGCAGGCGCAGCCGGTCAGCGTGGTGGGTATCGGCGACATGTCGGGCGATGTGTTCGGCAACGGCATGCTGCGCTCGCGCGCGATCAGACTGGTCGCCGCCTTCAACCACCAGCATATCTTCGTCGACCCCGATCCCGATCCCGCGGCGAGCTTCGCCGAGCGCGAGCGCCTGTTCGCGCTGCCGCGCTCGAGCTGGGCCGATTACGACGCAAGCCTGATATCGGCGGGCGGCGGCGTGTTCGCGCGCAGCGCGAAATCGATCGCGCTCACGCCCGGGATGCGCCGCGTGCTCGGCACGGAGGCCGAGCGCCTGACGCCCGCCGAGCTGGTCTCGGTGATCCTCGCCGCACCCGTGGACCTGGTGTTCAACGGCGGTATCGGCACCTACTTCAAGTCGAGCGGGGAGGGCCACGCCGACGTCGGCGACAAGGCCAACGACGCGGTGCGTATCGACGGCGCGCGAATCCGCGCGCGCGTGATCGCCGAGGGCGGCAACCTCGGCATGACGCAGCTCGCGCGCGTGGAGTTCGCCAGTGGCGGCGGGGCCTGCAACACCGACTTCATCGACAACTCCGGCGGCGTCGACTGCTCGGACCACGAGGTCAACATCAAGATCCTGCTGAACGGCATCGTGGCCACCGGCGACATGACCGACAAGCAGCGCGTGCAGCTGCTGGAGGAGATGCGCGACGACGTCGCCGCGCTGGTGCTGGCGAACAACTACCGCCAGGCGCAGTCGATCAGCCTCGCCGAGCGCGAGGCGGCGCTGCGCATCAACGAGCATCGCGCCGTGATCGCCTCGCTCGAGGCGGCCGGCGTGCTCGATCGCGCGCTGGAGTTCCTGCCCGCGGACGAGGCGCTGGAAGAGCGCCGCCTCGGGGGGCGAGGGCTCACGCGCCCCGAGCTCGCCGTGCTCTCGTGCTACGTCAAGGGTCGCCTCAAGCTCGACATCCTCGCCTGCGACGTGCCCGAGGAGGCGTACTTCGCGCGCGCGCTCGAGCGCGCCTTCCCGGCGCGGCTCTGTGAGCGCTACCGCGAGCGCCTGCCGCAGCACGCGCTGCGCCGGGAGATCATCGCGACGCAACTCGCCAATGACATCGTCGACCTGATGGGCATCACCTTCATCGAACGCATGCAGCAGTCCACCAACGCGCCGGTGGCCGCCATCGTGCGTGCCTTCGTGATGGCGCGCGAGGTGCTCGACCTGCATCGCTGGTGGGGCGAGGTAGAGGCGCTGGACAACATCGTCCCGGCGGCCCTGCAGCTGGAGGTGCTCGCGGACCTGCAGCGGCTCACGCGCCTGGCGGCGCGCTGGTTCGTGCACAACCGCCGCGGCGTGACCGACGCGAGCGCCGAGGTCGAGGCCTTCGCGGCTCCCGTGCGGGCGATCCGCGACCGCATGTGCGACTACGTGACGGGCCAGCAGCGCCTGGCATGGGAGCGGCGTCACGAGGAATTGCTGCAGGCGGGCCTGCCGCCGGCGCTGGCGACGGCCTTTGCCGGCTCGACGATGCTGATCGGCGCGCTGGGCATGGCGGATGCCGCGCGCACGCACGGGCTGGCCGTGGAGGAGGTCGCGCGCGTGGCCTTCGCGCTGAACGAGCGGCTCGATTTCTACTGGTTCGGCAAGCAGATCACGGCGCTTAAGGTCGAGGACCACTGGCAGGCGCTGGCGCGCGAGTCATTCCTCGACGAGCTCGACTGGCAGGTGCGCGCCATCGTGGCGGTGGTGGCGGGCGGCGCGGGCGAGGGCGACGACATCGACGAGCGCGTGGCGAACTGGGAGGCGACGCGCGCCCCGGCGATCGAGCGCTGGCGGCGCATGGTTGCCGCGATCCGCGATTCGCGCACCCAGGACTACGCGATGTACGCCGTCGCGGTGCGCGCGCTGCTGCAACTGGCCCAGCCCGTGGTGTCGTGAACGGCACGAGCGGGGCGTTCGAGCTCGAGGTGGATCTGGCGATCCCCGCCGCCGAGCTGCTGCGCCTCTACCGTGGCGAGGTGCGCGAGGTCGTCGCCCGTGCGCGTGACGGCCGCGTGCTGCGCTTCCCGGTGGCGGCCTTGCGTCCCTTCGTCAGCCGCGACGGCGTGCACGGGCGTTTCCGCATCCGCTGCGATGCCGGGCAGCGGCTGGCGGGTATCGAGAGGGTGTCGTGTCCGCTGTAGGTTCGGCTTCAGCCGAACATTCACGATTTCCGCGCACATGTCCGGCTGAAGAGGGTGTCGCAAAACCATCTGTGCTCTGGATAGCGGCCCGACAATCCGGCGTATCGCGAGCCATCGGCGCCCGAGCACCCATCGGTGCCGCGGACACGCCGTAAATCCCCCTCCGGGGCCCGGCCCGAAATCCTAGATTTCGGGCGTTCGGCGGGGCGAAGCAGTGCTTCGCCGGAATCCGCCTCACCCCTGTAGGCTACCTGTCGCCGTCCTGGCGACAGAGTGTCCGCCGCACCGATGGGTGCTCGAGCGCCTCGCGGTGGTGGAATCCCTCGAAAAGGCGTGCATTACCGGATTTGCCCGATGCGGCACGC
>DAORUQ010000041.1:5168-18849 GCA_035433265.1 Pseudomonadales bacterium | reverse complement strand
GTTGCCGGCGCGCCGAAGCACGGCGATGCGGCCGCGTGGAAGCTGCGTTTCGACGCCAAGGGCGGGCTGGATGGCCTGCTCGCGAGCGTGAAGAACGGCCTGAACGCGATGCCGCCGAAGGCCATGTGCATGGACTGCACCGACGGAGAGTACAAGGCGCTCATCGAGCACATGATGAAGCCCGCCGGCTGAGGCCGGTTGCCGCGCTCCCATCGACCATAAAGGACCGATATCGTGATCAAGAGAATCGCTGTGGTAGTTGCCGCGTGCGCGCTGGCGGGCAATGTGCTTGCCGCGGGCAACGCGGAGGGCGGCAAGGCCCTGTCGGTTGCCTGCGGCGCCTGCCATGGCGCCGACGGCAACAGTCTGGCGCCGACGTTCCCGAAGCTTGCCGGGCAGCATGAGAGCTATTTGCTGAAGCAGCTGAAGGACATCAAGAGCGGCGCGCGCAGCGTTCCCACGATGGCCGGTCAGCTCGACGCCATGAGCGAGCAGGATCTCGCGGATATCGCCGCATATTACGCGGCGCAGGCCGCGACGCCGGGCGTGGCCAAGGAGGAACTGGTCGAGCTGGGCGAGAGCGTCTTCCGTGCCGGCATCCGCGAGAAGGGCGTGGCGGCCTGCGCGGCCTGCCATTCCCCGACCGGGGCCGGCAACGGCCCCGCGAGATTCCCCGCGCTGAGCGGCCAGCATGCGGACTACATCGCTGCGCAGTTGCGCGCGTTCCGCAATGACGAGCGCACCAACGACGGCGACACCCGCATCATGCGGGACGTCGCGTCGCGACTCAGTGACAAGGAGCTCGACGCGGTATCGAGCTACGCTTCCGGCCTGCACTGACACCGGCACGTGCCGCGCTCGAACAGGTAAAAATACCTGTTCGAGCGTGCTTCCAGGATCGCCCGGAAACCAATCCCGTCACGCCCGGTCCGATCTCGGTACCGGGTGAACAATCCCATCTGGACAGGAGACTGAGCGAATGAAGCGGATCTTTGCCTTGGCCGTGCTGTTGCTGTCGATGCCCTTCGCGCTGGCGGCGCAGGAGGCTGCACCGAAATACGTCGAGGGCACCCACTACGTGCGCCTGGCCCAGCCCGTGCGCACCGCCGATCCCTCGCGGATCGAGGTGACGGAAGTGTTCTGGTACGGCTGCATCCATTGCTTCCACCTCGAGCCGCTGGTCAACGACTGGAAGAAGGCGCAGAAGCCCGACGTCGACTTCCAGCGCTCGCCGGCGATGTGGAACCAGACCATGGCGGTGCATGCGCAGGCCTTCTATGCCGCGCAGGCGCTCGGCGTGCTCGAGAAGCTGCACGGGCCGCTGTTCGCCGCGCTCAACGAGGAGCGCAAGAAGCTCGACAACGAGGACGAGCTGGCCGCCTTCTTCGCCGCCCACGGCGTGAAGGAAGCCGATTTCCGCAAGATGTTCAATGCCTTTGCCGTCGAGAGCAGCGTTAAGCAGGCCGATGCGCGCGCGCGCAGCTACGGCATCACCGGCACGCCCGAGCTGGTCGTCAACGGTACCTACCGCATCTCCGGCAGGACGGCGGGTTCGCCGGCCGAGATGCTGAAAGTGGCCGATTTCCTGGTCGAGCGCGAACGTGCCGCGCGCGCTGCCGCCAAGCCCGCCGCCAAGAGCTGACAGGTCCCGATGCCGCCCGCGGTCGCCCGGCCGCGGGCGCGTTCCGCCCCGCCGACATCCGGCGTGATTCGATAAATCGCCCACCCCGGTCTATGCTTGTGCTACCCAGAAACTAGCCGTGTGACCGTCACGCCAATGCGCGGGACACGGTGCCGGATACGCGGGACCCGACGTTCCGTGGCGGGCAAGCAATGACGATGCGAAAGATCAAACTGACCAGCGACATGGTCCAGCGTATCGAGGACGCCCTCGACGAGCGCAAGGTGCAGCGCCGCGCGCGCGCGCAGGCCGGAGCCACCGGGGAGCGGCGCTGCCGCCCGGATCGCCGGGCTGCCGCGACCGATGACAAGGATGCCCAGGCGGCGGCACCTGCCGAACCGCTCAAAGGTGGAAAATCCGCTCCGGGTTGAGGATGTTGCGCGGGTCCAGCGCGCGCTTGAGCGTTTTCATCAGCTCGATCTCCGTGGCCGAGCGCGAACAGTGCAGGAACTCGCGCTTCTCCAGCCCGATGCCGTGCTCCGCGGACACCGAGCCGCCGATTCCCGCCAGCCCGGCGTAGACGATTTCCTCCACCGCGTGGCGCAGGGCCGGATCGTCGCCGCCCAGCGCGATGGCCAGGTGCAGGTTGCTGTCGCCCAGATGCCCGAAGGTGACCCAGCGCAGTTCGCCAAGCCGTTGTTCCAGCCGCGCGCCGGTGCGTTCGAGGTAATCCTCCATCGTCGCCAGCGGCAGGCTGATATCGAAGATCGCCAACGGCCACAGCACGGCCAGGCTCTCGATGTTGTCGCGGATCGCCCAGAAAGCCGCGCGTTCCTTTTCGCTCTGCGCCAGCACGGCGTCCTGCACCAGTCCGAGATCGGTGGCGCGCGCCAGCGCGTCGAGGAAATGCGCGGCCTCGGCCTCCAGGTCCGCACCCGCGGACTCGATCAGCACGTAGAACGGGTAGCTGTCGGCGATCGGCGGCTGGCCGAGGTGGGGTCCGCGGCTGGCGATGCGGTAGAAATTGTTCCACATGGCCTCGAAGGCACTCATGCGCCCTCCGAGCTCGCGCTCGATGAACGTCAGCAGCGCGACCAGGTGTTCCAGCGAGTCGGTGGCGACCAGCGCGGAATTGCGCGCCGGCATCAGGGGGCGCAAGCGCAGCACGGCGCGTGTGATCACGCCGAGCGTGCCTTCACTGCCGATGAACAGCTGCTTGAGGTCGTAGCCGGTGTTGTTCTTCAGCACCTGGTTCAGCGACGACATCACGGTACCGTCGGCCAGCACGACCTCGAGCCCGAGCACCTGCTCGCGCATCATGCCGTAGCGGATCACCTGGTTGCCGCCCGCGTTGGTGGCGATGTTGCCGCCAATGGTTGCCGTGCCGCGTGCGCCCAGGTCGAGCGGCATGATCAGGCCCTCGGCCTCGGCCGCCTCGTGCACCGCCTGCAGCGTGGCCCCGGCCTGCACGGTCATCGTGCGCCCGCGCGCATCGATCTGCTCGATCGCGTGCATGCGCTCCAGCGATAGCGCGATCTCGCCCGATGAGGCGCGCGCCCCGCTCACCAGCCCCGTTTTGCCGCCTTCGGTGACCACCGCCTGGCCCGCGGCGTGACAGAGCCTCAGTACCGCTGCCACCTCCGCGGTCGATCGCGGGCGCAGCACCGCCGGCGCGTCGCAATGCATCACGCCCCACGAGCCGCTGCGCGAACGCGCCTCGTCCCCGGTCAGCACCCCACCGGGTCCCAGCACCTCCTGCAGGGCGCAGATCAATTGCTGCATGGCGGTGCCTCCCTCAGAGCCCGAGCGCGGGCATCATGGTTTCTATGAGGCGCGGTCCGCGCGCTGCCATCGCCTCGGCGAACTGTGAGGTGAATTCCACGGTGTCGCGCGCGCGTGTCGCGGCCACGCCGAGTGACTGCGCCAGCGCCACGAAATCGATGTCGGGGTTGCCGATGTGCAGCATGCTGCGCGCCTTGGCGCCCATGCCGCTGGCGCCGACGCGCTGGTACTCGAGCTGCAGGATCGCGTAATCGCGGTTGGCGAACAGCACCACGGTGACGTCGAGTTGCTCGCGGGCCATGGTCCACAGCGCCTGGATCGTGTACATCGCGCTGCCGTCGCCTTCCAGGCAAACGACCTTGCGCCCGGGAGCGGCGATCGCCGCTCCGGTCGCCGCCGGCAGGCCCCAGCCGATGGAGCCGCCGGTCTGCATGATCCACTCGTGCGCGCGTGCGGTGCGCGTGCGCTCGAACACCTCGAAGCCGCCGGTGATGCCCTCGTCGACGACGATGGCCTGCTCCGGCAGCAACGCCGCGATGATGTCGCCCACGGCAGCCGTGGACAGCGCGCCGGCAGCGGGGAGCGCGGGCAATGCGAGCGGGTTGCGCGCCGGTTCGAGCGCCGGCGCATCCATGGCCTCGGCCAGGCGCTGCAGCGCGTCGATGCGGTCGTGGTGCGGCTCGGCCAGCGTGAGCAGCTCGCATTCCTCGTGCGCCAGCCGGCCGGGCAGGTTCGGGTAGGCGAAGAACGAGGCAGGCTCCGTGGCGCCGACCAGCACCAGGCGGCGCACGGTCTCGAGGTGCGCGAGCGCGAACTCGGGAATGTAGGGAATCTTCTCGCAGGCGGCGCGGCCCGCGCCCCAGGGCAGCCGCGTGGGGAAGGTCTCCACCCCGACGCGCGCGCCGCAGGCCGCGGCGATTCGCCCGGCGAGCTCCAGATCCTGCTCGCTGACATGCCCGCCGAGCAGTATCAGCGCCGGCTCGCCGCAGGCCAGCGCCGCGGCGCACTGTCCGATCACGTCCTCGCGCACGCGCCGCGCCGCCGGGACTGCGGGCATCGCGGCGGGCCCGCCCGTGCATTCCTCCCACGACACGTCCGCGGGCAGTATCAGCGTCGCGACCTGCCCGGGCGCCTGCAGCGCGGCGGCGACCGCGCGTGCGGCATCCGCCGGCAGCTGCTCGCTGGACTGCGCCGAGTGCACCCAGTGCGACATGGGCTTCGCGACCGCGGTCACATCCGAGGTGAGCGGGGTGTCGTACTGCAGGTGATAGGTCGCGTGATCGCCTACGATGTTCACCATCGCCACGTCGCCGCGCCTGGCGTTGTGCAGGTTCGCCAGCCCGTTGCCGAGCCCCGGCCCCAGGTGCAGCAGCGTGGCGGCGGGCTTGCGCGCGATGCGCGCGTATCCGTCCGCCGCGCCGGTGACCACGCCTTCGAACAGGCCCAGCACGCACCGCATGCCGGGCACGCGGTCCAGCGCCGCCACGAAGTGCATTTCCGAGGTGCCGGGATTCGTGAAGCAGACGTCCACGCCGGCATCCAGCAGCGTGCGCAACAGGGCTTCGGCTCCGTTCATGTCGTTGTTCTCCGGGGCTGGGGGCTGCGCGGGCAGGATAGCGCAATCCTTCGTGCGTCGGCAGGGCCGGTGCAGCCCCGGCAGGGCGGTGAAAAACTCCCGGACTTTCAGCCCGGCGCGGCGACCCGGCGGATCAGCCCTTCCTGCGCGGCCGCGGCGACGAGGCGCCCGTCGCGGGTGTAGACGTGGCCGATGTTCAGGCCGCGGCCGCCGCCCGCGAGCGGGCTCGCCAGGTGGTAGTACAGCCATTCGTCGGCGCGAAAGTCCGCGTAGAACCACAGCGCGTGATCGAGGCTCGCGCTCTGGAGCGCGGGATTGTCGTGGGCGATGGCGTGCGGCAGCAGCGCCGTCGACATCAGGTAGCTGTCGGACATGTACGCGAGCATCTGCGCGTGCACGCCGGGATCGTCGGGCATCGTGCCGTTGGCGCGCATCCACACGCCGAAGCGCGCCGCGCGCGCCGGCGGATCGTAGCGGTCGAGGCGTTCGAGCGTGCGGTAATCGACCGGGTGGCTGGTGAAGGCGTGATAGCGCCCGGGCTGTTCGGTCGCCTTGCGCGTGTAGAAGGCGAAGTCGCTCTCCAGTGACTCGGGCGCCGGCACCGCGGGCATTGGCTCGTGGTGGGCGAATCCTTTCTCGGGCAGCTGGTAGGAGATCGCGGTGTTGAAGATGGCGCGCCCGCCCTGGCGCGCCACCACGCGACGCGTGCTGAAGCCGCGCCCGTCGCGGATCGGGTCGACCTCGTAGATGATCGGCCGCGCGGGGTCGCCCGGGCGCAGGAAGTACGCGTGCTGCGAGTGCACGCGGCGCGCCTGGTCGACGCTGCGCGTCGCGGCGTTCATGGCCTGCGCGAGCGCCTGGCCGCCGTAGACGCGCGGGTTGGGTCCGGGCGGCGTGATGCCGCGAAACAGGTTGGTGTCGATCTGCTCCACGTGCAGGTTGTCGAGCAGATGCTGCAGGTCGTTGCTCACCGTCACTCCCAGGGCGATCCGGATAATTGCTGTGTCTCGGGGCGGCATGGTACCACCGGCGCCATTGGTGATAACGTTGCCGCCTCGCGCCACCGCAAGGACAACAGGGGCGGCAAACATGAGCAACCTCGACGAATTCAGGAGCGAAACCCGTGCCTGGCTGGAGCAGAACTGCCCGGCCTCGATGCGCGGTGCAGCGGCCTCCGGCACCGAGAGCTGCTGGGGCGGGCGCAAGTGGGTGTTCGCCAGCGAGGAGCAGCGCCTGTGGCTGGAGCGCATGGCCGCGCGCGGCTGGACCGCGCCGCAATGGCCGCGAGCCCATGGCGGGGGTGGTCTCGACAAGGCCGAGGCGAAGATCCTGGGCGAGGAACTCGCGCGCCTGCAGGCACGCGCGCCGCTCGAGAGCTTCGGGATCTCGATGCTGGGGCCGGCGCTGCTGCGCTATGGCAGCGAGGAGCAGAAGCAGCGCTTCCTGCCGCCGATCGTGCGCGGCGAGATCCGCTGGTGCCAGGGCTACAGCGAACCGAACGCGGGCTCCGATCTTGCCGGCCTGCAGACCCGGGCCGAGGATCGGGGCGATCACTTCCTCGTCAACGGGCAGAAGGTCTGGACCTCCTACGCCGACCAGGCCGACTGGATCTTCTGCCTGGTGCGCACCGACGTCGAGGCGCCGAAGCACGCCGGCATCAGTTTCCTGCTGTTCGACATGGAGACGCCCGGCGTCAGCACCCGGCCGATCCGGCTGATCAGCGGCAACTCGCCGTTCTGCGAGACCTTCTTCGACAACGTGCGCGTGCCGAAGGAAAACCTGGTCGGCGAGCTGAACAAGGGCTGGGACATCGCCAAGTACCTGCTGACGCACGAGCGCGAGATGATCAGCGGACTGTTCGGCGTCGGCGCCCCCGGGCAGGCCGCGCCGGCCGGGATCGCGGTGCAGCGCATCGGCCTGCGCGACGGACGCCTCGCCGATGCGGGTCTGCGTCACGATCTGGCGCGCCACTCGATCGATGCCGAGGCATTCCGGCTCACGCTCGGGCGCGTGCAGGACGAGGCGAAGGCCGGCGTCGGCACCGGCGCGGCATCCTCGCTGCTGAAGTATTACGGCACCGAGCTCAACAAGAAGCGCCAGGAACTGTTGATGGCCATCCACGGCGCCGACGGGCTCGGCTGGGAGGGCGAGCGCTTCGCCGAGGGCTTCGTGCCGCGCAGCTGGCTGCGCAGCAAGGGCAACTCGATCGAGGGCGGGACCTCCGAGATCCAGCTCAACATCATCGCCAGGCGCATCCTCGGCCTGCCCGGCTGAGCACGGCCGGATCGGCGCGCGAAGGAGCGAACATGTCCCTGGTCTACAACGACGACGAACGGATGCTCGCCGAGGCCGCGCGCGGTTTCCTGCAGCAGAATGCCTCGCCCGCGGTGCTGCGCGGGCTGCGCGATACGCGCGACGCCGACGGCTTTTCGCGCGAGCTCTGGCGCGAGATGGCCGCGCTGGGCTGGGCGGGCATGCTGGTGCCGGAAGAATTCGGCGGACTCGGCTTCGCCCACACCGGTGCCGGCATACTCTGCGAGCAGGCCGGGCGCAGGCTCGCGGCCTCGCCGCTGTTCGCGACTGCGATCCTCGGCGCCACGCTGATCCGCGAGGCCGGGACGCAGGCACAGAAACAGGTACTGCTGCCGGCGATCGCCGCGGGGCGACGGCTGTGCGCGCTCGCGCTCGATGAGTCCGCGCGCCACGACCCGGCGGGTATCGCGTTGGTCGCGCGTGCCAACGGCGATGCTTTCCGGCTCTCGGGCGAGAAGATCCTGGTGCTCGATGGCCACGTCGCCGACACGCTCGTCGTGGCCGCGCGCAGCCGTGGCGCGCCCGGCGAGACCCACGGGATCAGCCTGTTCCTGGTCGAGGCCGGCAGCGCGGGGGTTGCCATCGAGCGCACCGTGATGGTCGACAGCCGCAATGCGGCGATCGTGCGCTTCTGCGACGCGCGCGGCGAGCTGCTCGGCGCGCTGCACCAGGGCTGGAACGCGCTGGAGCGCACACTCGACATCGGCCGCATCTGCCTGGCGGCGGAAATGCTGGGTGTGGCGGGCGAGGCGCTCGCGCGCACCGTTGATTACCTCAGGCAGCGCAAGCAGTTCGGGCGCGCCATCGGCGAGTTCCAGGCGCTGCAGCACCGCGCGGCGCAGCTGTTCTGCGAGCTGGAGCTGGCGCGATCGGCGGTGTTGCGCGCGCTGCGCGCGATCGACGAGCCCGACACCGCGCTGGCACCTTTCGCCAGCCTGGCGAAGGTCAAGGCCGGCGACACCGCGATGCTGGCAGTCAACGAGGCCGTGCAGCTGCACGGGGGCATCGGCATGACCGACGAATTCGAGATCGGCTTCTTCATGAAGCGCGCCGGCGCATTGCGCCAGATCTTCGGCGACAGCTACTACCACACCGATCGCTACGCCGCGCTCAACGGCTACTGAGCGCGGCACGGCACACCAGGAGCGGCACGGGCATGGACATCGGCATCAGCGCGCGCTTGCGACCCATCCTCGACGAGGTCAGGGGCTTCATCGACAGCGAGATCCTGCCGCTGGAGCACGAGTTCCTGGCCGGAATCGACACGGGCGATCGCTGGGCCTTCACGCCGCGCCAGATCGAGATCCTCGAGGGATTGAAGGCCAGGGCGCGCTCGCGCGGGCTGTGGAACTTCTTCCTCACGGAGCACGACGGGGGCCACGGGCTCACGACCGTGGAGTACGCCTACATCGCCGAGGAAACCGGCAAGTCGCACCTGGCGCCGGAGGTGTTCAACTGCAGCGCGCCGGACACCGGCAACATGGAGGTGCTCGCGCGCTACGGCACGCCGGCGCAACAGGAGCAGTGGCTCAAGCCGCTGCTGGCGGGCGATATCCGCTCGGCCTACGTGATGACCGAACCCGACAGCGCCTCGTCGGACGCGACCAACATCAGCATGAGCGCGGTGCCCGATGGCGACGAATGGGTGCTGAACGGCGAGAAGATCTGGATATCGGGCGCCGGCGATCCGCGTTGCCGGATCCTCATCGTGATGGTGAAGAGCAGCCCCGGGGCGCCGCGCCACGCGCAGCACTCGCAGATCCTGGTGCCCATGGACACGCCGGGCGTCGAGGTACTGCGCCCGATGATGGTTTTCGCCACGGACGATGCGCCCCACGGCCACATGCACATGCGTTTCACCGACGTGCGCGTGCCGAAGGCCAACATCATCGCCGGCGAGGGGCGCGGCTTCGAGGTCGCGCAGGGCCGCCTCGGGCCGGGGCGCATCCACCACTGCATGCGCGCGATCGGCATGGCCGAGAAGGCGCTGGAACTGATGTGCCGGCGCGGGCTCTCGCGCACGGCCTTCGGCAAGCCGCTGGTGAAGCTCGGCGGCAACTACGACATCATCGCCAACGCGCGCATGGACATCGAGATGGCGCGGTTGCTGTGCCTGAAGACCGCGTGGATGATGGACACCGAGGGCGTGCAGCAGTCGCAGCACTGGATCTCGATGATCAAGACCGTCGCTCCCACGGTGGCGCTGAAGGTCATCGACGAGGCGATCCAGATGCACGGCGGGCTGGGCATCTCGCAGGACACGCCGCTCGCGGGCATGTACATGGGCGCGCGCACGCTGCGCTTCGCCGACGGGCCCGACGCGGTGCACCGCATGGTGGTGGCGCGGCGCGAGCTCGCGCGCTTTCGCTGATCGAATTCGACACGACAGAGGAGTTTCGACATGGCAGTGACGATGAACAAGGACAACGTGCGTTCGTTGATCGGCAGCGAACTCGGCGTCTCCGACTGGATCCGCATCGAGCAGGCGCGCGTCAACGCCTTCGCCGACACCACCGAGGACCACCAGTTCATCCACGTCGACCCCGAGCGCGCGGCGGCCACGCCCTTCGGCGGCACCATCGCGCACGGCTTTCTCACGCTGTCGCTGCTGCCGCGCATGATGGAGGACATCGGCGGCGGCATGCAGGACGCGGTGATGGGCCTCAACTACGGCTTCGACAAGATCCGCTTCCTCGCGCCGGTGAAGGTGAACAGCCGGGTACGGACGCGCGCGAAACTGCTCGACGTGCAGGAAAAGGTGCCGAACCAGTTCCTGGTCAAGCAGGAGATCACGGTCGAGATCGAGAACGAGAGCAAGCCGGCGCTGATCGCCGAATGGCTCACGATGGTGATGGTACGCCCGTAGGCCCGCATGCCTGTGGGCAGGCAGTTGGTGCATACGGCTAAGATGTGTGCGAGCCCGCCAGCGCGATAACTGACAAGACGCCAGGAGAGAGACATGGACATCCGTTACGACGGCAAGGTCGCGATAGTGACCGGCGCGGGCGCCGGGATCGGGCGCGCGCACGCGCTGGGTCTCGCGGCGCGCGGCGCGAAGGTGGTGGTCAACGATCTCGGCGGGGCGCGCGACGGCAGCGGGCGCTCCAGCGCCGCGGCCGATAGCGTGGCAGCGGAAATCCGCGCCGCCGGCGGCGAGGCGATCACCAACGGCGCCAACGTGGCCGACTGGGCCGAGGTGCAGGCGATGGTGCGCCAGGCCATGGATGCCTGGGGCCGCGTCGACATCCTGGTGAACAACGCCGGCATACTGCGCGACAAGAGCTTCTCGAAGATGGAGATCGGGGACTTCCGCGCCGTCGTCGACGTGCACCTGATGGGCACGGTTCACTGCACCCGGGCCGTATGGGAGATCATGCGCGCGCAGCAGTACGGGCGCATCGTGATGACCACCTCCTCCAGCGGGCTCTACGGCAATTTCGGGCAGGGCAACTATGGCGCGGCGAAAATGGCCGTGGTCGGGCTCATGAACACGCTGGTGCAGGAAGGCGAGAAATACGGCATCCGCGTCAACGCGGTCGCCCCGGCAGCGGGCACGCGCATGACCGAGGGGCTGATGGATCAGCGCGCCTTCGAACTGCTGACGCCCGAGGCCGTGACCGCCGGCGTGCTGCTGCTCTGCGCCGAGCAGGCGCCCAACCGCATGATCCTGGCGGCCGGTGCCGGCGGTTACGCGAGCGTCCATATTTACGAAACCCCCGGCATCTATCTGGCGCCGGAGGCGCAGACACCGGAAAATGTGCTGGCAGGGCTCGCCGCCATCGAGAATCGCGACGGCGAACAGGAGTTCACGCAGGGTTTCCAGCAGAGTTTGAAGTTCGTGGGCGCAGCCGCCAAGGCGCTGGGCATCGAGCTTTGATGCCCGCCGCCGCTCCCTCGCGCTGGTGCGGCGGCAGATCCTTACAACGCGCAGGAGAGTCAGGAAAATGTCAGACGCAGTCATCGTATCCGCGGCACGCACGCCGATCGGCAAGGCCTATCGCGGCCTGTTCAACAACACCGAGGCGCCCACGATGGGGGGGCTCGCGATCCGCGCCGCCGTCGAGCGCGCGGGCGTGGACCCGGCCGAGATCGACGACGTGATCATGGGTTGCGCGATGCCGCAGGGCACCACCAGCCTGAACATCGGGCGCATGGCCGCCCTGGCCGCCGGCCTGCCGGTCACGGTGAGCGGCATGACCATGGACCGCCAGTGCTCCTCGGGCCTGATGGCGATCGCCACGGCCGCCAAGCAGATCCTGCACGACGGCATGCGCGTCGCGGTGGGCGGCGGACTGGAGCAGATCAGCCTGGTGCAGAACGAGCACCAGAACGTGTACCGCCGCATAGACCCGAAACTGAAGGCGCTGCACGAGCACATCTACATGCCGATGCTGCATACCGCCGAAGTGGTGGCCAAGCGCTACGGCGTCACGCGCGAGCAGCAGGATGAGTACTCGCTGCAGAGCCAGCAGCGCACCGCCGCCGCGCAGGCGGCCGGCCTGTTCGCCGACGAGATCATCCCGGTGACGGCCTCGGTGGAGATGAAGGACAAGGCCACCGGCGAGATCAGCCACAAGGACGTGACGCTCGCGCTCGACGAAGGCAACCGCGCCGACACGAAGCTCGAGGGGCTCGCCAGCCTGAAGACGATCGTCGAGGGCGGCTGCATCACGGCGGGCAACGCCAGCCAGCTCTCCGATGGCGCGGCGGCCTGCGTGGTGATGGACGGCAAGCTCGCCGCCGAGCGCGGCATCAAGCCGATGGGCCTGTATCGCGGCATCGCCGTCGCCGGCTGCGAGCCCGACGAAATGGGCATCGGACCGGTGTTCGCGGTGCCCAAGCTGCTCAAGCAGCACGGCCTGAAGATGGACGATATCGGTTTGTGGGAACTGAACGAGGCCTTCGCGGTGCAGGTGATCTACTGCCGCGACCGCCTCGGCATCCCGAACGATCGACTGAACGTCAATGGCGGCGCGATCTCGATCGGTCACCCCTATGGCATGAGTGGCGCGCGGATGGTCGGCCACGCCCTGCGCGAGGGCAAGCGCCGCGGCGTGAAGTACGTCGTGATCACGATGTGCGTGGGCGGCGGCATGGGTGCGGCGGGCCTGTTCGAGGTGCTCTGATCCCGTGGGTCCGGCGTCAGCCGAACAACCGAATGTCCGGCTGACGCCGGACCCACGCATTGATCGCCCACGGCAGCTTGCGCCTCGCACGGCTGCGGCATCACGGGTACACTGCGCCGCACATTCCGAGGAGCATTGCCATGCTGCTTTATTCCTATCCTCCCGCGCCCAATCCCCGGCGCCTGCACATCTTCATGGCCGAGAAGGGCATCGAGATTCCGACGGTGCAAGTCGACCTGGCCAAGGGCGAGCAGTTCGGGGAACCGTTGCGCTCGGTCAACCCGTCGTGCACGGTACCGGCGCTGGTCACCGACGAGGGCGTGGTGCTGGCGCAGGTCCCCGCGATCTGCGATTACCTCGAGGAGCTCTATCCCGAGCGCCAGTTGCTCGGGCGCACGCCGCTCGAACGGGCGCTGGTGCGCGAGTGGACCCACCGCATCTTTGTCGAGGGCCTGATGGCCATCGCCGACGTATTCCGCAACGGCAATCCCGCCTTCGCCAAGCGCGCGTTGCCCGGCCCGGTGGAGCTCGAGCAGGTCCCGGCGCTGGTCGAGCGCGGCATGAAGCGCATCGACGTCTTCCTGCACGTGCTCGATGCCCAGCTGGCCGGGCGCGATCATGTCGTCGGCGACGCGTTCTCGATGGCCGATATCGATGCCATCGCGACCTGCGATTTCCTTGCCTGGATCCGCAAGCCTGTCCCGGACGATTGTCGCAACGTGAAACGCTGGCGCGAGGCGATGGCGCAGCGCCCGAGCACGCGGGCCTGAGCGGCGTGAAGCTCGATCTCACGCGCGCCGAATACCTCACGCTGCTCACCGCGATGCAGCTGGCCGACTGGGTGCTGCACGCGCACCAGGCCGAGGAATCCGACGAAACGCAGCCCTTCCGCGCACTGGAGCAGAAGGTCTTCGCCCTTGCCGGGGACTTCGGTTGCGAACACCTGGTCGAATACGTCGAGGAAGACGGGCGTTTTTACGCCAGCACCGAGTTCGACGAGACCGGTCCCGCCATGGAGTTCATCGAGGAGTTCGAGAACGAATCGTTCTGGAACGAACTGCTGGAACGCCTCGTCGAGCGCGACCTGCTGCGCCAGCTCGGCGAGAAGACCGTCGAGGGTCTGGACCCCGAGGAGCGCGAGATCAGGGAGGAACCCTATAGGCGCGTGTATGGCGACGAGTTCGCCACGCATGGCGTCGACCGTCTCGAGATTCTCGACCAGCGCTACGTGGGCGACGCGAAGAACAAGCGCAAGCTCTCGTA
>DAORUQ010000041.1:0-5068 GCA_035433265.1 Pseudomonadales bacterium | reverse complement strand
ACCACGATCATCGAGGTGATCGGGATGAAAACGCGCGTGCGGCCACCCTGGATATTGATGTCCCCGGGCAGGCGGCCGAACCAGTTCAGCAGCCACGGCGCGTAGTGCAGTGCCGCGCCGATCGCGACCAGCACGAGCCCGGCAACGATCAGCCATCGGCCCATGCTCACAGCTCCACGACGCCGCGCCCGAGTTCGATCACTTCGCCCGCGACGAACACCTGGCGCCCGGCGTCGATGCGCAGGCGCAGCGCCGAGGGCCGTCCTGCCATTTCGCCCTGGGCGATCGTCAGCGCCAGCGGCAAGGTGACACCATTGGCCAGCATCCAGCCGCCGAGGTTCGCGGTTGCGCTGCCGGTGGCCGGGTCCTCGAGCAGCGATTCACCCTTGCTGAAGAAGAAGCGCGCCAGCAGGCTGCCGTCGGCGCGGGGCGCGAACACGTAGACCTGCGCACGCGGGCCGTCGCCCGTGACGCTTCGCAGGGCATCGATGGACAGCTGCACGCGGCGCACCGCGTCTTCGTTGGCGAGTGGCACGATCAGCTGTTCGCTGCCCGCATCGACCCATCGCGCCGGACCCGCGAGATCCTGTCCCTCCAGGCCGAGCGCGGCCGCCAGTTCTGCGGTCGAGGCGCGCGCTGCGCGCGTGGTGGCGCTGTTGGCGCGCAGCTCCCAGAAGTCGCGCTCGGCTGCGACCGGTATCACTCCCGCCGCCAGTTCGAGCCTCACCCGGTCGGCGCACCGCCTGAGCGAGCGCACCACGTGCGCGGTGCCCAGTGTCGGGTGTCCGGCGAAGGGCATTTCATAAGCCGGGGTGAAGATGCGCACGCGCGCATCGGCCGTGCGCGAGGGCAGGATGAAGGTGGTCTCGGAGAGGTTGAACTGCAGGGCCAGCGCCTGCATCTGCGCGCTGTCGAGCCCGCTGCCGTCCTCGAACACGCACAGCGGGTTGCCGCTCAGGCGCTCGCCGGGGCGCGCGAAGACGTTCAGGATCCGGTAGTCCAGCCGCATGATTCGCCCCGTGGGTCCGGCTTCAGCCGGACAGCAGGCATATCGTAGCAATTGCCCCGGCGTGGGTCCGGATTTATCCGGTCGATTGTCCGGCTGAAGCCGGACCCACGCCGGAACTCATCCCAGCAGCGCGCGCGAAATGATCACCTTCATCACTTCGTTGGTGCCGGCGTAGATGCGCTGCACGCGCGCATCGGCCCACGCGCGCGCCACCGGGTACTCCCACATGTAGCCGTAGCCGCCGTGCAACTGCACGCACTCGTCGATGATCCTGCACTGCAGGTCAGTGGACAGCAGCTTGCTCTTGGCGACCGTGGGCACGTCGAGCTTGCCCTGCAGGTGCAGCTCGATGCAGCGGTCGATGAAAACCCGCATCGCGGTGAGCTCCGAATCCATCTCGGCCAGCTTGAACTGCGTGTTCTGGAACGCGGCCACCGGCTTGCCGAAGGCCTTGCGCTCCTTCACGTAGGCCACGGTCTGGGCCAGTATCGCCTCGGCGCCGGCGACGGCGGAAATGCCCACCGTGAGGCGCTCCTGCGGCAGCTCCTGCATCAGGTAGACGAAGCCCATGCCTTCCTCGCCGATCAGGTTGGCGCAGGGCACGCGCACGTCCTCGAAGAACAGCTCCGAGGTGTCCTGCGCCTTCATGCCCACCTTCTTCAGCTTGCGGCCCTTGCTGAAGCCCGGCGTGCCGGCCTCGACCAGGATCAGGCTGGTGCCCTTGGCGCCGCCGGCGGGATCGGTTTTCGCGACCACGATCACCAGGTCCGACAGGAAGCCGTTGGTGATGAAAGTCTTGGAGCCGTTGATAACGTAGTGGTCGCCGTCGCGCACCGCGGTGGTCTTCACGCCCTGCAGGTCGGAACCCGCACCCGGCTCGGTCATCGCGATCGCGCCGATCATCTCGCCGGAAATCATCTTCGGCAGGAACCTGCGCTTCATCTCCGCGCTGCCGTAGTTGACGATGTACGGCGCCACGATGTCGCTGTGCAGGCCCCAACCGATGCCCGAGAGCCCGCGCCGGGCGATCTCCTCGTCGACCACCACGTTGTAGAGGAAGTCCGTGCCGAGGCCGCCGTACTCCTCGGGCACCGTGGGGCAGAGCAGCCCCTGCTCGCCGGCCTTCAGCCAGGCGGCGCGGTCGATGTGACCTTGCTCCTCCCAGCTCTCGTGGTGCGGGACGCACTCCTCGTCGAGCAGGCGGCCGACCGTGGCGCGGAAGATCTCGTGTTCGTTGCTGAACAGCGTGCGTGGAATCATGGTGCGCTTCTCCTCGGGTCGCGGTTCAGAAGTCTACGTTGCGTGCGGCGCGCTCGATCAGCGAAGCCGGCGGCAGGAAGCGGTCGCCGTAGGCTTGCGCGAGCTCGCGCGCGCGCGCCACGAAGGCGGGCAGGCCGTAGCCGTTGATGTACTGCAGCACGCCGCCGGTCCAGGCCGGGAAGCCGATGCCGAAGATCGAGCCGATGTTCGCGTCGCGTGAAGTCGTGAGCACGCCCTCGTCGAGGCAGCGCACCGTTTCGATCGCCTGCACGAACAGCAGTCGCTCCTTGATGTCGGCCAGCGGCACCGGCGCCTGCGCGCGGCCGTAGCGCGTGGCCAGCTCCGGCCAGAGGAATTTCCTGGCCCCCTCCGGGTACTCGTAGAAGCCCTTGCCGGCTGCCTTGCCGGCGCGGTTCTGCTCCAGCATCCAGTCGATGACGCTCTCGGCCTGGTGCGGCACGTATTCCTTGCCCTCGGCGCGCAGGTCCGCGATGGTCTGGTGGCGGATCTTCGACATCAGCGTGAGGCTGACCTCGTCGGATACCGCGAGCGGACCGACCGGGAAGCCGGCCAGCAGCGCGCCGTTCTCGATCGCCGCCGCGGGCACGCCCTCGCGCAGCATCGCGATGCCCTCGTGGCAGAAGGTGCCGAAGACGCGCGAGGTGAAAAAGCCGCGCGCGTCGTTCACGATCACCGGCGTCTTGCCGATCTGCTGCACGAAGTCGTAGCTGCGCGCCAGCGTCTCGGGGCTGGTGTCCTTGCCGCAGATGATCTCCACCAGCGGCATCCGGTCGGCCGGCGAGAAGAAATGCAGGCCGATGAAGTTCGCCGCACGCGCGCTCGCGCCGGCAAGGCCCGTGATCGGCAGCGTCGAGGTGTTCGAGGCGAAGATCGCCGTCGCCGCGAGCTCGGCTTCGGCCTCCCGCGTCACGCGCGCCTTCAGCTCGCGGTCCTCGAACACGGCCTCGATGACCAGCTCGCAGCCGGCGAGGTCGGCGGCGCTTTCGGTCGGCCGGATCAGCGCCAGCGTGGCGTCGTGCTTGTCCTGCGTCAGCTTGCCCTTGGCGAGCTGTTTGCCGAGGATCTTCGCTGAATAGGCCTTCCCCTTTTCGGCCGCCGCGAGACTCACGTCCTTCAGCACCACTTCGAGCCCGCGCGTGGCGCAGGCGTGCGCGATGCCCGCCCCCATCATGCCGGCACCGAGGATGCCCACCTTCGCGAACTTCGCGCGCGCGACGTCCTTCGGGCGACCAATGCCCGCCTTGATCTCGTTGAGCTGGAACCAGAAGGTGTTGATCATGTTGCGCGCGACGGTGCCCATGACCAGCGAGATGAACCAGCGTGTCTCGATGCGCATCGCGCTGTCGATGTCGACCTGCGTGCTTTCCACCGCACAGCCGAGGATCGCCTCGGGCGCGGGCATCACGCCCCTGGTCTTCTCGCGCACCATGGCCGGGGCGATCATCAGCTTGGGGCCCAACGCGGGCGTTGCCGGTGTGCCGCCGGGAATCCGGTAGCCTTTCTGGTCGTACGGCTGCTGCGCCGCGGGGTTCGCCTTGATCCAGGCACGCGCCCTGTCGAGCAGTTCCTCCGGCGTCGCGGCGAGATCGTGCACCAGGCCGAGTTCCTTGCCCCTGGCCGGGTTGAACTGCTGGCCCTCGAGCAGGAAGGGCAGCGCAGCCTCGATGCCGAGCAGGCGCACCATGCGCACGATGCCGCCGCCGCCCGGCAGCAGGCCCAGCGTCACCTCGGGCAGGCCGAGGGTGATCTTCGGGTTGTCGAGCGCGATGCGGTGGTGCGCGCACAGGCACAGTTCCCAGCCACCGCCGAGCGCCGCACCGCCGATCGCGGCGACCACGGGCTTGCCCAGCGTCTCCAGCGCGCGCATCTGCTCCTTCAGCGGCTGTGCCACGGCCCACATGGCCTCGGCGCCCTGCTCGCGCGCGGCGAACATTTCCTTCAGGTCGGCGCCGGCGAAGAAGGTGGACTTCGCCGAGCGCAGGATCACGCCGGCCAGTTCGGCTTCGGCTTTCAGTTTCGCGACGGCGGCGCCGAAGTCCTCGCGAAAATCGGCGTTCATCAGGTTCGCCGATTCGGTCGGATTGTCGAAGACCAGGTGGACGATGTTGTCGGCGTCCTTTTCGTAACGGATGCTTTTCATGTGCGGTATTCCTTGCGCGGCTGCGATGTGTTCAGAGGCGTTCGACGACGGTGGCAATGCCCATGCCGCCGCCGACACAGGCGGTGACCACGCCGTAGCGCTGCCCGCGTGCCTCGAGCTCGTCGAGCACGGTGCCCACCAGCATCGCGCCGGTGGCGCCCAGCGGATGACCCATCGCGATCGCGCCGCCGTTGACGTTGATCTTCTCCCATGGCACGCCGGTGTCGCGCTGGAAGTGCATCACCACCGCGGCGAAGGCCTCGTTCACCTCGAACAGGTCGATGTCTTCCAGGCGCAGGCCGGCAACGCCGAGCGCCTTGCGCGTGGCGGGAGCGGGACCGACCAGCATGATGGTGGGGTCGGTACCCACCAGGCCGGAGGCGATCACGCGCCCGCGCGGCTTCAAGCCGAGCTTCCTGCCCGCAGCCTCGCTGCCGATCAGCACCAGCGCCGCGCCGTCGACGATGCCCGAGGAGTTGCCGGCGGTATGCACGTGCTCGATGCGCTCGACCTGCGGGTACTTGCTGCGCGGCACCCCGTCGAAGCCCATATCGCCCATGAACTGGAACGAGGGCGCCAGCTTGGCCAGCGCCTCGACGGAGCTGTCGGCGCGCACGGTCTCGTCGCGCGCGAGGATC
>DAORUQ010000040.1:0-18864 GCA_035433265.1 Pseudomonadales bacterium | reverse complement strand
GATGATGTTCAACAACTCCGGCAACATCGGCATACCGCTGGCGGTGCTGGCCTGGGGCGAGACCGCACTGCCGGCGGCGGTGATCCTGTTCATGGTCGAGAACCTGCTGCACTTCTCGCTCGGGGCGCGCATGCTCGATGCCAACGCACGACTGCTGACGCTGTGGCGCATCCCGGCGGTAGGCGCCACCTTCGCCGGGCTCGCGGTGAGCCTGCTCGGGCTGCAGGTCTGGGGGCCGCTGCTGAGCGCGCTGCAGATGCTCGGCGACATCGCGATCCCGCTGCTGCTGTTCGCGCTCGGCGTGCGCATGAAGACCATCCGCTTCACCGATATCGGCGCGCCGCTCGTGGGGGCCTTCCTGCGCCCGGCGCTCGGCGTGGCGATCGCGTGGTGCGCGGCGCAACTGCTCGGCCTGGGCGCGCGCGACACGGCGATGCTGATCGTCTTCGGCGCGCTGCCGCCGGCCGTGCTGAACTTCCTGTTCGCGGAACGCTACCGCCAGGAACCCGAGCGCGTGGCCTCGATCGTGCTGCTGGGCAATCTCGCGGCCGTGCTGGTCCTGCCGCTGGTGCTCGCGGCGGTGCTCTGAGCCACGAGGCGGCCGGCCCGAGCGGGAAGCCGGGCACTGCGTGCCGGAGCACGCCGGGACACGCGGGCGTGTGTAGTGGTTCCCGACGATTGTTTGTTACGCTGCATCCGAAGCGCAGGGAACCGGGCAATGCAGCAGGCGCCACCAATCGATCCCCATTTCAGCATCCTCGTCGCGGGCCACCGCCCACACCGGCTGCCCAGCGACGAGGCCGCTTTGCACGCCATCGAATCCGCCATCGACCGGCTCGTCGCACACATCGCGGCACAGTTCGCCGAGCTCGCCGATTGCGAGCAGCTCTACGGAGCGCAGGCCCCGCGTCGCTGCGTCACGCGGATCATAGGCGGCGGGTACACGGGAACCGACGAGATGGCAGCGCGCATCGCGGCGCGTCGCGGCTGCCCCCTGCACCGCGTGATGACCGCGGCCGAAGCGCAACAATCCGGCTTGCAGGCCGAGGGCCCGGATCGGCGCGACCTGGTGCTCGGCGAGGCCAACGACGCGGGCGCCTCTTCGGTCACCATCAACCTGCGCGACGAGACGGCGCTGGCATTCAGCGACCTGCTCATGGTGGTCTGGGACGGGCACGACCCTCGTGGCCCCGCGGGCGGCACCGTGCGCCTGCTGCGCGAGGCGGTGCTGTGCAGCAAGCCGGTGATCTGGATCGACCTCGCGGGCACCGCGCGGCTGCTCGACATCTCGCGCATCGACGAGCCGACCTTGTTCCTGCTCGGCGCCGATGATTCCATTGCCGAGTTGCTCGCCCCGCTGTTCGTCACGCTGGACGAGCAGGCGCTGGACGTGGAACTCGCGCTCATCGCCAACCCCCTCGCCCCGCAGGCGGCCGGGCGCGTCAGCCCCGCCCTGTGTGACCGGGTGCGGCGCTACTTCACGCAGCGCGCCGGCTCGCGGTTCAGCGAACGTCGCGCGGGTATCGTCAGCGAATTGCTGAAGGTGACGTTGGGCGGTTCGCTAGCACCCGCCAGCCTGCTCACGGGCATCCGCAAGGTTTTCGCGCGCGACGCGACCAGGCCGTGGTTCGGCGTCGCGGCCGAGCACGGCGCCGACGGCGCGGCCGCCTCGGCGCTGCCGGTCGAGCCGGCCGGAATCGAGGATCGCTTCAACTGGTCGGACTACCAGGCCAACCTGGCCGCCGGCATCCGTCGCGACGTGACACTGTTCCTCTACGCCTTCGCGACGCTGGCGGTATTCGCCGCCGTGGCCGGCAACATCAAGCTCGGCGTTTCCGATCACAGCAGCTTCTGGACCTGGGTCGAGCTCGGCATGATCATGTTCATCTGCGTGCTGGTCATGCTCGCCTCGCGGCGGCGCTGGCACGGCGAATGGCTGTCGCATCGCCTGGTCGCCGAGGAACTGCGCTGCCTTCGCCTGGGCTATCCCTTCGTGGCGGCACCGGAATCCTGCACGCAGGTGCCGCGCCGCTCGGATGCGCAGGCCTCCGGGCGCGCGCAATGGGTGCTGGATGGCGCCGAGCAGTGGGCACTGCGTCGCAGCGCGGTTGCATCGGGCCTGCCGCGCATGCCGGACGGGAGCGCCTTCGTCGCGCACGAACGCTTCAGCGAGTCCAAGCAATACCTGCTCGACGTGCTGAACGGCCAGGCCGATTACCACCGCCGTAACGCCGAAACGCACCACCGCATGTCGCATCGCCTGCACCACACCACCGGCATCGCGTTCCTGCTGACGGGCTGCGCCGTGGTGGCTCACTTCTTCCTGCACGCCGATTGGCTCCTGCTGTTCACCGCGGCCTTGCCCGCGCTGGCCTCGGGTATCCACGGCCTGGTGTCCAGCAACGAGATGGAGCGTGTTGCCACGATGTCCGAGGAAGCCGGCATTCGCCTGCGGCATGTGGTGCGCGGCATCGAGCGGCTCGAGCAGCGCAGCGACTCGCGCTGGATTGCCTGGCTGCGGTTGCGGCAACTGGCCTGCGAGGGCACCGCGGCCATGTCCGAGGTGAACGGCCAGTGGCAGGACCTGCTGAAGCACCGCGAGACCACGCTGCCGGCATGAACACTGCAGCCACGCTTGCAGGCCAGCCCGGCGCGCGCCGGGCGCGCAAGCTCCCGGAGGAGGTGCAGGTGCGCTTTGCGCGCACGCCGGGAATCTGCCGCACGCTGGAAGGCGACGTGCGCTACGACGCGGGCGATGCGATTGTCGAGGCACGGGCCGGGGATCGCTGGCCGGTGCGCCGCGAGGTGTTCCGGCAACGCTATGAACCCGTTGCACCCACGCCGGCGATGCACGACGGGCGCTACCGCAAGCGCGGCATCGAGGTGCTCGCAAGGCAGCTGACGGACACGGCGCGCGTGCTGCTTCCGGGCGGGCGCGGCGAACTGACCGGCAAGCCGGGAGACTGGCTCGTCGAGTACGGTGCGGACGATCTTGCGATCGTGGGTCGCGACATCTTCGCCACGACCTATGAGCTGATTGCCGATTGAGTGGTTCCGACGCGGGCGTCGGGCCCGGAGGCGGTGCTCGCGATCAGGAGCCCGGCGCGACAGCGGAGGCTTCCTGGCGATACGTCAGGGCCAGGTCCTTGCGTCCCGACTCCTCGTAGAACGCCACCAGGCTTTCGCGCGCGCGCCGCAGGTAGGCCGGCCGCGCGGAGGGGTTGTCGCGCAGCGCCTCGTAGCCCTGCTTCAGCAGTGGTTCGGCTTCCGCGGGGCGCCCCATGGCAGCGAGCACGCTGCCCTCGGTGCTCCCGGCGACCGCGGCGATCCAGTGCTCCGGCCCGAAGGCCTCGTCGACCTTGGCCGCGGCGCTCTTCGCCATCGCGAGCGCCTCGTCGAGCGGCCCCGTGCGCGCAAGCGTCTGCGCCAGCCCGAGCTCCGCGATCGCTACGTCCGGATGATCGGCGCCGTGCAACTCGGTCAGCAGCGCGAGGGCCTGGCGCAGCAGCACCGCCGCCTCGGCATCCTTGCCCGCCTCGCTCAGCCAGCGTCCCAGCGCGGACATGCTGTTGGCGGTATCCGGGTGGCGCGGGCCGCTGGTGGCGCGCTGCATCTCCATGGCTTCGCGCATCGTGTCGATCGCGCGCGCCAACTGGCCCTCGTCGTAATACACGAAAGCCAGGTTGCTCTGCACCCGCGCCACTTCCGGATGCTTCTCGCCCCGGAGCTGGCGCTGCATGCCGAGGGCGTTGCTGTAGCTTTCCTCGGCCTTGGCGAGATCACCCTGCGAGCGGTAGAGCAGGCCGAGATTGTTCAGTCCAGCGGCCACGTCGGGGTGAACCGCGCCGTACAGCGCGCTGTTCATGGTCATGGCCTCCTGGAACAGCCGTTCGCTTTCCTCGAAACGGCTGGATTCCATCAGCAAGAGCGCCAGGTTGTTCAGGTTCTCGGCAACGTCAGGATGCGGCGCATCACCCAGCGACACGCGGCGCATCGCGAGCGCATCGCGCAGGTAGATCTCGGCACGCTCGTAGTTGCCCTGGTCGAACTGGTTCAGGCCGAGCTCTTCGAGCGCATCGGCGATGGCGGGATCCCCCGGCGGCAACCGCGCGCGGCGGATCTCGTAGACCCTGGCCAGCAGCGGTTCGGCCTCCGGATAGCGTCCGGCACGGAAGTAGACCTCGGCGAGTCCGGCCAGGGCCGCGGCGAGCTCGTCAGCCGACACGAATTCGCTTGCGCTTCCCTGGAGTACCGCGATGGCTTCATTGAAGAGACGTTCCGCCGCCTCGAGTTCTGCCTTCTCCGTGAGCACCTGCGCCAGATGCACCTGGCTGCGCGCGATCTCCCGGGGATCGACCGGCGCCAGCGCGCGCCGCTGCGCCAGCGCGCGCTCGAGCATCGTGTGCGCGTCGTTGTACAGACCGAGTCCCGTGTACACCGTCCCGATCGTGTCCATCAGCGTGGCCTGCACGCCCGGCTGCCCCTTCAGTTCCGTGTCGATGCGTCGCGCCCCAACCTGCAACAGTTCCACCGCGGTGATCTGCCCGCGCGCCTGGCTCGGGTCAGCCACCTTGAACAGTCCCACCATGAACGCGGAGGTCTTGCGCGCAGTCTCGGCTTCCTTCTCGGCCCGCTCGCGCTGCAACTGCGCTTCGTTGCGGGCAATCACGGCCGACGTCGCGAGGCCGATCGCGACGACCATGCCGGTCAGCGCGGCGCTGGTGAGCATCACCAGCCGGCGCTGGCGCCGCTGCAGTTCGCGCTGGCGCAACGCGTCGAAGCCTACGCCGAGCATGCCGGCGAGCAGCTTGATCTGCGCGTTGGACTTGCCGTCCTTGCCCGGGCGCGCGTCCGCGGCAATGGGTTCCGCCGGCACGTCCGAGAGCTTGCCATCCAGGTCCAGTTGATAGCGAAGCGCCGGCGGGAAGCATTCCTCGGATTCGCGCCCGGGCATTCCCGAGGCGTACGGTTCACCGCCCACGATCAGGGCGAAAATGCGCTCAGCGCGGCCCAGCCGCTTGAAGGAAAGTATCTCCTCGTTGACCCAGTGCGAAGCCGCCGACGCCGGCGAGCAGATCACGATCTGGCAGGCCGAACCCTCCAGCGCCTCGCGCAGTTTCGCACCCAGATCCGTGGCGCTGGGAAGTTCGTCACGGTCGCGAAAAACCGGTGAGGGACGCACCGGGATGACGCCCATGGACGTCTGCTGCCCGACCAGGTGCCTGGGTACGCGATAGGTTTCGAGGGCACGATGCAGCCACCGCGCCCATTTCTCGTCGCGGTGGCTGTAGCTGATGAAAGCCTTGTACTTGTAGGCGGATGCCTCTGCCGGGCCCAAACGCGTTTCCTTCAGGTCGAACCCTGATGCTCGCCCGCAACGGGGGGCAACGAAGCCACTCTACCGGAGGGCGGGCCCCGCAGGCTACCGGGGCCACCAGAGCAGCGCGAGGCGCATCGAGGCGTGCTTGCCGCAAGGAAGGACCGAGTGGCCCGACATCCGGCGGGAGGAGACCTCCTCCCGCCGACGCGGTCACGGAACGGTGCGCGCAGATACCCTCTGGCAGCTAGGGGCTGGTGACGCCGAGCATCCGGTCCATCATGTACTGGATGTGCCGGATCTGCACGATCAGGTCGCCGCGGAAGTTGCGGGGAACCAGATCCTGATCGGTCGGGTTCACCGGGGTCACCATCCACGAGTCGAGGTCGAAGGCGCACTTCGCGAACTCACGGTCGAGTCGCTTGGACTGCACCAGGCTCAGCAGCCCGCCCAGTTCCTTCTTGGCATAACTGAGCCGGTTGTTGTCGTAGCCGTTGAGGGTCAGCCTGACCCGCGATTTCAGGTTTTCCGCCTGGGACGAATCCACGCAGACCGGCGTTTCGTTAACGGTGGCCTGCAGTTGCAAAATCTCGTCGCGAATGATGCTGCGGTAGTCGGCTGCCGGGGCATGGTGCAGATCATAGACGAGGAAGGACAGCCTGCTGGCGCCCGAGCGGGTGCTGCCGCAGCCGGTGGTGACGTCCTCGAGCACGGGGACGAGTTCCCGGTAGGCGTCGAGCACGGGAATCTCCGGGTTCGAGGTCTTCGGCAGCCAGCCGAACACCGGCAGACGGCTGCGCCGCTCGCTCGGGTTGGCGTCCTTCAACACCGCCGCACCGGTCGCGCACTCATACCCGGTATCGATGTGAGGGTCGTTCTTGACCTCGTGCTCGATCACCGAACGCGAAATCACGATGTCGGAGTCCAGGTTGACCAGTACGAACTCGCCGTTCGACGCACCCTGCGTCGGGGGAATGCCGCACAGATGGGACGGCACGATAGGCCCGGTCACATCGGAGTGGAGCGGATCGAGCGCGAAACCGAGATCCAGGGCGCCATTGATTTCCTCGATCGGCTTACTGGCACCTGGCAGCTTCTGCCCCGGGGGGCTACCGCTGTATCCGCAGCCGGAGCGGAAATCGACGACAGTCGAGATACCCGCCACCTTGATGATCCCTTCGACGTCTTCCCCGGCGATGGTGGTGGTGAGTTCCTGGGTGAACTGGATCTTGCAACTCTGGTTGTTCGTCCCCTGGCCGGTGCTGCACTCCTGGTCATTGACGACGATCGGCGCTGGCGCTGCGCCGATGAAGCGCCCGCCCTCCGTGAATTCAGACCCGTTGTCGAATCCGTACAGGCCCACACCGACCCAACCCGCCTGGCCAGCGTTGAGCCCTCCGAACGAGGCAGTGCTCAGGTCGGGATAACCGACCCTGATGCCGCGGACATGGTAATCGGAACTGTCGCTCTCATTCGGCAACGGAGTGAGGTAGGGCAGCGCGGTGAATACGAGGTAGCGGAAATTTCCGACGTTCTCGATCACCAGCGTTCCGACGTCTCCGGAATAGCCTTCGAGAGTGGTGCCATCGAACTCCCCGTTGCCAACCTCCAGACCGTAGCCGTCAAAGGCCTGCCAGAAACCGCGCTCACGCTGTGCCCCAACTTCATTTCCAGTGCTGCGCAGGGTAGAGATGAGGACCTCTGCCCAGACCACGTCTGCGCCGAGATCGACGGCGAGAGCCTGACTTCCGCCAGTCGTGGGGTCGTGATTGATCTCATCGGGTCCCCACACGTAGGTCGGGGTACCAAGCACGCCTACGCCGGAGGGTGTGAAAGTGACCGTGGTGTCGCCGATATCCGCCGCCGCGAGCTGCGCGATGAGCAGCAACGCGAGGATCGCACCGCAACGACCCACGATGCCTGCGGCCGATAGCCCTTTTCGAATGTTCATGCTGACTGCCTCGCCTTGGGACACCGATCAACTGACAAACAGCTGCAAAGATCGCGCCACTAGCTCGTTTTTGCGTTATGTCAAGGCCGGCATCATGCTCCAGCGATACACGACGGTGCAAGCAGGGCAACATTAATTGCCGTTCATTCGTTGAAGAGGCTGGCAAACAAGCGCAAACGGTTGCGAAACGCACCACACCGATGCGCCACGCGAGCAGGTCGCACCACTTGAACGCGCGGGCACAATCGCGGGAGGGCGTGCTACGGATACCCCGGCACTGTAAAAAAACCTGACGGAATCGCGCCCGCCGGCGGCGCGCAAGCGATCTACAGCAGCAGGCGCCGCATATCGCCCAGCGCGCCGACCAGCCAGGTGAGGAAAGCGCCCGCGTCCGCGCCGTTGATCACGCGATGGTCGTAGGACAGCGACAGCGGCAGCGTCTTGCGCGCCAGGAATTCCTGCCCGTTCCACACCGGTCGCACCGCGAGTTTCGATACGCCGAGGATCGCGACTTCCGGCGCATTCACGATCGGCGTGAAGCCCTCGCCGCCGATGTTGCCGAGGCTCGAGATCGTGAAGCAGGCGCCCTGCATCTCGGCGAGCTTCAGCTTGCGGTTGCGCGCCTTCTCGGCCAGTTCGCGCGCCTCGGCGGCCAGCTCCCACACCGACTTGCGGTCGACGTCGCGGATCACGGGCACCACGAGGCCCTGCGGCGTGTCGACCGCGATGCCGACATGGAAATACTTCTTCAGCACCAGGTTCGCGCCGTCGGGCGCCAGCGCGGCATTGAAGCGCGGGTGCTCGCGCAGCGCGCGCGCCACGGCCAGCAGCAGGAAAGGCAGCGGCGTGAGCTTGTTCTTGCGCTGCTCCATCTCGGGCTTCAGGCTGTCGCGGAAAGCCTCGAGCTCGGTGACGTCGGCGTAATCGAACTGCGTGACGTGCGGCACGTTCAGCCAGCTGCGCGACATATTGGTCACGGTGGCTTTCTGGATATTGCTCAGCGCAACCGTCTCGATCGGGCCGAAAGCCGCGAAATCCACGTCCGGCACCGTCGGGAGCGAGGCTGCCGGCGGCGCCGCCAGGCGCGCCTTCACGTAGGCGCGCAGGTCTTCCCGGAGAATGCGTCCCTTGGGGCCGCTGCCGCTCACCTCGCCCAGCGTGATACCGATCTCGCGCGCCAGCTGGCGCACCGCAGGCCCGGCATAGACCGGTGCTGCCGCTGCGCTCGGCGCGCGCCCGGCCGCCAGCCGGGTCTCCTTCTCGAACACGCGCGTGATCGCGGCCACCGCGTCGCCTTCGGCGAGCGTGGCCTGCGCGGCAGGCGCTGGCGCTGCTGCAGGTGCTGGCGCAGCCACATCGGCGGCCGCGGGCGCTGCGACGGCAGCCGCCTGTTGCTCCACGGGAGCGGGAGCGGGAGCGGCAGCCGCCGCCGCGGCCGTGCGCAGCTCGCCGAGTTTCTGCCCGCTCGTCACCCTGTCGCCCACCTTGATGTCGAGCGTCAGCACGGTGCCATCGGCGGGGGCCGGGAATTCCATCGAGGCCTTGTCGCCCTCCAGCACCAGCAGCGACGCGCCTTCCGTCACGCTGTCGCCCGCACGCGCCGAGATCTCGATGACCTCCACGCTGTCGGCACCGCCGAGATCCGGCACCCGCAGCGCCAGCACGGCGCCGCCGCTTGCCGGCGCCTTCCCGGGCGCGACGGGAGCAGGTACTGCGGCAGCCGTTACGGTGGACGCGGACATCACCGGCGGGGCGGACGCCGCGGCGGCCTCACCCGCGATCTCCATCACCAGGATCTCGTCGCCTTCGCGCACGCGATCGCCGACTTTCACGCTGATGCCGCGCACGGTACCCGCGAGCGGTGAGGGCACCTCCATCGAGGCCTTGTCGGACTCCAGGGTGATCAGGGTCTGCCCGGTGGCGACCGCGGCACCGTCGGCGACCGCGATCTCGATCACTTCCACTTCGCTCGCCCCGCCGAGTTCGGGGACCTTCACGCTGTCACGCTTCACGCTGTTTCCTTTGTCCAGGGCTGGGCTTGCGTCACCGGTTCACACGTTCGCCGGGTTCGGCTTTGCGGGATCGATGCCGTATTTCGCAATCGCTTCAGCCACCTTCGCGGGCTTGACACGCCCCTCGTCGGCCAGCGCCTTCAGCGCCGCCACGGCCACGAAGTGGCGGTCCACCTCGAAGAAATGGCGCAGGCGAGCGCGCGTGTCGCTGCGCCCGAAGCCGTCCGTGCCCAGCACGGCGTAGCGCTGCCGGATGAAGGGCCGCAGCCCGTCGGCCCAGGCCCTGGTGTAGTCGGTGGACGCGATCACCGGCCCCGTCGCGCCATCGAGCATCTGCGTGATATACGGCACCCGCGGCGCCTTTGCCGTGGGGTGCAGCAGGTTCCAGCGCTCGGCGTCGAGGCCGTCACGGCGCAGCTCGTTGATGCTGGTGAGACTCCACACGTCGGCGTCGATGCCGAAGTCCTCGCGCAGCAGCGCCGCGGCGGCCCGCACCTCGCGCAGGATCGAGCCGCAGCCCATCAGCTGCACCACGGTCTTCGCCTTCGGCCCCGCGCTCTCGACGCGGTGCATGCCGCGGATGATGCCCTCCTCCGCGCCCGCCGGCATCTCGGGGTGCTGGTAGTTCTCGTTCATCGTGGTGATGTAGAAGAACTTGCTCTCGCGCCGGCCGTACATCACCTCGAGCCCGTGGTGCACGATCACGGCAACTTCGTAGGCGTAGGTCGGGTCGTAGCTGACGCAGTTGGGAATCGTCGCGGCCAGCAGGTGGCTGTGGCCGTCCTGGTGCTGCAGGCCTTCGCCGTTCAGCGTGGTGCGCCCCGAGGTCGCGCCGATCAGGAAGCCGCGTGCCTGCTGGTCGCCGGCCGCCCAGGCGAGGTCGCCGATGCGCTGGAAGCCGAACATCGAGTAGAAGATGTAGAAGGGGATCTGGGTGAGGTTGTGGTTGGCATAGGAAGTGCCCGCGGCGATCCACGCCGACATCGCGCCGGCCTCGTTGATACCCTCCTCCAGGATCTGCCCCTTGTGGTCTTCCTTGTAGAACAGGATCTGTGCCGCGTCGTGCGGCGTGTAGCGCTGCCCCACCGATGAATAGATGCCGAGCTGGCGGAACATCCCCTCCATGCCGAAGGTGCGCGCCTCGTCGGGCACAATGGGAACGACGCGATCGCCCATGCCGGGATCCTTCACCAGCGTCGACAGCAGGCGCACGAAGGCCATCGTGGTAGAGATCTCGCGGTGCGCGCTGCCCTTGAGCTGCGCCGCAAAGGCATCGAGCGCCGGCACCGGCAACTGCTCGTCGGTGACGAGGCGGCTGGGCAGGTTGCCGCCCAGCGCCTCGCGGCGCTGGCGCATATAGACCATCTCGGGACTGTCGGGCGCCGGGCGGTAGTACGGCACGGACTTCAGCTCGTCGTCGCGCAGGGGGATGCCGAAGCGGGTGCGGAATTTCTTCAGGCTCTCGAGATCCATCTTCTTGACGGAGTGGGTCTCGTTGGCTGCCTCGCCCGAGGCGCCCATGCCGTAACCCTTCACGGTCTTGGCGAGGATCACCGTGGGCTGGCCCTTGTGGTGAAACGCCTCGTGGTAGGCCGCGTAGACCTTGTAGGGATCGTGGCCGCCACGATTGAGATACATGATGTCGTCGTCGGAAAGATCCTGTACCAGCTCGCGCGTCTCGGGATACTTGCCGAAGAAATGCTCGCGCGTGTAGGCGCCACCGTTGAATTTGTAGTTCTGGTACTCGCCGTCGCAGACTTCGTCCATGCGCTGCTGCAGCCGCCCCGACTCGTCGCGCGCGAACAGCGGGTCCCACAGCCGGCCCCAGATCACCTTGATCACGTTCCAGCCCGCGCCGCGGAACACGCCCTCGAGCTCCTGGATGATCTTGCCGTTGCCGCGCACCGGCCCGTCGAGGCGCTGCAGGTTGCAGTTGACGACGAAAATCAGGTTGTCCAGCTGCTCGCGCCCGGCGAGGCCGATGGCTCCCAGTGCCTCGGGCTCGTCGCATTCGCCGTCGCCCAGGAAGGCCCAGACCTTGCGGTCGCCGTGATCGACCAGTCCGCGGTTCTGCTGGTAGCGCATCACGTGCGCCTGGTAGATGGCCTGGATCGGGCCGAGGCCCATCGACACCGTCGGGAACTGCCAGTAATCGGGCATCAGCCACGGGTGCGGGTAGGACGACAACCCGCGCCCGTCGACTTCGCGGCGGAAATTGTCGAGCTGCTCCTCGCTGAGCCGCCCCTCGAGATACGAGCGCGCATACATCCCGGGCGCGCTGTGCCCCTGGAAGAACACCAGGTCACCCGGCTTGCCGGGGCTGTTGCCGCGGAAGAAATAGTTGAAGCCCACGTCGTAGAGCGTGGCGCTCGAGAGGAAGGTCGCGATGTGGCCGCCGAGACCCTCGTCATCGTCGTTGGCGCGCATCACCATCGCAAGCGCGTTCCAGCGGATCAGCGAGCGGATGCGCCGGTCGACGAAGAGGTCGCCGGGCATGCGCTTTTCCGCCTCGGGCGCAATGGTGTTGCGATAACGCGTGGTGATTGCCGGCGGCAGGCGCACGCCGGCACCGGTGGCGTGGTCGGCGAGCCGTTTCAGCAGGTAAGCCGCGCGCGCCTTGCCGCGATTGCGCACCACGGCTTCCAGCGATTCCAGCCATTCGCCGGTTTCCGCGGAATCGATATCCTCCTGCATGAATACTCCTGTGCGTGGGCTGGCGGGACAGTGTACTGCCCCGGCGGTTTCGGATTGGCGCCAGTTTAGCCGCTCCGGCGACCACAGCGGTATGCGCGGCGCCTCGCGCCCTGGCGCTAGTCCGCCGGCGCGGGCGCTTGCGGCACTATCGCCTCGCGTTCGAAGCGAAAATACCCGGCGGCTTCGCGCCACGCGTCACCGGGGGCGAGCACGCGTCCCGGCAATGGTGGTTCCTTCACTTGCGCATGCGCCGTGCCGCGGCTCTGCAGCAGCATCGCGCGCCGCGCCTCGCCCGCGATCTGCGCGCGAAAATACTCCACCCACTCCTCGCGACCGATGCGCTCGACCTGCGCGGCGACGCGCTCGCGGTCATCAAAGCCGTAGGCACCGAGCATCGCGTCCGCCCACAGCCGCTCGCTGCGTTCGCCGAGGGACTTCGGCGACTCGCGCAGCCGATCGACCAGCGCCTGGCGCTGGCGTGCGAACGACGCCTCGTCGAGCGCCTGCGCCGCGGCGACCTGCCGCTGCAGGAAGGCTTCGAACTCCCGTGCCAGCGCCCCGGGCGCAGCCACCGGCGATTGCACCGCGAGCACCAACGCGGGCACGCGGTGCAGCGGATAGGCCTGGGCGAAGGCCACGTAACCGAGCTGCCTTTCGGTGCGCAGCTCGTTGAAGAAGGGCGCACCGAGTATCTGCGCGCTGAGGGCCACGCGGGCACGCTCGGCATCGGAACCCGCGGCGCCCTGGACGTACATCAGCAGCGCCGAATCCGGGTGATCGACGTTGATGCCGCGCACCAGCGCACCGGGGGGAAGCTGCACGACCTCGACCGGCGGCAGCGCATCCGGAGGCACCGCGCCAAGCGTCTCGTGCGCGAGCCGCGCGATCCCGCTCGCCTCGTCGGCGCTGAAGTTTCCGTGCACCAGGATCTCCAGCGTGCCCGTGGCGAACAGCTCGCGCACGAAACGCTCCAGTTCTTCGGGACCCGCAGGCTCCAGCGCCGCCCGCAGCTCCTCGTCGCGGTAGCTGCGCGCCACGAGGCTCGCGCGCATCTCGTCCACCAGTTGCAGGAAGGGGCGCTGCTTGGCGCTGTTGGCCCAGTCGCGCAGCATCTCGGTCTTGATGCCCTCGAAACGATCGGGCGCGAAACGGCCCCGGGGCAGGGTCTGCAGCACCTTGGCGAGCAGCACGCGCTGCTTGTCGTCGTAGCCGGCAATCTTCACGGTGAGTCCGCGCGCGCCCGACTCGACGCTGTACTGCAGGCCCGCGAGGCTCGCCGGGTAGGCGTACTCGTTGAGCGCGTCGCTCACCAGGCGCGCCTGCAGCGCCGCGAGCGCGGCGTCGCGGGCGTTGTCGTTCGCCGCCGGCGAGAGCAGCTGCAGGTAAATCGAGGCCTTGGGCACCGGGTAGGCGCTGTCCTGCAGGTGCCACAGCCGGTAGCCGGGCTCGTCGGCCAGCAGAGCCGGCCGCTCGGCGTTGCCCTGCAGCGGCTTCAGCGCCACGCGCTCGGGAATGAACTCGTTCGGCACCGGCAGCGCCAGCTCGCCGTCCGCGGCACCGGCCTGGCGCGCCAGCTCGCCGGCATCGAGTTTCTGCACGGCGTAGGGCGTGCCGAACCAGCGGCTCTCGCGGTCGGTCTGCACGTCGCGGTGCGACAGGGTCAGCAGCAGGTTGTCCTCACGCAGGTAGCCCAGGTACTCGCGGATCAGCGCGGGCTCGTAATCGCGGAACAGGTAGGGGCCGCGCAGCGCCTCGGCCACCGGGTAGTCCTGCAACGCGTTGGACAGCGCGATCACCGCGCCGGTGGGGCTGCCTTTCTCGCGGAAGCGGAATGCCAGGTCGCCGAGCTTCGCCTGCTCGCGGAATCGCCACTCCTCGACGCCGCCCTCCTGCATCTGGTCGATGGCTCGAAACAACAGCGCAACGATGTCGCGGTAATGCGCCACACCCTCCTCCGTGAGCTGCAGGCTGAGCTGGAAGGCATCCTCGCCATACAGGTCGAGCCCCGCGCCGGCGCTCAGGCTCTCGGCCCAGCCGCGCGCCTTCAGCACCGACAGCACGCTGCCCGGACCCTCGTGACCCAGCAGGTCGCCGATGTATTCGAGCGGCTTGGCGGCGTAATGCGCGCGCGCCGAGGGCAGCGGGAACAGCAGCGTGAGCTCGCGCAGCTCCTGCTCGGGGCGGATGCGCACCTCCAGCGGCAGGGCGCCGGGGGCGAACATCGACGGCACCTGCGTCAGCTCGGTGGCCGAACGGTCCGCCACGGCACCGAAACGCGCGTCGACCATCGACTGGAGCTCGTCCAGCGACTCGCGCCCCAGCACCACGAGGGTCATCGCGTTCGCGGAATAGTGCGTGGCGTAGAACGCGAGCAGGTCCTCGCGGATGTCGCTCTCGCCTTCGCCGAGCGTTGTCAGGTTGCCCACCGCGAGCGAGCCCAGCGGATGTCCGGGCTGCACCAGCTCGCGCAGCACGTCGTATTCGCGCCGCGCGTCGTCCTTGAGACCGAGCTTGTACTCGGAATCGACCGCGTTCATCTCGCGCTCGACATACTCGCGGTTGAACAGCGGCGCCACGAAGAATTGCGCGAACCGGTCCAGCGCGGGCGTGAGGCTGCCCGGCTCGATGTCGAAGAAGTAGTTTGTGTGGTCGACCGAGGTGTAGGCGTTGTGCGAGCCACCGTGCGCGCTGATGAACTCCTGGTATTCGCCGGGATCGGGATACTTCGCGGTCCCCAGGAACAGCATGTGCTCCAGGAAGTGCGCCAGCCCCTGGCGCGAGCGCGGGTCGTTGCCGCTGCCGGCGCGCACATGCAGGCTGGCGGCCGCCTTGTCGGTCTGCGGATCCGAGACCAGCAGCACGCGCATGCGGTTCGGCAGCTCGAGGTAACGGTATGCACGGCCGTCCTGCTCGCCCCGGATAACATTCGCCTCGCGTGGCGACGGGCCCGCGCAGGCCGCCAGCAACGCGAACAGCATCATCAGGACGAGGGATTTCGGCACAGGGACTGCGGACATTGCGACTCCAGGAGACGAATTGCGGATGTTTGGGTCAGACCACCGGAACACGCGGCAGTTTCACTCCGGCGTTTGCGGCGCCGGCGCGCCCGCGTGCGAGCGCGGCCAGGCGCTCATCATGGCCTTGACGAGCGTGGCGAGCGGGATGGCGAAAAAGGCCCCCCACACGCCCCAGACAGAACCGAACACGAGCACCGCGAGGATGATCGCGACCGGGTGCAGGTTGTTCGCCTCGGAGAACAGCAGCGGCACGAGTACATTGCCGTCGAGGATCTGGATCACGAGGTAGGTGAGCATCAGGTAGCCGAACATCGGGGTCCAGCCCCACTGGAACCAGGCCACCACCGCCACCGGCACCGTGACCACCACCGCGCCCACGTAGGGAATCACGACCGACAGCCCGACCAGGAACCCCAGGAGCAACGCATAGCCCAGGCCGAACAGCGAGAAGGCGACGATCGACACGGCGCCGACGATCAGGATCTCGACGCCCTTGCCGCGCACGTAGTTCGCCAGCTGCTCGTCCATCTCGTGCCAGATGCGCGACATCCGCGGCCGCTCCTCCGGCAGCAGGTTCGCGCACCACGCCAGGATCTGGCGCCGGTCCTTGAGGAAGAAGAACACCAGCAGCGGCACGATGACGACGTAGATCGCCAGCCCGAACACGCCCGGCAGGTACGCCAGCGAGAACGACAGGGCGGCCTGACCGAGACCGGCCATGTCCCGGCTGCTGCGCTCCATCAAGTCCCGTATCTGCGCCTCGCTGATGAACTGCGGATAGGCGTCGCGCAACTGCATCACCGCCTGGCGCAGCGACTCGAGCATGCCGGGAAGATCGCTCACCAGGCTGCGCAGCTGGTTCCAGACCAGCGGCAGCAGCACCAGGAAGAACGCGAGGAAGATGCCCGTGAACACGGCAAAGGCCAGGCCGAGGGCCAGCGGCTCGGGCACGCCGCGGCGCGCCAGCCACCCGACCAGGCCCTGGATCATGAAGGCCAGCACCGCTGCGGCGATCAAGGGCCTAAGCACGTCGCCGAGCGTCGCGATCAGGAGCACGCCCAGTGCGGGCAGCAACAGCAGGATCACCGCCTCTTCCTCGGCGAAATAGCGATCCATCCACTTGCGCACGGTATTGATCATTACGCGCCCGCCCGATGCCCCTTCAGTCGCCACGCTTGCGCAGCACGTAGGTGTAGATGTCATCCTCGCAGGAGAATTCGAGCAGCTCGTTGCCACTCTGCTCGCAGAAGACACGGAAATCCCGCACGGAGCCGGGATCGGTACTGAGCACGCGCACGCGCTCTCCGGGCCCCATGCCGTTCAGCGCCTTCTTGGCCTTCAGCAGGGGCAGCGGACAGGACATCCCGCGCGCATCCACCTCGTGCATCGATCCACTCCCCGGCCCGGGCCGTCGCGCATGCGACGGCGTGCTAGTATAGCCACCGGCACCGGGCGCCCCAAGGCGCGCAGGCAACCGCGGGGAATTATTTGCCGCGCGCGCGATCAAACGGGGCGTCTCTGGACGCATCATCACAGGACGTTGCCTCACGTGTATTTGCCCCTGCTCCGCGCGAGCTCGCCGCGCCGCGCCCTCGTTGCCGCCGGCTGTATCGCGCTTGCCGTGAAGACCGGCAGTGCACGCGCCGTGGACATCGAGCTTCCCGCGCTCGGTGACGCATCTTCCGCCGTGGTCTCGCCGCAGGCCGAGCGCAGGCTCGGGGAAGCGTGGCTGCGCATGTTCCGCAGCCAGGTCCGCACCGTATCGGATCCGCTGCTGACGGATTACCTCGAGCATGTCGTTTTCGATCTCGCGGAGCACAGCCAGCTGAGCGACGCGCAACTGAAGCTCGTGGTGGTCGAGAATCCGACGATCAACGCCTTCGCGGTGCCCGGCGGCGTCATGGGCATCCACAACGGCTTGCTGCTCTCTGCCCAGCACGAGGACGAGATGGCCTCCGTGATCGCGCACGAACTGGCCCACCTCAGCCAGCGACACTTCGCGCGTGGCGTCGAGGAGGCGCGCGCCAACGCCGTGCCCAACATGCTCGCGCTGCTGGGAAGCCTTGTCGTCGCCGCCACCGCTGGAGGCAATGCGGGCATGGCCGCCATCACCGCGACCCAGGCCGCCATCCAGCAGCAGCAGCTGCGCTTCAGCCGCGCGCACGAACGCGAGGCGGACCGCATCGGGATGCTGACGCTGGTGGATGCGGGCTATGACGCCGACGGCATGCCGCGGATGTTCTCGCGCATGCTCGAATCGCTGCGCTATGCGGGGCAGCGCCCGCCGGAATTCCTGCTGTCGCACCCGGTCACGGAGAGCCGCGTCGCCGACTCGCAGAACCGCGCGCGCAACTACGCCGACCAAGGGCGCGTGGACAGCGAGGATTTCGGTCTGATGCGCGCTCGCGTCCAGCTCGGTTTCGACGAGACTCCCGGCTTTGCGATCAAGCGCTTTCGCGCCGAGATCGAGAAGGATGGCGGCGCCGCGATCGGCAATGTCTACGGGCTGGCACTGGCACTGACCAGGGCGGGCGAGTTCGACGAAGCGCGAGCAACGCTGGCGCCGCTGCTGCAGAACCATCCGGACAAGATCGCGTTCGTCATCGCCGCCGCGGACATCGAGCTGGCCTCCGGCAAGCCCGAAGCGGCAGCGCATCGCCTGCGCCGGCAGCTGGACGTCAATCCAGGCAACCATCCGCTGACGATGGCCTATGCGAATGCGCTGCTGCGCACCGGCAGGCCGAAGGACGCGGAACGCGTGCTGGAGGAGCATGCGCAGCGCAAGCCCGAGGACCCACAGCTGTGGTATGAGCTGGCCGAGACCCACGGGCTCGCCGGGAGCATCATCGATGTGCACCGGGCACGAGCGGAGTACTTCATCCTGAACGGGGCGCTGGACCTCGCCGAGCGCCAGCTAGGCTACGCCCTCGATCTCGCCCAGGGCGATTTCCACACCACCGCGAGCGTGCAGGCGCGCATCGCGGACATCCGCGAGATGCGCGAAGAGATCAAGCTGTAGGCCCGGACTCGTGGGTCCGAATTCATTCGGACAGCCCGTGTCCGGCTGAAGCCGAACCCACGGATCGGGTCATTGTCCGGCCGAAGCCGGACCCACGGATCAGGCGTTGCCCTTCACCGCGAGCGCGCGCTCGCGCGAGAAATTCAGCATGCGCTGCAGCGGCAGCATTGCCCTCGCGCCGAGCGCGGGATCGACGTGGACTTCGTTCGCGCCCTGCTCGAGGCAAGCGAGCAGGCTCTGCAGTTCGTTCATCGCCATCCACGGGCAATTCGCGCAGCTGCGACAGGTCGCACCCTCGCCGGCGGTAGGCGCGATGATGAACTCCTTGTCGGGCACCTGCTGCTGCAACTGGTAGAAGATGCCCTGGTCCGTGGCGACGATGAATTGCGGGTTCGGCAAGCGGCGCGCCGCGTCGATGATCTGCGTGGTGCTGCCGACGGCGTCGGCCAGCGCGATCACGGCCTCGGGCGACTCCGGGTGCACCAGCACGGCGGCATCCGGGTAGACCTTGCGCAGGTCCTCGATGCCCTTGGCCTTGAACTCCTCGTGCACGATGCAGCTGCCCTCCCAGAGCAGCATGTCGGCACCCGTCTGGCGCTGCACCCAGGAACCCAGGTACTTGTCGGGCGCCCACAGGATCTTTTCGCCGCGACCGCTGAGGTACTCGACCACGTCGAGCGCGATGCTCGAGGTCACGACCCAGTCGGAGCGCGCCTTCACGGCGGCCGAGGTGTTGGCATAGACAACGACGGTGCGGTCGGGGTGCTGGTCGCAGAATTCGCCGAACAGGTCCGCGGGGCAACCCACGTCGAGCGAGCAGGTCGCCTCGAGCGTGGGCATCAGCACGCGCTTTT
>DAORUQ010000039.1:0-18976 GCA_035433265.1 Pseudomonadales bacterium | reverse complement strand
CGGCTGCCAGCCCGCCAACCGCTGCTTCTTCGACCCGCAGGACTACCGCATCATCCTGTTCGACCAGCGTGGCGCCGGGCATTCGACGCCGCATGCCGAGCTCGGGGGCAACGACACCCGGGCGCTGGTCGGCGACATGGAGCGCATCCGCGAATTCCTCGGCATCGAGAAGTGGGTGCTGTTCGGCGGTTCCTGGGGCAGCACGCTCAGTCTCGCGTATGCCGAGGCGCATCCGCAGCGCGTCAGCGCGATGATCCTGCGCGGCATCTTCCTGTGCCGGCCCGAGGACCTCGCGTGGTTCTACCAGCAAGGCGCGAGCCGCGTTTTCCCCGATTACTGGCGCGACTACGCCGAGCACATCCCGGCCGCGGAGCGCGGCGATTTCATGCGCGCCTATCATCGCCTGCTGACCGGCTCGAACGAGATCGCGCGCATGTCGGCGGCGAAAGCCTGGTCACTGTGGGAGGCGCAGTGCGCCACGCTGCGGCCGAACCACGACGTGATCGGGCATTTCTCCGATCCGCATGTCGCGCTGGCGCTGGCGCGCATCGAGGCGCATTACTTCGTCAACGATGCCTTCCTCGCGCCGGACCAGCTGCTGCGCGAGGCGCATCGCATCGCGGACATTCCCGGCTACATCATTCACGGCCGCTACGACATGGTCTGCCCGGTCGACAACGCATTCGCGCTGCACGCGGCATGGCCGAAGGCGGAACTGCAGATCATCCGCGACGCCGGCCACTCGGCCGCCGAACCCGGCATCACCGATGCGCTGGTGCGCGCCGCGCGCGACGTCGCCACGCTGCTCGCAGGGGACTGATCCGTGCGTGCCCTGATCCAGCGCGTGCGCTGGGCGGCGGTCGAGGTCGATGCGAGGGAGGTCGGGCGCATCGGGCCGGGGATGCTGGTGTTCCTCGGCGTGGAGCGCGAGGACGACGCGGCCCGCGCCGATGCGATCGCGGCGCGCCTGCTGGCCTACCGCGTGTTCGCGGATGACGGGGGTCGCATGAACCTCGACGTGCGCGCCGCGGGAGGCGGCGTGCTGCTCGTGTCGCAGTTCACGCTGGCGGCCGATACCACGCGGGGCCTGCGCCCGGGCTTCAGCACGGCGGCGGCGCCGGAGGCGGCGAATGCGCTCTACGAACGGGTGCTGGGTGTCTTGCGCGAAAGGCACGCCCCGGTGGCGAGCGGCATTTTCGGCGCCTCGATGCAGGTGAGCCTGTGCAACGACGGGCCGGTCACGTTTCTCCTGCAGAACTAGGCGCGCTGCGCGCCTTCTCGGCCAGCAGCCAGCGGCTTGCGAGCAGGCCGATCTCGAACAGCATCCACATCGGCACCGCCAGCATGGTCTGCGAGAACACGTCGGGAGGCGTGAGCACCATGCCGACCACGAAGCAGCCGACGATCACGTAGGGGCGTTTCTCGGTCAGCGCCTGCGGCGTCGTGATGCCCGCCCACACCAGCAGCACCGTCGCCACCGGGATCTCGAAGGCGAAGCCGAACGCGAAGAACATCGTCAGCACGAAGTCGAGGTAGTGGTTGATGTCGGTCATCACCGCCACGCCCTCGGGGCTCATGCTGGTGAAGAATCCGAACACCATCGGGCACACGAAGTAGTAGGCGAAAGCGACCCCGCCGTAGAACAGCAGGATGCTCGAAAGCAGCAGCGGCACCGCGAAGCGCTTCTCGTGGCGGTACATGCCGGGCGCCACGAAGGCCCAGGCCTGGAACAGCACGAAGGGCATCGCCAGCAGCGCCGCCACGACCAGCGTGAGCTTGAACGGCGCGAGGAAGGGCGAGGCGACCTCGGTGGCGATCATCGTCGAGCCTTCCGGCAGGAAGCGGCGCAGCGGCTCCGAGACGAACTGGTAGATGTCGTTGGCGAAGTAGAACAGCGCGCCGAACACCGCCAGCACGGCGACTATCGCGCGAATGAGCCGCGTGCGCAGCTCGGTCAGGTGCTCGATCAGGGGCATCTCGCGGTCGCCGTCCTGCCCGGGAGACGGCGGCGGCACTTCGGCGCTCATGGGGCGGCCTTGGCGTCGGTGCCTCCGGCGCCCGGCGCCGGCACGGCATCGGGCTTGCGCTCCGGCGACGGCGACGGCGACGGCGGTTCGACGCTGGCGCGGATATCGCGCGCCGAGGACTCCAGCGCCTCGCGCGACTGGCGCAGCTCGTCCATGATCGCCTCGTTGCGCAGCTGCGCGCGGATCTCGTCGGCGCCGATCTCGCGCTCGACCTCGGTCTTGATCTCGTGGAACTGCCGCCGGATCCGCCCGATCCACAACGAGGCCGTGCGCACTGCCCCGGGCAGTCGCTCGGGGCCGAGCACGAGCAGGCCGATCACGCCGACGAGCAGCAGCTCCGAAAAACCGATGTCGAACACCGGTGCTGCCTCAGTGCTTCTCTTCGCTGCGCTGCGCTTCGCCCTGGATCACTTCGGACTTCTGCGGCTCCTCGCCGGGCAGGCGCTTGTCCTCGGGCTTGGGTTCGTCCTGCATCGACTTGCGAAAGCCGCGGATGGCCGCGCCGAGGTCCGATCCCATCGAGCCGAGCCGCTTGGTGCCAAAGAGCAGCACGACGATCACCAGGATGATCAGAAGCTGCCAGATACTGATGCCGCCCAATCCCATACCGTTCTCCCGTGTGAGGCGCGCAACCTCAGTCCGCGCGCGATGCGTGTTGCCGGGCCGCCTTCTCGGCGATTCCCGACAGGTCGAAACGCCGCTCGAGCTCGGCCAGCACGTCCGAACTCTGCAAATCGAGCTTGGCCAGCATGACCAGGCAATGGAACCAGAGATCCGCGGTTTCGCCGACGAGTTCCTGGCGGTCACCGCCGCGCTCGACGTTCTTCGCCGCGAGCAGGGTCTCGCCGCTCTCCTCGGCGACCTTCTTCAGGATGCGATCCAGCCCGCCGTGGCAGAGCTTCGCGACGTAGGAAGTGGCGGGGTCGGCGCTGCGCCTGCGTTCGGCGATCACCGCATCCAGTCGTGCCAGCACCTCACTCATGAGCGCCCCCGTAGATCTGTTCGGGCTCGCGCAGCACCGGGTCCGCCGCCTGCCAGCCCTGCTCGTCGAGGCGCAGGAAAAAACAGCTCTCGCGTCCGGTATGACAGGCGATACCCCCGGTCTGTTCCACCCGCAGCAGTATTGCGTCCCTGTCGCAGTCCAGGCGCACTTCGTGCAGCGTCTGCACGTGGCCCGAACTCTCGCCCTTGCGCCACAGTTGCCCGCGCGAGCGCGACCAGAAGATCGCGCGGCCTTCCTCGATGCTCAGTCGCAGCGACTCGGCGTTCATCCAGGCCAGCATCAGCACGCGACCCGAGGCGGCGTCCTGCACGATGGCGGGCGCGAGGCCCTGTTCGTTCCAGGCGACGGTGGCGGCGAGATCGGCGGGCGCTTTCATGGGCGAGGATTATGGCAGGTTGACGGCATCATGTGGGTCGCCATTCATGGCGACAGCAGCATCCGGGCAAGCACCCGTCGGCATGAATGCCGACCCGCCCGCCGGGATTCACCGGCGCTGCGCGATCAGCGCATGCAGCGCCAGCGCCGCGAACACCCATGTCGCCGGATGCCATTGTGCGGGCGCCTGGGCGGCGATATCCGGGTTCACCAGCACCATGCCGCCCGCCGCGACCAGCAGTTCCAGCAACCGCCAGCGATCGCTGCCCTGGCGCGCCGCGCCGTGGCCCGTTGCGGCCAGCGCCGCCGGGGCGCGCGGCGCCTCGACGGGCCGCAGCGCCTCGAGGATCTTCTCCGGGCGCTGCGGCAGCTGCTCGAGCCAGCCCGGGGCGCGCTTTTGCAGCTTCTCGAGCAGCCCGCGCGGCGAATAGCGGTCGCTCACCCATTGCTCGAGGAAGGGCTTGGCGTTCGCCCACAGGTCGAGCTCGGGGTAGAGCTGGCGCCCGAGCCCCTCGATGTGCAGCAGCGTCTTCTGCAGCAGTACCAGCGAGGGCTGGACCTCCATGTCGAAGCGGCGCGCGGTCTGGAACAGGTAGACCAGCAGCTGGCCGAAGCTGATCTCCCCGAGCGGTTTCTCGAAGACCGGCTCGCAGGTGGCGCGCATCGCGGCCTCGAAATCGTGCACGCGGGTCTGCGGCGGCACCCAACCACACTCGATGTGCAGCTCGGCGACCTCGCGGTAGCGGCGCTGGAAGATCGCGAGCAGGTTGCGCGCGAGGTAGTACTGGTCGAAATCGCTGAGGCTGCCCATGATCGCGCAGTCGATGCCGATGTAGCGCGGGCGCGCCGGATCGGTGACCTCCACGAAGATGTTCCCGGGGTGCATGTCGGCGTGGAAGAAGCCGTCGCGGAACACCTGCGTGAAGAAGATCTTCACGCCGCGCTCGGCGAGCTCCTTGAGGTCGACGCCCGCGGCATTCAGCGCCGCGACATCGGATACCGGGATGCCGTGGATGCGCTCCATCACGAACACGTTGCGTCGCGTGTAGTCCCAGTGCACCTCGGGCACGTAGAGCAGGTCCGAGTCGAGGAAGTTGCGCCGCAGCTGCGAGGTGTTGGCCGCCTCGCGCTGCAGGTCGAGCTCGTCGAGCACGATCTGCTCGTAATCGCGTATCACCTCGACCGGGCGCAGGCGCCGCCCGTCCGGATGGAAGCGCTCGAGCCAGTGCGCCAGCGTGTAGAGCAGGCGGACGTCCTCGCGAATCGTGCGCTCGATGCCGGGGCGGATCACCTTCACCACGACGCGCCGGCCATCGAACAGCGTGGCGGCGTGCACCTGCGCGACCGAGGCCGAGGCGAGCGGTGTGGCCTCGAAGCTCGCGAACAGCTGTTCCACCGGCTTGCCGAGCGCGCGCTCCACGATGGCCTGCGCCTCGGCGGCGGGAAAGGGCGGCACGGCATCCTGCAGGCGGCTCAGTTCGTCGGCGATATCGGGCGCAATCAGGTCGCGCCGCGTCGACAGCAGCTGCCCGAACTTGATGAAGATCGGCCCCAGGTCCTCGAGGGCGCGGCGCAGCCTGACGGCGCGCGATTGCGCGGGATCCCCGCCCCGGGTGAACGGCGCCAGGCGCAGGAGCCTTCGCCAGGACGGCGGCACGTGCCCGGTGTCGAGGAAGGTGTCGAGACGGTAGCGCCGGCAGACCTGGAGGATGCGCGCGAGGCGCGCCACGCGCGACATCGTGGCTTATCCGCGACGCGTGCGGTCGCGGGCGGCGAGTGCGTCGATGCGTCGGCCGAGGCGACGGATCCCCGCCTCCAGCCGTTCGCCGCGCTGCGCGGTGGCGCGCAGGTCGGCGAAGAAATCCTCGACCTCGAGCCGCGGCGGCGCGAGGCGCGCCTCTTCGTGGATGAACTCCTCGACGTGGCGCGCGAGCGAGCCGTGCGCCCGGCGTCCCCAGCGCGCCGAGCCGCGCGCGGCGCGCCCGAGCTGGTGCGCGGCGACGTCGCCGACCACGAGCGCCAGGCGCTGTTCCCAGTCGAGCTCGAGCGTGCCGAGCGCCTTCTCGAGCGCGAGCAGCGGGGCGCTGTCGCCGCTGATGCGCAGGTTGCCGTTCACCAGCGCGCTGGCCTTGTCGAGGGCGCCGGCGAGCGCCACGAAATCCGATCCGGCGCCGCTCACGGTGCAGGACACCGCGCCCTCGTAATGGCTGTAGAGTCGCACGCTGTCCGCCCCGGGCGCGATGTAGACGCGCAGCGCCGGCACGCTGCAGTCGATGCAGAACACCTTGCCCGCGAGCGCGTTCACCTGCTCGCGCGTGGCGTCGTCCATGCCGAGGGCGGCATTGATCGCGCGCTCCAGCGCGGCGAGCGCCGCGACGTTCAGCGTCGAGGCGCCGGCATTCATGCGTCGGCCTTGAAGCCGCGGTGCACCGCCACGATGCCGCCGGTCATGTTGTGGTAGTCGCAGCGCCCGAAGCCCGCGTCCTCCATCATGTCGCGCAGTGTTTCCTGGTCCGGATGCATGCGGATCGATTCGGCTAGGTAGCGGTAACTGTCCTCGTCGCCGGCCACGAGCTTGCCGAGCCTGGGCAGCACGCCGAAGGAGTAGGCATCGTAGAGCTTGCCGAGCAGCTCGCTCGTGGGTTTCGAGAACTCCAGCACCAGCAGCCGTCCGCCGGGGCGCAGCACGCGCAGCATGGATTCCAGCGCGCGCTCCTTGTGCGTGACGTTGCGCAGGCCGAAGGCGATCGTGATGCAGTCGAAGCTGTGATCGGCGAAGGGCAGCTGCTCGGCGTCGGCGAGCACGAAATCGACGTTGGCGCACACCCCGTGGTCGAGCAGCTTGTTGCGCCCGGTACCGAGCATGGACTCGTTGATGTCCGAGAGCACCACGCGGCCCGAACTGCCCACGATGCGCGAGAAGCGCGCCGCGAGATCGCCGGTGCCGCCGGCGACGTCGAGCACGCGCTGTCCCTCGCGCACGCCGGAGAGCTCGATCGTCAGGCGCTTCCACAGGCGGTGGATGCCGCCCGACATCAGGTCGTTCATGAGGTCGTAGCGCGCCGCCACCGAGTGGAATACGCCGCCGACGAGGCGCGCCTTGTCCTGCTCGGCGACTTCGCGATAGCCGAAATGCGTGGTGCGGTCTTCAGCCATGGGCGTCTCCGTGGCGCGTGCTCATTGCCTGGCGATCAGGACGGGGCCCGCCGGTTCGCGCGAGGCGCCGGCGAGCGCGAGGCGTGCGAGGTAATCGGCCCAGCGCTTGTGCTGCTCGCGGCACAGCTCGTGCAGGTACTCCCAGGAGTAGATGCCGCTGTCGTGGCCGTCGGAAAAGTGGAACTGCAGGGCGTAGTTGCCCACGGTCTCGATGCGCTCGATGGTGACCAGGCGCTTGCCGGTCTGCAGCGTTTCCTGTCCGGCGCCGTGGCCGCGCACCTCGGCCGAGGGCGAGTACACGCGCAGGTACTCGCAACCCAGGCTGTAATGCTCGCCGTCGGCATAGCCGAGCTCCAGCACGCGTGATGCCCGGTGCAGGCGGATCGTCTCGGGCACCTTGACCTGTACGCTCATGCTCGCGCCCGACGCTCCTCCCCTGGACTGGCCCGCTAGCTTACAGGATAAAGCGGCTCAAATCCTCATTGCGCGCAAGCTCTCCGAGCTGCGCGTCGACGTAGGCGGCGTCGATGAGGAGGCGGCTGGTCTCGCGGCTCGAGCCGCGATCGGCGGCGCTGAAGGAGGCCTCCTCGAGCAGGCGCTCCATCACCGTGTGCAGGCGCCGCGCCCCGATGTTCTCGGTGCGCTCGTTCACTTCCCAGGCCACCTCGGCGAGGCGCCGGATGCCCTCGGGCGTGAATTCCACCGCGAGGTTCTCGGTTGCCAGCAGCGCGCGGTACTGCTCGGTGAGGGAGGCATTGGGCTCGGTGAGGATGCGCGCGAACTCCTCGGGACTGAGCGCGCCGAGCTCGACGCGGATCGGCAGGCGGCCCTGCAGTTCGGGGATCAGGTCCGAGGGCCTGGCGAGGTGGAAAGCGCCGGAGGCGATGAACAGGATGTGGTCGGTGCGCACCGTGCCGTGCTTGGTGCTCACGGTGCAGCCCTCGATCAGCGGCAGCAGGTCGCGCTGCACGCCCTCGCGCGAGACGTCGGCGCCCTGGTACTCGGAGCGCCGCGCGACCTTGTCGATCTCGTCGAGGAACACGATGCCGTTCTGCTCCACCGCCTCCAGCGCGCGGCGCTTGAGGTCGTCTTCGTTGACGAGCTTCGCCGCCTCCTCGTCCTGGACCATTTTCAGTGCGGCGCGCACGCTGAGGCGGCGCGTCTTGCTGCGCCCGGCCGACAGGTTCGCGAACATGCCCTGCAGCTGGCTGGTCATCTCCTCCATGCCGGGCGGGGCCATGATCTCGACGCCCACCGGCGCTGCCGTGAGCTCGATGTCGATCTCGCGCTCGTCGAGCTCGCCCTCGCGCAGTTTCTTGCGAAACACCTGGCGCGCGGCGGAATCGCGCTCGGGTGCGGCGCCCGGCGCCGGGCGCGCCGGCGGCAGCAGCGCATCGAGGATGCGTTCCTCGGCGGCATCCAGCGCGCGTTCGCGCACCCTGGCGATCTCGGACTCGCGGTGCATCTTCAGCGATACGTCGACCAGGTCGCGCACGATCGACTCCACGTCGCGCCCCACGTAGCCGACCTCGGTGAACTTGGTGGCCTCGATCTTGAGGAAGGGCGCGTTGGCGAGGCGCGCGAGGCGGCGCGCGATCTCGGTCTTGCCGACACCGGTCGGGCCGATCATCAGGATGTTTTTCGGCGTGACCTCGCGCGCGAGCTCGGGGTCGAGTTGCGTGCGGCGCCAGCGATTGCGCAGCGCCACCGCGACGGCACGCTTGGCTTCCTGCTGGCCGATGATGTAGCGGTCGAGTTCGTGGACGATCTCGCGGGGGGTCATGCTGGACATGGGCGCAATACCGTTGGTGTGCGGGCGGTGGTGTCGCGCCGCGCCTCAGGGCGCGGCGTCGAGCTCTTCGATGGTGCGGTTGTGGTTGGTGTAGATGCAGATGTCGGCGGCAATGCCGAGGCTGCTCTCGACGATCTCGCGCGCCGGCATGTCGGTGTGGCGCAGCAGGGCACGCGCGGCGGACTGCGCGTAGGGTCCCCCGGAGCCGATCGCGATCAGGCTGTCCTCGGGCTCGATCACGTCGCCGTTGCCGGTGATGATCAGCGAGTTGCCGCGGTCAGCCACCGCGAGCAGCGCCTCGAGCCGGCGCAGGGCGCGATCGGTTCGCCAGGCCTTGGCCAGCTCGACCGCGGCGCGCACCAGTTGCCCCTGGTGCTTGTCGAGTTGCGCCTCGAAGAGCTCGAACAGCGTGAACGCGTCGGCGGTGCCGCCGGCGAAGCCCGCGATGACCTTGCCCTCGTGCAGGCGGCGCACCTTGCGTGCGTTGGACTTCATGACGGTATTGCCCATCGACACCTGGCCGTCGCCGCCGATCACGACCTTGCCGTGGCGCCTGACCGAGAGGATGGTGGTTCCCCGATACTGCTCCAAGGCGCTCTCCTCTCGTGATCCAGGTGCGATGTGGCGCAGCGCGCCTGATGAAACGATATGCGGGCGCGGGCGCGCCGTTTCAAGTGCGCCGTGCGTTCACAGCGTCTCGATGCCCACGTCGCGCAGCGCGCGGCGCGCGTTGGCGAGCGCCGCGGGGTCGGCGAAGGGGCCGACCGTGACGCGGTAGCGGGTCTGGCCGTCGGCGCCCTTGACGGGCTCGACGCGGGCGTCGTAGCCGAGCAGCAGGATCTCGCCGCGGCGGCGGTCCGCGTCGGCATGCTGGCTGAAGGCGCCGGCCTGCATCGCGAGCGCGGCGGCCCTGGGTGTTTCCGGCTTCGGCGTTGCAGGCGTCGCGGCGGCGGGAGCGCTTGCTGCGGCGCCTGCAGCGGGAGGCGCTCCGGTCGCCGGCGTGGCCGCGGGCTTCGCGGCGGCGACCGTCGGTGCGGGCGTCTGCGGCTCGGGCACCTCCACGGGTTGTGCTGGCCTGGCGCTGGCCTGGGCTGCCTGCGTCGCGGCCTCGGCCGCAGCGTTGCCGTTCTCCGTCTGGCGCAGGATGTCGTAGAAATCGAACTGCGGCCTGGTTTCGGGGGCTGTCGCAGCTTTTTTCGTCTTCGCGGGCTCGGTAGCCGCTGCCTTCGCCGGTTCCTCCCCCGCCGCGTCGGCGCTCACCGTTGCCGCCTGCTGCGGCGGCGGGGTGAGCGTGGCGAGGTAGACCAGGAAGCTGACCAGCGTGCCGATCACGATGCCGCTGACGAGCCAGAGCCACGGTGCGTGCGCGGGCTGGCCGGAGCGGTTCGCCCGCGCGGCACGTTGTTTGGCGAAGTCATGGGCCATGGTCGAATCTGCAGTGTGGGTGCGCCGGAGCGCTGCGGCTACGGGCGGGCCGGCGGCCCGGGAGTGCGCATTATCAGTATCGCGTGGGCTGTTGCCAAACGGCGCCGCGTTTTCAGGCGCCTTCCTGCGGGTCCACGTCGATGTGCCAGCGTTCGACGCCGGGCGCGCGCCGGGTCTCGAGCAGCCCGCACGCGGCATCGAGGGCGGCGTGCAGCGGGGTGCGCTGCGCGTGCGACAGCAGCAGCTGCAGCCGGTGGAACCCGGCGCGGCGCTGCATCGGCGCCGGCACGGGGCCGATGATCTGCACCGTGCGGTGCTCGTGCAGCAACTCCTGCTTGAGCTCCTGCAGGAGCGCGAGCGCGGGCTGCTGCTCGCGGCTCTCGGCGCGCAGGATCGCCAGATGCGCGTAGGGCGGCAGCCCCTGCTGGCGGCGTTCGACGAGGATCGGCTCGATGAATGCCTCGTAGCCCCCGTCCACCAGTCGCGTCAGCCAGGGATGCCCCGGGTGGAAGGTCTGCACCAGTACCTCGCCGGGACGCTCGGCGCGCCCGGCGCGCCCGGCGACCTGTACCAGCAGCTGCCCGGTGCGCTCGGCGGCGCGGAAGTCGGCGCTGAACAGCCCGCCGTCGAGGTCGATGATCGCGACCAGCGTCACGTGCGGGAAGTGATGCCCCTTGGCCAGCATCTGCGTGCCGACCAGGATGCAGGGCTCGCCGCGCTCGAGCTGGCCGATGAGCTGTTCCATCGCGTCGCGTGCCTGCATCGTGCCGCGATCGATGCGCCGGATGGGGAAGGCGGGGAACAGGCGCTGCAGTGCGTGCTCGGTGCGCTCGGTGCCGGTGCCGAGCGCGATCAGGCGCGCGCTGCGACAGTGCGGGCAGCTCAGCGGTACCGCTGCGCGCGCATCGCAGTGATGGCACCACAGCAGCCGTTGGGCGCGGTGCAGCGTCATGCGCGCGTCGCAGTGCTGGCACTCGCCCATCCAGCCGCAGTCGGTGCAGCTCAGCACCGGTGCCCAGCCGCGGCGGTTCAGGAACACCAGCGCCTGGTTGCCCGCGGCGAGCTCTGCGCCGATGCGCGCGATGGTATCGCCGCACATGCCGCCCTCGAGCGCCTGCCCCCTGACGTCGAGCAGTCGCACCGCGGGCGGGCGCGCGGCACCGGCGCGCTCGTGCAGCCGCAGGTGCAGGAAGCGGCCGCTCGCGCAGTTCGCGAGGCTCTCGGTGGAGGGCGTGGCGGAACCGAGTACCACGGGCACGCCGAGCTGGCGCGCGCGCACCACCGCGAGGTCGCGCGCCGAGTAGCGGAAGCCTTCCTGCTGCTTGAACGAGGCATCGTGCTCCTCGTCGATGATGATCGCCCCGAGTTCGGGCAGCGGGCTGAACAGTGCCGAGCGCGTGCCGATCAGCACCCGCGCCCGGCCGTCGGCGCAGCGGCGCCAGGTGTCGAGGCGTTCGCGGTCGCCAAGCCCCGAGTGCAGCACCGCGATGCCGTGCCCGAAGCGTGCCTCGAAGCGTTGGCGCGTCTGCGGGGTGAGGCCGATCTCGGGTACCAGCACCAGCGCCTGGCGCCCCGCGGCGAGCACGCGCTCGATGAAGCGCAGGTACACCTCGGTCTTGCCGCTGCCGGTCACGCCCTCGAGCAGCGCGCAGTGGAAGGCGCCGCAGGTCTGCTCCAGCGCGGCCAGCGCGGCCTGCTGCCCGGCGTTCAGTGCCGGCGCCGCGGCGCTGGCCGCTGGCGCCGGCACCGCGGGCGTCGCGGCGTGGCCCGCCGGTGCGGCCATCGCCAGGCCCTTGTGCTCCAGCGCGCGCAATGTCGCGCCGTCGATTCCGGCGGCGCGGCAGGCGGCATCGTCCGCGGGGCCCTGTCGCTGCAGGAACGCGAGTGCCGCGGCCTGCTTCGGGGCGCGTGCGAGCGCCGCCTCGCCCAGCCCGAAACTCTCCGTCGTCGCCTGCCAGCAGCGCGCGACGCGCCGCGGCGCGCGCTCGACCGTGCGCAGTTCCACCGGCAGCGTGTTCACGACCACCTCGCCGAGCGGCGCGTGGTAGTAGCGGGCGGCGAAGGTGCAGAGCGCGAGCAGGTCCGGCGGCACGAGCGGTGCGGCGTCGGGTAGCGCCAGGGCGCGGCGCAGCTTCCCCGGCGCCAGCTCGCTGCGCGCGATCACCTCGGTGATCACGCCGACCAGGCGCCGCGGTCCCAGCGGCACCACGACGCGCATGCCCGCGCCGATCGCGGCCGCCTCGACCCCGGCCGGCGGCAGGTAGTCGAGGGCGTGGCGCAGCGGTGCGGGGATGGCGACGCGCAGGATCGGTTCGGCGGGCATGGTCGGAGGGTATGGGCGCGTCCGCGGCCCGTCCAGCCCCCGGACGGGTATTTTCCACAGCCGCCGACCGGGCGGCTTGCCATCGCGGGTCCCAGTGCTTAGTATGCCGCGCTCTTTTTTATTCCAACGGCGCGGCGATTCCCCCCGGCCAGAGCAGGGCGGGCGCCAGGGCGCGGCAAGGTGACACGATGAAAGCCGATATACATCCCGCTTACGACAAGGTTTCCGCCAACTGCAGCTGCGGCAACGTGATCGAGACGCGCTCCACGCTCGTGAAGAACCTGCATATCGACGTCTGCTCGAAATGCCACCCGTACTACACGGGCAAGCAGAAGGTGATGGACACCGGCGGTCGTATCGACCGTTTCAAGAAGCGTTTCGGCGCTGTCGGCACGCGCCGTCAGGACTGATTCCTGCGGCGGCCGGGCATTGTTGCCGAGCGCTGCCGCCTTCCTGCAGAGGCTGTCCGGGACGCCGGTCGCGCGAGCGGCCGGCGTCCTGCTGTGCGTCTGCTGCCTGGCGCGGGTCGCCGCGGCGGATCCTTCCTGTGCTCCCGGTCCCGGACTCACGCCCGCTCGCCTGGCCAAGGTGGTCGATGGCGACACGCTGGCACTCGCCGACGGCAGTCGCCTCAGGCTGATCGGCGTCAACGCCCCCGAGACGCGCGGCAGCGACGGCCGCCCGGAGGCGGGGGCCGTCGAAGCCACCCGCTTCGCGCGCAGCTTCCTCGGCTCCGGGCGCTTGGGCGTCGTGGTCGGCTCGGATCGGCGCGACCGCTACGGCCGCACGCTGGCGCACGTCTACCGCGCCGACGGCGAGAGCCTCGAGGCCGCGCTGCTCGCTGCCGGCCTCGCGCGCCAGGTGACGGTGCCGCCCAACCTCGGCCAGCTGGACTGCCTGCGCCGCGCCGAACGCAGCGCGCGCGCCGCGCGTGCCGGGCTGTGGCGCAGCGGCGCCTTCGCGCCGCGCGCGACCGCGACCCTGGCGCCCGGGGAGAGCGGTTTTCGCCTGCTGCAGGGGCGCGTGACCGCGGTCGAGCCGGCGGGATCGACGTGGTGGGTCGAGATCGATGATCGCGTGTCGCTGCGCATCGCGGACGCCGACCGCAAATACTTCAGCCTCGATGAACTGCGCGCACTCGAGGGCACCGCCGTCGAGGTGCGCGGCTGGCTGACCTGGCGCAATCCCGCGCGCGCGCGCGGACATCCGCCTTGGATGATGCAGTTGCGCCACCCGGCGGCGCTCGCGCCGGGCGCCTGATTCAGAAAATGTCCTGCGTGTTGTACTCGTCGGAGGGGTAGGCGTCTCCGGTCGGTGTCACCGAGGGCACGTTCTCCAGCGGAAAGAGTTCGAACACCGCATCGCGCTGGCCGGGCGCGGCCAGCAGGCCGGTCTGGCGATCGACCCGCACGTTGACCAGCCCTACCGGCATCGGCCGCACGTAGGTCGGCATGTCGCGGGTGGCTTCGCGCATGAAGTCGACCCAGATGGGCAGCGTGGCGGAACCGCCGAACTCCTGGCGCCCGAGCGGCGTGTTGGCGTCGAAACCGAGCCAGGCCGTCGTGACGACCATGCCCGCGTACCCGGAGAACCAGGCGTCGGTCGGTCCGTTCGTGGTGCCGGTCTTGCCGGCGATGTCGGCGCGTTTCAGCTCCAGCGCCCGGCGCCCGGTGCCGTGCTTCACGGCGTCCCTGAGAATGTTGTCGATCATGTAGGCGACGCGCGGATCCATGACGCGCGGGGCGGTCTTCTGCGGCGCAGCCTCGGGCTGCGGCGCGGGTTCGGCCAGGACTTCCTCGATCGAGGCGGCTTCGCGCGCCGGCCCGGTGCCGATGCAGTCGGGGCAGGCGCGAGGCGGATCGGCGCGCGCGACCAGCTCGCCGCCGGCGCGACGCACTTCGCCCACGAGGTAGGGCTGCACCCTGTAGCCGCCATTGGCGAGGATCGCGTAGGCGGACACCAGGCTGAGCGGGGTCAGGCTCGGTGTGCCGAGCGCGAGCGAGAGGTTGGGCACGAGGTCGGCGCGCTCGAAGCCGAGGTTGCTCAGGTAGTCGACGGCCCTGGCGACACCGAGCTGCTGCAGCAGCCGGATCGAGACCAGGTTGCGCGAGTTCACCAGCGCGGTGCGCAGGCTGGTCGGGCCGTAGAACTTGCCGGAGTCGTTCTCGGGCCGCCAGACCTTCTCGAGTCCCGGGTCGTGGAACACGATCGGGGCGTCGTTGATGACCGATGCCGGCGTGAAGCCGTTCTCCATCGCTGCGGCATAGATGAACGGCTTGATGTTCGAGCCCGGCTGGCGCCGCGCCTGCGCGACGCGGTTGAACTTGCTGTAGTCGAAGTCGAGGCCTCCGACCAGCGCGCGGATCGCGCCGTCCGAGGCGTCCAGCGACACCAGGGCCGCCTGCGCGTCGGGCAGTTGGCTGAGTCGCCAGCCCTGCTCGTCGGCCGTGATCCTGACCACGTCGCCGGGAGCCACGAGCTCGGCGGCGGAGGTGGGCGAGGGGCCGCGGTAGTCGGGGCTCATGTAGCGCCGCGCGGCGGACAGTCCGCGTTCCCAGCCGATGCGCACCGACTCGCGCGCCGTGAGCACGTCGATCTCGTGCTCGCCGACGTGCGTGACCACCGCGGGCTCGAGACCGGCCACCGTGGGGATGCGCGCGAGCTGGGGCAGCCACTGACCGGGGGTCGTGCCCTCGAGTCGCGCCTCGGCGCCGCGGAAGCCGTGGCGCCTGTCGTATGCGAGCAGTCCGCGCTCCACCGCATGCTGGGCCTGCCGCTGCAGGCGGCCGTCGATGGTGGTGTGCACGATGTAGCCATCGACATAGGCCTCGTGGCCATAGCGGGAGATCATCTCGGCGCGCGCCATTTCCGCGGCGTGCTCGGCATGCAGATCGATGCGCGAGCCGTGCTGGCGCGCGGCGACCGGCGCGGCGAGCGCGGCATCGTGCGCGGCGCGATCGATGTAGCCGAGCTCCAGCATGCGCCCGAGAATCCAGTCGCGCCGCGCGCGGGCACCGGCGGGATTGTCGAGCGGATTCAGCGCCGAGGGCGCCTTCGGCAGGCCGGCGATCAGCGCGGCCTCATCCAGCGACAGCTGCGCGATCGGGCGCCCGTAGTAGACCTGAGCCGCGGCCTCGACGCCGTAGGCGCGGTAGCCGAGGAATATCTTGTTGAGATAGAGCTCGAGGATCTGCCGCTTGTCGAGCTCGCGCTCGATCTGCAGCGCGAGCAGGATCTCGTTGAACTTGCGCACGAACGTCTGGTCGCGGCTGAGGAAGTAGTTGCGCGCGACCTGCATCGTGATGGTGCTGCCGCCCGACTGGATGCTGCGGGTGGTCGCGAGTTCCCACGCCGCGCGCGTCAGCCCGCCGAAATCGACGCCGTGGTGGCTCAGGAAACGGTCGTCCTCGGCGGCGAGCACCGCCTGGACGAGCACCTGGGGGATCTGCTCGAAGCGCACCGGCGAGCAGCGCATCTCGCCGAACTCGCCCATCAACAGGCCGTCGCGGGTGTAGACGCGCAGCGGCTCCTGGAACCTGACGTCGCGCAACACATCCACCGACGGCAGCCGCGGGCCCAGATACAGCAGCGAGCCTGTGACGGCGATCACTCCTGCGGCAATCGGCGGCAGCACCACGCGGCACAGGCGCCAGCTCCAGACTACAATCGAACGCATCGGATTTGGTGACTCAAAAGGCCCGGAATGGCCGGAAAAACAGGCTTGCGGACGATTATAAACATTTTCTTTTCTTATTATGGATTTGAACTACGCTTAAGCTTGCTTCGCTGCCGGCGCCATCTCGCGAGGCCAGCAAGGCTCCCGGATTCACCAGGAAAAACAACGTGATAGGGCTATTCAAACGGAAGACGCCACCGGTTCTGGGGATCGATATCAGCTCGACCTCCGTGAAGCTCCTGGAGCTCAGTCGCAACGGCGATCGCTACACCGTGGAGAGCTACGCGGTACAGCCGATGCCGCCGAATTCGGTGGTCGAAAAGAACATCGCCGAGGTCGATGCGGTCGCCCAGTGTCTCAAGGACGTGGTGGTCAAGGCCAAGACCAAGACCAGTGACGTCGCGGTCGCCGTGGCGGGCTCCGCGGTCATCACCAAGATCATCGAGATGGCCGAGGGCCTCTCCGATGACGCCATGGAAGCGCAGATCAGCGTCGAGGCGGACCAGTACATTCCCTATCCGCTGGACGAGGTGGCCATCGATTTCGAAATCCAGGGCGCGTCCGAGCGCGGACCGGGCCAGGTCGAGGTGCTGCTCGCCGCCTGCCGGCGCGAGAACGTCGATACGCGGGTCGAGGTCATCGAGGCCGCCGACCTGGTGCCGCGCGTGGTGGACGTCGAGATCTACGCGATGGAGCGCGCCTTCGGGCTCATCGAGGGCCAGCTCGGCCTCGACGAGGACTACACCGTCGCCATCGTCGACATCGGCTCGACCATGACCACGCTCAGCGTGCTGAGCGGTGGACACACGATCTACACCCGCGAACAGCTCTTCGGTGGCAAGCAGCTCACCGAGGAGATCCAGCGCCGCTACGGCCTGAGCGTGCAGGAGGCGGGGCTGGCGAAGAAGGAAGGCGGCCTGCCGGCCGATTACGAGCAGGAAGTGCTGGAGCCGTTTCGCGAAGCCGTGATCCAGCAGGTCACCCGTTCGTTGCAGTTCTTCTTCTCCTCGACGCAGTACAACGACGTGGATCACGTCGTGCTGGCGGGCGGGGTCGCGGCGCTCACGGGCCTCGCGCAGGCAGTGGAGGACAAGCTCGGCACGCCGACGACGGTTGCCAACCCGTTCAAGGGCATGGGCGTGTCCTCGCGCGTGAACTCCGCGGCGCTGGCCAACGATGCCCCCGCGCTGATGATTGCCTGTGGCCTCGCGATGAGGAGCTTCGACTGATGGCAAAGATCAACCTGTTACCGTGGCGCGAGCAGCGGCGCGAGCAGCAGCGCAAGGAGTTCCTGGCCGTCCTCGGCGGCGTGGCCGCCGCCGGCGTGCTGGTGGCGTTGATCGGCCACCTGCTCATCAACGGGCAGATCGACTACCAGAACGAGCGCAACCAGTACCTGAAGACCCACATCGCCGCGCTCGACAAGCAGGTGGCCGAGATCAAGGAACTGCAGGCACGGCGCAACCAGCTTATCGATCGCATGAAGGTGATCCAGGACCTGCAGGGCACGCGCCCGCTGATCGTGCGCATCTTCGACGAGATCGTGCGCACGCTGCCCGACGGCGTGTACTTCCGCGGCATGGAACGCACCGGGCAGCAGATCACGCTGCGCGGCACGGCGGAGTCCAACAACCGCGTTTCCAGCCTGATGCGACGGCTCGATGCCTCGGAATGGTTCTCGGAACCGACGTTGAAGGGCGTGAAGGCCAATCCCGGTTTCGGCGAGCAGGCCAACGATTTCGACCTGACCGTGAAGGTGAGCATGCCGGGCGTGACCGGGGAAGACGGCCAGGGCGAGGCGGGGGAATAAGGTATGGCACTGGCGGATTCACTGAAGTCGCTGCGCGAGGTCAATCTCTCCGATCTCACGCTGGACAACATCGGCTCCTGGCCGATCGCGGTCAAGGTCGTGGTGTGGGTGCTGGTCTTCGGACTGGTCTGCTTCCTCGGCTGGAACTACCACCTGAAGGGGATGCGCGAGCAACTCCTGGCGGTACGAACCGCGGAAACGCAGTTGCGCGAGGAGTACCGGCTCAAGGCGTTCCAGGTGGCGAACCTCGAGGCGCTGAAGGCGCAGCTGGCCGAGATGGAGGAGCAGTTCGGCGCGCTGCTCTCGCAGCTGCCCAAGGACACCGAGGTGCCCGGGTTGCTCGAGGACATCACCGAGAAGGGCACCGACGCGGGCCTCGCCTTCGACAGCATCGCCCTCGAGGGCGAGCGGGCCGCGGAGTTCTACGTCGAGCTGCCGATCAACATCAACGTCAAGGGCGGCTATCACGATCTCGGCGGATTCGCCAGCGGCGTGGCGGGGCTGCCGCGGATCGTGACCCTGCACGATTTCGCGATCACTCCCGGTGGCAACTCCGGCGAGCTGAGCATGCGGATCCAGGCCAAAACGTACCGATACAAGGGCGAACAATGATGGGCGCCAAGAGAACAGCAAGCCTCGTTTTCTGTGCCGCCCTGCTGGGCGGCTGCGGCGGCGATTTCGCCGACCTGGACGCGTACATGGCCGAGGTCAAGGCGCGGCCGGTCGGCGCGATAGAGCCGATCCCGACGTTCAAGCCGTACCAGTCGTTCACCTATTCCGCGCAGTCCATGCGCGCTCCCTTCGACATCCCGCTGAGCGCCAGGGAAGCGGCCGTGCAGGTGGGCAAGACGGTCAAGCCCGACCTGCTGCGCGCGCGCGAGTTCCTCGAGCGCTTCAATATCGAAGGCCTGCAGATGGTGGGAACGCTGACCCAGAAGGGAACGCTCTGGGCGCTGGTCAAGGACGAGGAGAGCGGCGTGCACCGGGTCCGGATAGGCAATTATCTGGGCAAGAACCACGGCAGGATCGTCGCGACCACCGAAACGGAGATCGCCATCACGGAGATCGTCCCCAATGGGGTGGGTGGCTGGATAGAGCGCCCCCGAACGATCAAGCTGACAGAACAGTAGAGCGCGGAGACAGTATGGACAGCGTAACCAAGAAATCGCGTCACCTTCCCGGTACGGCACGCATGTCGTGGCGCTCGGCCCTGGCGGCAGTGCTCGCCGTGCTGCTGCCGGCGCTCTCGGCGTTCGCCGCTCCCGTCTCGATGACGGACATCGGCTTCAATGCGCTGCCGGGCGGCAAGTTCGAGATCCGCATGAAGTTCGACGGCACGCCGCCGTCGCCGCAGTCCTACACCATCGACAAGCCGGCGCGCATCGCGCT
>DAORUQ010000038.1:0-18993 GCA_035433265.1 Pseudomonadales bacterium | reverse complement strand
CGCTTCCAGATTGCCATGCAAAGCGACCAGCGCCTGATGAAGGCCGCGCTCGATGCGGCAGTCGCCGGGGAGCGCGAGCCCGACTTCGAGAAGCTCGCCCGCGAGAAGTACGTGGCCAACCCCGAGCAGTTCACGCAGCCCGCACGCGTGCGCGCCTCGCATATCCTGGTCTCGGTAGGCGCCGAGCGCGGGCGTGACGAGGCCCTGAAGCGGGCGCAGGACGCGCGCCGGCGTGCCGTGGAAGGCAAGACTCCGTTCGAGGAACTGGCGCTGGAGCTGTCGGACGATCCCAGCGTCAAGACCAATGGGGGCGACCTCGGTTACTTCGAGCGCGGCAAGATGGTGAAGCCCTTCGACGAGGCGGCCTTCGCGCTGACCGAGCCGGGGCAGATCAGCGAGGTGGTCGAAACGCAGTTCGGCTTCCATGTCATCAAGCTCGGCGAGCGCAAGCCCGAGCACAAGCTGGAGTACGACGAGGTGAAGGCCGAGCTCATCTCGCGCGAACGTGAAAAATTCCAGGCCGCCCTGCGCAAGCAGAAGGTCGAGGAGACCCGCTCGCTCGAGGGCATCGAGGTGAACCAGGCCGCGGTATCGGCCCTCGTGCAGGCGGCGCCGCGATAGCGCGTGTCCCGCTGCGCGTGCCGGCGTCCCGGATAGGCCCGCGATGCTGAAGCAGCACGTTTTCCTGATCTACCAGATGAGCCGCCGCGAGGTCCTCGGGCGGTACCGGGGCTCGATGATGGGCCTGCTCTGGTCCTTCGCCTCGCCGCTGGTGATGCTGGCGGTCTATACGTTCGTGTTCGGCACCGTCTTTCGCGTGCGCTGGCAGACCGGCGATGGCGACACCGCCAGCTTTGCGCTCAACCTGTTCGCGGGCGTTCTTCTGCACTCCTTCCTCGCCGAATGCCTGAACCGTTCGCCCGCGCTGATCGCGGAGAACACCGGCTACGTCAAGAAGGTGGTGTTTCCGCTGTGGATCATCCCGGTGGTGCTGGTGTTCGCGGCCCTGTTCCACCTGCTGGTCGGCTTGCTGGTGCTCCTCGTCGCGGCCGGGGTCGTGCAGCAGCAGGTCCATGCCGGCGTGCTGTTGCTGCCCCTGTTGCTGCTGCCGTTCGCGCTGCTCGCGCTCGGTTTGAGCTGGTTCATCGCGGCACTGGGCGTGTACCTGCGCGATCTCGCGCAGGTGCTGCCGGTGGTGAGCACGATGCTGCTGTTCCTGGCGCCGGTGCTGTACCCGCTGGAAGCGCTGCCGGCCGGGCTGCGCGAGCACCTGTATCTGAACCCCCTGACCTACGTCATCGGCGAGCTGCGCGCCCTGGTGCTCGGCGGCGCGATGCCCGACTGGCAGACGCTGGCGCGGTTCACGGCCGTCGCGCTGCTGGTCGCGCTGCTGGGCTGGCAGGTGTTCCGCAAGGCGCAGCCGGGGTTCGCCGATGTCCTCTGATGTCGCGATCCGCCTCGATGGCATCGCCAAGCGCTACCGCATCTTCGCGCACCCCTTCGATCGCCTGCTGTACCAGCTCTTCGGCTGGCGCGCGCAGCGCTGCGAGCGCTTTGACGCGTTGCAGCCGATGAGCCTCGACGTGCGCCGCGGCGAGACGCTGGCCCTGATCGGGCGCAACGGCGCGGGCAAGTCGACGCTGCTGCAGATCATCTGCGGCACGCTGAGCCCGAGCGCGGGCACCGTGACGGTGAACGGCCGGATCGCCGCCTTGCTGGAACTGGGCGCAGGGTTCAACCCGGAGTTCACCGGGCGCGAGAACGTCTACATGAACGGCGCCATCTACGGCCTCGGTCGCGCCGAGATCGACGATGCCATGCCCTCGATACTCGCGTTCGCCGAGATCGGCGACTTCATCGACCAGCCCGTGAAGACCTATTCCAGCGGCATGTTCGTGCGGCTCGCGTTCGCGGTGATCGCGCACGTGAACGCCGACATCCTGATCATCGACGAGGCGCTCGCGGTGGGCGATGCCTACTTCGTGCAGAAATGCATCCGCTTCATCAGGCAGTTCAAGGAGCACGGCACGCTGGTGTTCGTCAGTCACGACGTCCATTCGGTGATCACGCTGTGCGACAAGGCCCTCTGGCTGGATCGCGGGTGCATCGCGCGCCTCGGCCCCGCCAAGGAGGTCTGCGAAGCGTACCTGGGCTCGTTGTACCCGGAGCAGCAGGCCCGCAACGACGCGCAGGAATCCGCCGGGGCCGTGGAGCATCCCGCCGGGCAGTTCGGTACCGGCCAGGCACGGGTGGAGCAGGTCGAGCTGCTGGGGCAGGACGGTACGCCGCTGAAGCTGCTGATGGCGGCACAACGCGTGCGCCTGCGCCTGAGCGGCCGCGCGTTCACCGACATCGATGCGCCGATAGCCGGATTCTTCGTCAAGAACCGGCTCGGCGAATATCTGCTCGGCGGCAATACCCTGAAGCAGCTGCCGGACTGGCGCTTCGTGCGGGCCGGCAGCCGTTTCGTGGTGGAGTTCGCGTTCCGGATGCCGCTGTTTGCCACCGGCGACTATATCGTCGGCGTCGCCATCGCCGCCGGGACCCAGGAACGGCATGTGCAGCACCACTGGGTGCACGATGCGCTGCATTTCACCGCGGAGGCGGATCCCGCGATGATGGGCTGGATCGCCATCGAGGACCTGGCCTGTCGTGTGGGCGAACCGGAACCCGCCGATGAGCGCGCCTGAGCGCACGGCCGGCAGCGCCAGCGGGCGCGAGACCTGCGTCGACGTGATCATCCCGGTCTATCGCGGCCTCGGGGAAACGCGTGCCTGCATCGAGAGCGTGCTGGCCTCGCGCTGTCGCACCGCGGCGCAGATCATCGTGATCGACGATGCGAGCCCCGAGCCGGAGCTGAGGCGCTACCTGCGCGGACTGGAGGGCGTGACGGTGCTCGAGAACGCGGCGAACCTCGGTTTCGTGGCCACGGCGAACCGCGGCATGGCGCTGCATCCGGCGCGCGACGTGGTGCTGCTGAACAGCGACACGGTGGTCGCCAACGACTGGCTCGACCGGCTGCGCGCGTGCGCCTGGCGCGAGCCCGCGACCGCCAGCGTGACGCCGTTCTCCAACAACGCCACGATCTGCAGCTACCCGGTCTTCTGCGAGGACAACGCCCTGCCGCAGGGCATGTCGGTGGCAGAACTGGATGCGCTGTTTCGCGAGGTCAACCGCGGCGAGGCAGTGCCCGTTCCCACCGCGGTGGGTTTCTGCATGTACATCCGCCGCGACTGCCTGGCGCAGGTGGGGCTCTTCGACGTGGCGCTGTTCGGCAGGGGCTACGGCGAGGAAAACGAGTTCTGCCTGCGCGCCGCGCGCCAGGGCTGGCGCCACCTGCTGTGCGCGGATACCTTCGTCTACCACGCCGGTGGTGTCAGCTTCGCCGACACGCAATCAGAGCAGAAGCAGGCCGCGATGAAGACGCTCACCGCGCTGTACCCGGACTACGAGGCGCTGATACAGCGTTTCGTTGCCGCCGATCCGCCGGCCCCGTATCGCCGGGCCGTGGATGTCGCGCGCCAGCGCCGTGACGAGGGGGAAGGCGAACTTGTTACGCCGGCGCGGCGGAACTTCGCGCGCCCCGGGGGGCCTGATGCTCTGGCAGGCGAAGCTGACGGCGCGGGCGATGGCCGTTATGATGCCCCGCGCCGGACCCGCGTGTGGTCGGCGCTCGGTTCCCTGCTCCCGCCGCAATGGAGAATTCGTCTGAAACACTGGTTGCAGCAACGCGATGGATAAGGCGGCGAACGTGAACGGGACCGGGCCGGCTTCGGGGCTGGGCAAACTGCTGGTCGCGCGCGGCAAGCTCGCGGAGCCCGATCTGCAGCGCGCCGAGCGCGTGCTGGCGATCTCCGGCGGCACGCTGGGGCAGGCGCTGGTGCGCCTGGGTCTCGTGGCCGAGAAGGAGGTCGCCGATGCGGTCTCGGAACTCACCGGCTGCGCGCTGATCGGACCCGACGACTTCCCCGAGGCACCCGTCGCCGAGGAGCGCATATCCGGCGAGTTCCTGCAGCAGTTCAACGTGCTGCCGCTCGCCGACGACGGCGAGTGCCTGCGCGTGGCCATGGCCGACCCGAGCGATGACTACGTGCTGCGCGCGCTGGAGATCGCGACCGAGCGGCGCATCGAGCCGCTGCTGGCGCTGGCCTCGGACCTCGAGCAGGCGCATGAGCGGCTCTACGGCGGCGGGCGCTCGGCGATGGACCAGATCGTCGACGGCGTGCAGTCCGATGCGGTGCTGCAGGAAGACGTCGAGGACGTCGAGCGGCTCAAGGACATGGCCAGCGACGCGCCGGTCATCCGCGTCGTGAACCTGGTCTTCAGTCGCGCCCTCGAGGCGCGCGCCTCCGATATCCACATCGAGCCCTACGAGCACGAGCTGAAGATCCGCTACCGCATCGACGGCGTGCTGCAGGACGTGGAGTCGCCGCCCGCGCGCATGGCGCCGGCGATCATCTCGCGCGTGAAGATCCTCTCGCGCCTGAACATCGCCGAGCGCCGCCTGCCGCAGGACGGGCGGATCAAGCTGAAGATCAGCGGCAAGGAGGTCGACCTGCGCGTCTCCACCGTGCCCACGCTGCACGGCGAGAGCGTGGTGATGCGTATCCTCGACAAGCAGACACTGAACCTGAACCTCGAGGACATCGGGCTCTCGGACAAGGTGCTGTCGGACCTGAAGTCGGTGCTGGAGCGGCCCAACGGCATCTTCCTGGTGACCGGACCCACCGGCAGCGGCAAGACCACGACGCTCTACGCCGTGCTCTCGCGCATGAACACGCCCGAGCGCAAGATCATGACCGTGGAGGACCCGGTCGAGTACCAGATCGCGGGCGTGAACCAGATCCAGGCGGCGCCGCGCATCGGGCTCGATTTCGCGCACGCGCTGCGCTCGATCGTGCGCCAGGATCCCGACGTGATCATGATCGGCGAGATGCGCGACCGCGAAACCGCGGGCATCGCGATCCAGTCGGCGCTGACGGGCCACATCGTGTTCTCGACGCTGCACACCAACGATTCGGCCAGCGGCGTCACGCGCCTGCTCGACATGGGCCTCGAGGATTACCTGCTCACCTCCACGGTCAACGCCATCATGGCGCAGCGCCTGGTGCGCGTGCTGTGCCCGGCGTGCCGGCGCGAGTCCGCGCTCACCGACGAGGAGGTCCAGCACATGGGTATCTCGCGCCTCGTGGAGCGCGCCGGATCGCGCCGGGTCTGGCGCGCGACGGGTTGCGAGGCCTGCGCGCGCACCGGCTACCGCGGGCGCATGGGCGTGCACGAGCTGCTGCTGGTCGATGACAGCATCCGCCACCTGATACTGGAGCACGCCAGCGCCGAGGTCATCATGAAGGCCGCGCGCGCCAACGGCATGGTGACCATGTACGAAGACGGCGTGCTCAAGGCCTTCGCCGGCCACACCTCGATCGACGAGGTGCTGCGCGTGACGCACCAGTAGCGGGGGCCGAGGCGCGCCATGGCACACTTCAGGTACCGCGCGATCTCCGCCGAGGGCAAGGTCACGCGCGGGGAGATCGAGCACGACAGCGTGGAGCGTGCCGCCGCCCAGCTGGCGCGCCAGGGACTGACGCCGGTATCGATAGAACCGCAGGCGGCGGGCGGCTCGCGCGGCGGCACCGACGCGCTGGCGCGCCTGTTCTCGCGCCGGCGCGGCGGGCAGAACGCGATCGGGGAGTTCACGCGCGAGCTGGCGATCATGCTGTCGTCCTCGGTGCCGCTCGATCGCAGCCTCGCCGTGCTGCAGGGCCTGGCCACCGACGCGCGGCTGAAGGAGATCATCGGCGCGATCAGCAAGCGCGTGCGCACGGGCGGCACGCTGGCCGATGCCTTTCGCGAGCACCCGGAATTCTCCGATTTCTTCGTCAACATGATCCGTGCCGGCGAATCCAGCGGCGCGCTCGAGTCGACGCTGACGCGCCTCGCCGAGCACATGGAGCGCACCAAGGCGCTGAAGAGCACGGTGAGCTCGGCGTTGATGTATCCGGCCATCCTGCTGCTGGTGGCGAGCGGCTCGCTGATCATCCTGCTCGGTTTCGTGGTGCCGAAGTTCGCCGACATGTTCACCGAGATGGGCGGCACGCTGCCGCTGCCGACGCGCATCGTGATGGCCGCGGGCGGCTGGGTTGCCAGCTACTGGTGGTTGCTGGTGCTGGCGATCGGCGGCGCGGTCGCGCTGGTGATGAACCTGCTGGCCAAGCCCGAGTTCCGCGAGCGTCTCGACCGCAAGCTGCTGAGCATACCGCTCACCGGCGACCTGGTGCGCAAGGTCGAGACCGCGCGCCTGGCACACACGCTGGGCACCCTGCTCCAGGGCGGCGTGGTGCTGGTCAATGCGTTGTCGATCGCGCTGGCAACCGTGGGCAACCGCACGCTGCGCGCGGATCTCGAGCAGGGAGTGGCCGCGCTGAAGGAAGGCAAGCTGCTCAGCAGCGCGCTGATCGAGCACAGCCACTTTCCGCCGCTGGCGATGCACATGATCCAGGTCGGCGAGGAAACGGGACAGCTCGAACCCATCCTGCTGAAGGTGGCGGCCATCTACGACGAGGAGGTGAGCGGCGCCGTGAAGCGCCTGCTGGCGCTGCTGGAGCCGGCGCTGATACTGGGCCTCGGCGTGCTGATCGCCGGCATCATCGTCTCGATCATGGTCGGCATCATGTCGGTCAACGAACTGGTCTACTGAAGGAGTTTTTCGCATATGCACAGACATTCCTCCCGATTCGCCCGCGCCGCGGGCTTCACGCTGATGGAGCTGCTGGTGGCGCTGGTCATCCTCGGGATGCTGGCCGGCATCGTCGGCCCGCGCATCATGAAATACGTCGGCGGCGCCAAGAGCGATACCGCGAAGGTGCAGATCGAGGACCTCGTCACCTCGCTGCACATGTACCAGCTCGAGGTCGGCAACTACCCCACGCAGGAGGCGGGGCTGCAGGCGCTGGTCGAGCAGCCGCAGGGCGTGGTCGGCTGGAACGGCCCCTATCTCAGCAAGGCGCGCGTGCCCAAGGATCCCTGGGGGCGCGACTACCAGTACCGCCATCCCGGCGAGCACGGGGAGTTCGACGTGTTCTCCTACGGCGCCGACAACAACCCGGGCGGCGAGAAGGATGACGCGGACATCGTCAGCTGGGAGTGAGCCCGGCGTGCGGGCTCGCGCGATGCGCGGCTTCACCCTGATCGAACTGCTGGTGGTGATGATGATCCTCGCCCTGGCCGCGACGACCGTGGGACCGCTGCTCTCGCGCGGCGTGGGCTCGCAACTGCAGTCCTCGGTGCGCGATCTCGCCACGGGACTGCGCTGGGCGCGCTCCGAGGCCGTGAGCGAGCGGCGCAGCGTCGCGCTGTGGGTGGACACCGCCGACAAGTCCTACGTGGTCGATACGCGCACCCGGCGCTACCGCCTGCCCGAGGAGGCGAAGGTACTGGTCAACACGGCGCAGCGTGAGGTGCGCGGCGACGTGGCGGGCATCCGCTTCTATCCCGACGGCTCCTCCAGCGGCGGCTCCATCGAGCTCGGTGCCGAGGGCGTGGTGTTCGAAGTCAGCATCGACTGGCTCACCGGCGCGGTCGATGTCGCGCGCCTGGGCGTCGAGTAGGCGAGCGCATGCCCCGCATCCCGCGTCGATTGGCGCAGCGGCAAACCGGATTCACGCTGCTCGAGGTGCTGGTCGCCTTCGTGCTCGCGGCGATCGGCATCGTGGCGCTGATCCAGGCCTTCGCCGGCGGCCTGCGCAATCTCGGGAAGATGGACGAATTCGTCATGGCGGCGATGGTAGCCGAATCGCGCCTGGCCGAGGTCGGCATCCTTTACCCGGTCGCCGTCGGCGAGATGGAAGGAGTGGAAGAGGGCGACAAGTACCACTGGCGCATCAGCGTCTCGCCGTTCCAGGATCCCGACGGCCTGGCCGTGATGCCCGAGCAGACCCCGGCGCTCTACCTCGTCGAGGTGGACGTGAACTGGGATTCCGGGCGCCAGCCGGGGAGCTTCAGGCTGCAGTCGCTGCGGGTGGGACCGTGAACGCCTGCCCGGCGCGAGCGCGCGGCTTCACGCTGGTCGAGGTGCTGATCGTGCTGGTGCTCACCAGCCTGATCACGCTCACGCTGTTCTCGGCATTCCGCACCGGCATAAAGTCGTGGCGCACCGCCGAGGATCACCTGCAGCGCGTCGAGGGCGCCCGGCAGTTGCTCAACGTCGTGCATCGTCACCTGTTCCAGGTTTCGCCGGTGGTGCTGATGTTTCCCGATCGCACCGAGTTCGCGTTCAGCGGCACGGCCTCGTCGCTGCGCTACGTGGCGCCGCTGTCGATGTCGGCGGGCGGCGAGCTCTACGTCGTGGAACTCTTTTCCGACGAGGGCGGCAGTCCCGGCGTCTGGGGGCGCTTCGTTCCCTACTCGCCGCAGGGCATGGACGAGGCGTCCACCGATAACGAAGCCTCGCTGATCAGCGAGGACATGGTGATCAGCTTCCAGTACTACGGCGCCACCGACGCCTCGGGCGAGGAAATCGGCTGGGGCGACAGCTGGGCCGGGCGCCCGGAGTTTCCGCAACTGGTGCGCATCAGCTTCACGGGCGGCCGGCATGCGATGCCGCCGGTGGTGATGCGCGTGGGGGCGGGATGAGCGCGCTGCGGACCTTGCGCAACGGGCGCGGCGCCCAGCGCGGGGCGGTACTCGTGCTGGTGCTGTGGATCCTGACGCTGCTGACCTTCTTGCTCGGCGCGTTCAGCAACGAGATCCGCGTGGAGAATCGCATCGTCGGCGACATGGTCGGACGCATCCGGCTGCGCGCGGGCGCCACGGCCGCGCTGAATTACCTCGCGCTGGTCGGCCAGGCCTCGCCGGACACGCTGGCCACCCTCGAGGGCGTGCCGCTGTCGCTGGCGCTCGGCAACGCCCGTGTCGCCTACCGCTTCGTGCCCGAGGAGGCCTACGTCAGCCTCAATGCCGCGCCGCCCGAAATGCTGCGGGCGCTGATCGGGAATTATCCCGATGGCGTGTCCGACGTGGATGCCCTGGTCAACGCGCTCGTCGACTGGCGCGACGGCGACGAGATCGTCACGGAAAACGGCGCCGAGGCCGATGAATATGCCAGCGCCGGGCTCGCCTACGGCCCGACGAACGCCCCGCTGCTCAGCGTGGACGAACTCGGGCTGGTGCTCGGTTTCGACCAGGACCTGGTCGACTGGCTGAGGCCTTATGTGTCGGTGGCATCCATGAGCGCCGGCATCGATCCGCGCTTCGCCGACCCCGAGCTCGTGATGATGCTGGATACGGAAGGCCGCTTCGGCGAGCAGGACCTGCAGGCGATGCAGGCGGACCCGGCGGTGGCGGAGGCGATGGCGCTGGACAGCAGCTTCTTCTCCGCCTCGCGTTCCGGCGCGTACCGCCTGCTGGTGCAGGGCTCGGGCGCCATGGGGCTGAAGCGGCGCCAGGCGATCGAGGTCGTGGCGGCCTTCGAGGGCGGGGGCGCGCCGCCCGTGGCCGGACTGGAGGCGGTGGTCACCGGGCCTGTGCCTGCGCCATACCGTATAATCCAGTGGAATGAGTTTCCGTCACTCGATGTCGACGGCTAAGCCCGGGGAAGTGTGATCGTGGATTTCAGCTCGGCTGACAAGTGGACGTTGTTCGGCGTCGATGTGCTCAAGATACTGCGCGCATGGTGGGGCGAACTGTCGCGCAGCGTGCCCGATCGCGTGAAGCAGCTGTTCCTGCTCCAGCCCGCGCGCGTGGTCATAGCGATGCGCGGCGAGCAATGCGTGCTGCTCGAGGATACACAGGAGCGCAGCGGCGAGCTTGCCGTCCTCGAGCGGCGCACGCTCGACGAGCATGCCGCCGGCCTGCTGGCGGCGCAGCTCGATGACATCGAACGTCGCGGGGGCGCCGGGCTGGTCATCGACCTGTTGCTCGAGCCGTCCGCCCTGTTGCGTCGCCGCCTGGAACTTCCGATCCAGCTCGAGTCCAGCCTGCGCCAGGGAGTCGCCTACCAGCTGAACCGCCTGACGCCCTTCAGCGAAGCGGACCTGTATTTCGACGTTGTCGTGCGCGAGCGCGATACCGCCAGCCGCAAGCTGCAGGTGGAGCTGGTCGCGGCCCCCCGGTCGCGGGTGGATCCCCTGCTGCACGAAATGACGCGGCTTTGCGGGCGCCAGATCGACCGGCTCACCACCGCGGACCTCGGTCCGGCGGCAAACCTCCTTGGCGGCAGCCACACCCGGTTTCGTCCCAACCGCAACTTCTGGTTGCTGCTGGCGCTACTGGGCTGCCTCGGCGTGCTGGTGGTTACGCCGCTCATGGCCAAGCGCTCCGCGATGCTCCAGCAGAAGGCCGCCATACGCGAGCTGCAACAGAGCGTGGGCGAGCTCGCGCGCGAGAAGAATACGCTCGAGACCGACGGCCGTTCGCTCGCCTATATCGTCGAGCGCCGCGGCCAGTCGCCGCGCATGGTCACGCTCGTCGACGAGCTGAGTTACCTGGTGCCCAAGAGCATCTATCTCACGCAGCTGGCGGTTTCCAAGGGCCGGGTCCGCCTGACCGGGCAGGGCGCCGGCGTGGTCGGCCTGATCGATATCCTCAACGGGGCGAAATTCCTGGACGAAGCCAAGTTCGAATCGACCGTGAGCCGCAACCCGCGTACCGGGCTCGACCAGTTCAGCGTTGGCGCGAAACTGGTCGGAACCCAAGCCGCCGCAGTGCAGGAAAAGTGATGGGCAACCTGACGCCGGACTATCGCAGGCTCGCTGCCTGGGGGGTGGTGCTGGCACTGGTGCTGGTGCTGCTGAGCGCGGTGCTCGGGCCGGTCGTGGCGCGGCACCGCGAATACGATGCGGAGATTGCCCGCGACCGCCAGGTGCTCGATCGGCTCACCAGGCTCGAGGTCTCGCGCGATCGCATCCGCGAGGCGGCGAGGCGCTACCGCGAAGAGGACCTCGCCTCGCTGGTCTACTCCCAGGGGATGCCGCCGGCGCAGATCGCGCTGGACGTGCAGAAGCGGGTGACGCAGATCCTGGACAAGAGCGGCGCGGAGGTGAAGACGGTCGCCTCCTTCAACCTGCCCGCAGAGGATTTCCAGGGCTCGGGGATCAAGGTGACGTTCACCGGATCGCTGGAAGCGGTCGCGAGCGCGCTGCACGAGATCGAGTCCGGGCGCCCGCTGCTGGTGGTCGAGGAGATGGACATCAAGCCGCTGATGCAGGGCCGCATGGCGCGCAGCGCCAAGGAGCAGCCGGCGCCGCAATCCGTGCAGGTGCAACTGGCCGTGGTGGCCTACACGCCCCTGCCGAGCAAACAGGGATGAGCATGACGCTGCAGGCGCGCACGATGATGACGACGCGGGTGCTGCTGGGGACTATTGGCGCCTGCCTGGGCCTTGCGGCGCTGTTGTGGCTGTTGGCCGGCCCGTCGGCGCCCGACAGCGATGTCGAGCCGCTCGAGGTCAGGATCCCCGATGCCGCCGGCATCGCGCAGGGCCCGGGCGAGGACTACCCGATGATGCTGGAGCAGCCGTTGTTCTGGGCCGAGCGCGCGCCCTCGCTGGCGGCGGACGGCGACAGTGCATCGGCCGGGACCGCTGCCGGGCCCGATGGGCTGGTCTACCTCGGCGTGCTCGTCAACGAGCCCCGGCGACAGGTGCTGCTGCGCGACGGCGACAGCGTGCACGTGCTGCGCGAAGGTGAGACAATCCGCGGCCTCGAGGTCAGGCGCATCACCGCCGAGGGCGTGCTGCTCGGCAATGCCACCTCCGAGGTGAAACTCCCCGTCCCCGTCGATCGAAGCGAATTCATCGAGATCCGGCGCATGGAGTGATCCGTGCCTCCGGTCGACGTGGGCTATGCTCTGCGAGAGCGCAACAGGACTTTGTCTGGACAGATGATGAAATCAGGATCGTATACCACGGTGCGGCGCCGCCCCGTCGGCTGGCTGCACACGACACTCCTGGTGGTGTCGTTCGCGGTGCTCGGCGCGTGCAGCTCGACGACCGCGCAGAAACCGCAGGCACCGGGGCGGATATTTGCCGGCGTCAAGGCGCCGCCCGCCGCAGCCACGGACGACGCCAAACCGGTGGAAGCTCCGCGTGATCGCACCGTGTACGAGCAGCCGGGCACCCAGCAGATGGTGCGCGACACCGCGGGGCCGGCGCCGATCATCCGCCTGGGCGAAGGCAAGGTCGAGGTGAATTTCCGCGACGCGCCGATCGCCGAGGTGGTGAAGGTGATCCTGGGCGACAACCTGCGCGTGCCCTACACCATCGAGGGCGAGATCAAGGGCAATATCACGCTGAGCTCCAGCAGTCCCGTTTCCGAGGATGCGCTGATCGCGCTGCTCGAATCGCTGCTCGCGAACCACGGCATCGTGATGGTGCGCTCCGAGGACGGCATCTACCGGCTGGGACCGCCCGAGGCGCTGCAGAGCACGACGCCGGTGCGGGTGGGCAAGGCAGCCGCCGGCACCAGCGGCTTCGACACGCGCATCGTGCCGCTGCAATACATCTCGGTGGCGGAGGCGAAGAAGGTCCTCAAGCCGCTGGGCGCGGAAAAGAACATCCTGCTGGCCGACCCGGTGCGCAACCTGCTGATGCTCGCGGCACCGGCTCCGCAGATGAACAACATCATCCGCACGCTCGCGAGCTTCGACATCGACGTGATGAAGGGGATGTCCTTCGGCATCTACGAGATATTCAACACCGATGCCACCGCGGTCGTGGACCGTTTCAACGAACTGCTCGGCGGCGAAGAGCTCAGCCCGCTGTCGGGCGTGGTCAAGCTGGTGGCGCTGGAGGAGATCAACAACGTTCTCGTGATCACCTCGCGCGCGCACTACCTCGAGACCGCCAGGACCTGGATCGAGCGCCTCGACCAGTTCACCGTGCGCGATGGCGAGAGCGCCAGCCGCAGGCTGTTCGTCTACAACGTCAACAATGGCGAGGCGACGGCGCTGGCATCGATGCTGACGCAGATGTTCGGCGGCACGGCCGGCACCGTGCAGCAGAAGCAGAAGGCGCGCAAGACCGCGGGCAAGGTGGCGCCGGGCGAATCCCGCGCCGCGGTCGGCCAGGCGGAGACGCCCGAGCCGCAGCAGCTGGGCTCGATGAACGATGCCACGGCCGACAACGACGACCCGAAGAACGCCAATGTGCCGCGCGTGGTCGCCGACGAGAGCAACAACACGCTGCTGGTCATGGCCACGCCTCAGGTGTGGCGCGAAATCGAGAACGCGCTGCGCAAGCTCGACGTGATGCCCGCGCAGGTGCTGGTCGAGGTCTCGATCTGGGAGGTCGCGCTCAACGACGCGCTGGAGTACGGCGTCGAGTGGTACTTCCAGCACAGCAACAGCAGCGTGAACGGGGTCGGGACGCTCGATTTTCCGCCCGCGGGGGTCAATTCCGTGCTCGGGGGCTTTTCCTATCTGCTGTCCGACAACGGTGGCGACTGGCGCGCGGTGATCAACGCGATCGACGAGCAGTCGCAGATCCAGGTGCTCTCCTCGCCCTCGGTGCTGGTGCTCGACAACCAGACCGCCGACATCGTGGTCGGCGACCAGCAGCCGGTGCTCTCGGGCACCAGCGCCACCGACGGCGGCACGGTGACCGAGAACATCGTCTACAAGGACACCGGCGTGAAGCTCAGCGTGACGCCGCGGGTCAACGACAGCGGCCTGGTGGTGATGGACATCTCGCAGGAAGTCACCGACGTCGGCAGCATCGATGCGGCGACCGGGCAGCGCTCCTTCCTGCAGCGCTCGATCAACAGCACCGTGGCGATCCAGAGTGGCGATACGATCATTCTCGGCGGCCTCATCCAGAGCAACAAGACCACCGGCAGTTCGGGCGTTCCGGTGCTGCACAGGCTGCCGGTCGTCGGCAGCCTGTTCGGCACCAAGTCGGACAACGACCGGCGCACGGAACTGCTGGTGACGATCAGCCCGCGCGCGATCGTGCAGTACAACGACTTCGTCAAGGTCGGCGAGGAGTTCCGCGAGAAGATGAGCGGGGTAACGGCAGCCTTCGGCCTGTGAGCGGCGGATGCCATTCGTCCCTTGGCCGGCGTGATCACATTGATATCGAGGGAGTTTGAAGAAGTGTTGAGGTTCATCGGTTTTTCCATCTTCGCGTTGTTCCTGCTCGGGGGCTGCGCGGCCCAGCCGCAAACGCCGGCATCGGCGGAGGAGGCCGTAAAGGCGCGTGCCACGGCGCAGCAGCAGGCGCGGCTCGAGAACAATTTCCAGCTGGCCTACACGTTCACCTCGCCGGGCTACCGCGAAACGCATCCCTACAAGTTCTATCTCGGCAGGATGGGCACCGTGATCAAGCGCCGCGGCTTCGAGGTGAAGAGCGTTTCCTGCGAGGGTGATGTGTGCAGCGTGCTCGTCAACCTGGAGTACAGTTACGCCGGGCTTGCCGCGGGTGCCAGCAAGGACGCGGTGATGAAGCGCGAACTGACCGAGAAATGGATCCGCGCCGACGGCGAGTGGTGGCTGGTGCCCGACCGCTGAGGGCTGCTAGCAGAACCGCCAGCCCCAGCGGTTGAAGAAACGGATTGCCGAGCGCGAGAAGTACACCAGGTGGTGCAGGCCCTTGCGCCCGACGTTGCCGCCGTGATGGATCAGCCGGACCTGGGGCAGGTAGTCCATGCGCCCCAGCCGGCGCAGCCGGTTCGACAGGTCGAAGTCCTCGAAATACAGGAAGTACTGCGGCGCAAAGCCGCCCACCTCGCGCAATGCGCGCGCCCTGGCGAAGAAGAAGCAGCCGCTGCCGTTGGGCACGTCGCGGATGATCTCGCCGCGGTCCGCCGCGGGGCGCAGTTCGTATCGCTCCAGTCGCTTGCGCAGCCACGGCAGCCGGATGCCGGGAAGGTAGGCGCGCGATGCCAGTACCACGACCGATGGTTGTGCCTTTGCCAGGTAGCAGGGCTCGTTGCTGCCATCCACGGCGTTCGGCACGACCGCGACGGCCTCCGGGGTTGCCTCCAGGTATTCGATGCACAGCCGCAGCGCTTCGGGGTCCAGTTCGACGTCCGGGTTGAGGACCAGGTGGTAGTCCGCCGTGGCGCCGCGTGCGTCGAATATGGCCAGGTTGTGGCCGCGGCCGAAGCCCACGTTCGTGGGCGACTGGACGTGGTGGATGGCGTCGAATGCGCGCAGGTACCGGCTCGCGGCCAGGCGCGAGGGGGGAGGCGTCGGATGGCGCGGCGCGTTCTCGACGATGAACAGCGAGACCAGCAACTGCCGCGCCAAGCGCTCGCGCGCACGCTCGATCGTCTGGCACAGCGATATCAACGCGATCTTCAGGCCGAGAAGATCCGTCTTGTAGGTCACGATCGATATATCGAGGCTGATCGGGCGCATGCATGCTCCCGCGGTGCCGGCGTGTCGACCGGGCTACCGCGGGCCGGGGATCCTTGCTAAATTGCGGCCTGCATTTTCCACCCATTGACCAATGCGTGTCACCGTCAGGGTCTGACAGGCAGGTCCATTTGCCGCCTGCCCGATGCGTGTCCTGCATTTTTACCGAACATTCTACCCGGCCTCCTACGGCGGCATCGAGCAGGTCATCTACCAGATCTGCCACGGCTGCGAGCCGCGCGGCATCTTTGCCGAAGTGCTGACGCTGGGCTCGCGCGAGCGCGTCGGCGACACCGTGTTCGACACCATCCCGGTGCATTACGCGAAGACACAGTTCCGCATCGGCGGCGCGGAGATATCGGCCTCGGCCATCGGCCGCTTCCGTGATCTCGCCGCGAAGGCGGACCTGCTGCACTACCATTTCCCCTGGCCGATGGCGGACGTCGCGCACCTGCTGGCGAGCGCAGGCAAGCCCTCGGTGCTCACCTATCATTCCGACATCGTGCGCCAGATCCGGTTGTACCGGATCTACCGTCCGCTGATGAATGTGTTTCTCGGGCGGATCGACCGGATCGTGGCGACCTCGCCCAATTACCTGCAGACCAGCCCCGTGCTCGCGCAGTACCGCGACAAGACCTCCGTGATTCCCATCGGGCTCGACGAGGCAAACTACCCCGGGCCCGATGCCGCGCGCCTGGCGTACTGGCGCGCCCGCCTGCCCGCGCCGTTCTTCCTGTTCGTGGGCATGCTGCGCTACTACAAGGGGCTGCACATCCTCCTCGATGCGCTGAAGGGGTCCGCCGCGAACGTGGTGATCGTGGGCGCCGGCCCGATAGAGCACGAGCTCAAGGACCACGCGCGCAGGGAAGGTCTCGGCAACGTGACATTCCTCGGCGCGATACCCGACGAGGACAAGGTGGCGCTGCTGACGCTGTGCTACGGCGTGGTCTTCCCCTCGCACCTGCGCGCGGAGGCCTTTGGCGTCTCGCTGCTCGAGGGCGCGATGTTCGGCAAGCCGATGATCTCGAGCGAGATCGGCACCGGCACGAGCCACGTCAACGTGGGCGGGGTCACCGGGCTCGTCGTGCCGCCCGGCGATTCGGCTGCCCTGCGCGCGGCGCTGGCGCGCCTGCTCGACGAACCGCAGCTCGCGCGGCAGATGGGACGCAACGCCAGGGCGCGCTATCTCGAGCTGTTCCGCGCCGAGCAGATGTGTGCGTCCTACGCGGAGCTATATCGCGGCGTGCTGCGCTAGCTTGCCGGTTGCGCGACTTCCCGGGCGAATTTGTCGTTGCAAGCGACCTTGACGCCGCGCTGTCTCTGTTCAGGCGTCGCAATGTTGAGTGCGTCACGCATCTTGCATAACGCGGCATGCATAATTGGCGCGGGCGTCGGCCGGTTCCTCGACATCTTGCAGCACGCAGTACCAGTGGCTTGTAGCTCAAATGGGCCATAGATATGCACTGCGTAGTGCTTATAATCCCGCGCCTTTGAAATGTGTGCTTTTGAAGCTAGGCTCCAGTCACAGTCCGGCCTGATCAATTCGGGGACACGCGTTACAGAGCCTGCCTGACGCGCAAGTGCGTCGACCCGGTTAGCTGTCTGGAGCTCTTGCGTGGAAAGCCATCGTGATGCCTTAGCGACAAACAAATCCATTTCGCGGTATGGGCTCATCGAGCATTTTCCTTCGGACCTGATCGGGAACGCGGTGAAAGCCTACGGTGAGTGGGCATGGCTGGAGACTGCCTTCATTGCGCAGCTGCTCGATGAACTGGTTCAGTCGAACAGGTGCGCAGCGCCGGTCTGGTACGACGTCGGGGCCTTCATCGGAACTTTCAGTCTTGGTTTGCACGCACTGACCGGCGGATTTCGCGGTGGCAGCGGATTCTCTGGTGTGGCCATCGAGGGGAACGTCGGCAGCGCACGTGTACTCGAAAACAACGTCGCGGCGTTGGCGACTGGCCGCATTGAGGTCGTCACCGAAGTGCTCGGTGTTGATGGCCACAAGGTGAGGGCAACGAGCGATGCAGTCAATCGCGGCGCTACAAGCTTCGGCTCGCATGCCGATGATGCCGACGGCGAGTTTGAAGAACGCATATGCGTTCCCTTGTGGCGCATCCGCAATTCATTCGGCCCGTACGGGCTGCTGAAGCTCGATGTCGAGGGAATGGAGCGCGAGGTCATTCAGAGTGACCAGGAGTGGATTGGGCAAAACAAGCCGGTCGTTTATGCGGAATGCAACGAGAGCCCGAATTCCTTGGCTCTGCTCGACCTGCTGCTGTGGCTGGGATATGACGTGTACTTCTTTTCGTTTCCGGCGTTCAATCCTGGAAATTTTCTCGGTGTACCCGGTGACCTTCTGTTCAATGGAGCGCACGAAGCGGCATTGATCGGCGTGCCGGGCCGTGTGTGTAGCGGCAACGACTTCGAGCGTCACGGGTGCGTGTTCCGCAAGCTGGAGTCCCGGGCGGATCTGGTGAAGGCGCTGTGGCTCACGCCGCGATTCGTCAGCCGCCAGTTTCGCGACCTCGGAGTTTCCGAACTGCGTGCGGTGGCGGAGCGATTGAGCAAGGGGCTTACGTTGGACGGATTCGCTCACGCCCTGGGTACAGATGCAGGTTGAACGAACGCCTGGCACGCGAAGGATGTTTGAGGACAACACCGGATGACGGACAGATTTACGGAGGATGCCGGCGAGTCGGCGAGTATTTCCATTTCCTATCGTGTCACGTTCGAAACTCAGCCGGCACCCGCACAACTGCAGACCCGATCCGCGAATCCGGTTCCGGCCGATCCGCGCGTCGAACTGGAGCGAATCCTCGCGCAGGAGTTCGACGAGGCGTACTACCGCGAGCAGTTTCCCGAAGGTTACACCTCGGTTCAGCTGCCGCTGGTTCATTACCTGAGCATCGGCTGGAGAGAGGGCAAGAACCCGAATGCCTGGTTCGATACCGCCTATTACCTGCAGCACAATCCGGACGTCCGCTTCTCCAACGTGCATCCATTTGTTCACTACCTGCAATTCGGTATCAGGGAAAAGCGCAATCCAAGTGCCATAGGGCTGCAGGCGCGGAAGCCTTTAGCGAAGGATGTCGTGCCCGCGGTTGTACCGAACGAGCGGCGGGGCGTCGACCGGATGGCCGAAGTAAAGGACGCCATTGGCGAAAGCTTCGACGCAGCATGGTACGCACGGAAGTATCCCGAGGTGTCGCTATCCATGCGCGCACCGCTCGATCATTTCGTCGAGACGGGATGGCGCGAAGGCAAGGATCCGGCACCCTGGTTCAGTACTCGTTATTATCTGGCGAGCAACGTCGACGTTGCGCAGGCTGACATCAACCCGTTTTTCCACTTCCTCGTTCAAGGCAAGCGCGAGGGTCGGCTGGCCTCGCACCCCGGTGGTGAACGGGCAGAGGTACTGCGCAACCTGCAGACAATGCCCGCGCGGATCGCGTCGTGGACGTACGGAAAGCGAATCGTCGTCGACGCGGGACAGTTGCTGAAGTGCAAGCTCGCCGAAGGGCTCGAGCATCCGGACTTCGTCATTTCGATCAGTCACGACGTCTACTTCTCCAACGTTGGCGGCATACAGACGTGCATAGGCAGGGAGCAGGGTGTTTTCAACCAGGAGCGGGTGCATTACCT
>DAORUQ010000037.1:0-19052 GCA_035433265.1 Pseudomonadales bacterium | reverse complement strand
CGACCTCGCGGTCGCACACCCGCGCACCGTGTCCTGGTTCTGAGATGAAAGCAAACGCAGCGCTGCCGCCGCGCGATGCGGACGGTTTCCTGCTGGATCGGGCCGACTGGAACGAGCAGGTGGCCACCGCGCTCGCGCGCGAGGAAGGCCTCACGCTGACGCCCGCGCACCGCGAGATCCTGCACATGCTGCAAGCGTACTATCGCGAGCACGAGCACGCGCCCGCCATGCGCGCATTGGTCAGCCTGACGCGACGCACGCTCGGTCCCGACAAGGGCCGCAGCGTCTACCTGCTCGGACTGTTCCCCGGCAGCCCCGCGCGCGTGGCGGCGAAGATCGCGGGCCTGCCCCGCCCCGAGCACTGTCTGTGAGCAAGCCCATGCACCTGTCCGCGCCGCCATCATCGTGCCCCGAGGAACATCCCTTCGCGCCCTTCGTGCGCACGCTCGGGCGCGGACGCCGTGGCGCGCGCTCGCTCGAACGCGAGGAGGCACGCACGGCGCTCGGGATGATCCTCGACGGCGAGGCCGACCCGCTGCAGACCGGCGCCTTCCTGATGCTGCTGCGCGTGAAGGAGGAAACCGCCGAGGAGATCGCCGGTTTCGTGCAGGCCGCGCGCGAGCGCGCACAGCTGCCGGAGGCCCCGATAATCGTCGACCTGGACTGGCCGACCTACGCGGGCAAGCGCCAGCAGCCGCCGTGGTACCTGCTGTCGGCGCTGCTGCTGGCCACGCACGGGCACCGCGTGCTGATGCACGGCTGCGAGCCGCACGCGCGCAACCGCCTGTTCGCCGCCCAGGCGCTGCCGGCGCTCGGCATCGCCGCCGCGCGCGACTGGCAGGAGGTGCGCGAGGCGCTGGATACGCGCCGTTTCGCGTACGCGCCGCTCGCGCTGTTCAGCCCGGGCCTGCAGGCGCTGCTGAACCTGCGCCACCTGTTCGGCCTGCGCTCGCCGGTGAACACCTTCGTGCGCCACATGAACCCGCTGGCCGCGCCCGCCACGATGCACAGCCTGCAGCACCCGGCCTATGCCGTGCTGCACGCGGGCGCGGCGCGACAGCTCGGGCAGCCGCGCGCGCTGATCTTCCGTGGAGAGGGCGGCGAATGCGAATTGCGCCCCAATGCCGACAGCCGCTGCATCCTGCTCGAGGGCGATGCGCAACGCGAGCTCGGTTTCACGCGCCAGCTGGCCGAACGCGGCGACGCCGCCATCGTGCCGGACGTGGCGCTGCTGCCCGCGCTGTGGAACGGCCGCACCGAGGACGCCTACGGGGAAGCCGCTGTGATCGGCACGGCAGCGGCCGCGCTGCTGGCGCTCGGTGGCGCCAACGACGCCGACGCCGCGCTGGCGCTCGCGCGCGATTACTGGCGCCGGCGCGGCCCATGGCCAGGAGACACCCCGTGAGATACAGCGAGCAGGACTATTCCGCGCCGGCCTGCGCCGCGCTGCTGGAGCAGAAGGTGCGCGTGGTGCACGACGCCATGCGCGAGCTCGGCGCGCCTGCGCCCGAGGTGCACGCCTCGCCGGCGCGGCACTACCGCCAGCGCGCCGAGTTCCGCTTCTGGCACGAGGGCGACGACGCCTTCTACGCGATGTTCGATCCCGCGAATCCGCGCGAGCCGGTGCGCATCGACGAGTTCCCGCCCGCCTCGCAACGCATCAACGCGCTGATGCAGCGCCTGCGCGCGGCGGTGCTGCGCTCGCCGGCACTCAAGCGCAAGCTGTTCCAGGTCGAGTTCCTGAGCACGCTAGCCAACGAGGCGCTGGTGGTGCTGGTCTACCACCGCCCGCTCGACGCCGCATGGGAAGACGCCGCCCGGGAATTGAGCCTGGCGCTGGATGCGCAGCTCATCGGCCGCTCGCGCGGGCAACGCATCGTGATCGGGGAATCGTTCGTGACGGAACGCCTGCAGGTCGACGGGCGCGAACTGGTGCTGCGCCAGCCCGAGGGCTGTTTCACGCAACCCAATGCCGAGGTGAACCGCGCGATGCTGTCGTGGGCGCGTGCGGGCTGTGGCGCCGCGCGCGGCGGCTTGCTGGAGCTCTACTGCGGCATCGGCAACTTCACGGTCGCGCTGGCCGATCGTTTCGACACCGTGCTGGCCACCGAGATCAACAAGGTCGCGATCGCCGCCGCGCAGTACAACCTCGCGGCCAACGGCATCGACAACACCTTCATCGCGCGGCTCTCCAGCGCGGAGGCCTCGGCCGCACTGGCGCGCGAACGGCCCTTCCGCCGGCTGCGCGATTTCGACCTCGACCGTTTCGAAGCCGGCACCGTGCTGGTCGATCCGCCGCGCGCGGGGCTCGATGCGCGCACGCTGGCGCAGGTCGCGGGCTTCGGGCGCATCGTCTACATCTCGTGCAACCCGCAGACGCTGCGCGAGAACCTGGTGGCGCTCGCGGCCACGCACGACATCGAACGCTTCGCGCTGTTCGACCAGTTTCCCTATACCCATCACCTGGAATGCGGCGTGACCCTGCAGCGTCGCAATGCCACCTGACACCGCCCGGGGAGTGAGCCCATGCGAGCGCAAAAACTGGACGATGCCACGATCACTGCGCGCCTCGCCGCGCTGCCCGGCTGGAGCCTGCGCGATGGCAAGCTGCGGTGCGCGTACCGCTTCGCGGACTTCAGCGCCGCCTTCGCGTTCATGACGCGCAGCGCGCTGCGCGCCGAGCAGCTGGATCATCACCCGGAATGGTTCAACGTCTACAACCGCGTCGAGATCGCGTTGACCACGCATGACGCGCACGGCATCACCGCGCTCGACTTCACGCTGGCGGAGGCGATGGACGGCTTCGCGCGGGCGCTGGGGAGCACGGCCGCCTGAGCCGTCTCAATAGACCGCGAGGCCGTGCTTCAACAGCGCGCGCGGCAGGACCTCGTCGAGCCGGGCGAGGTCGTCGGGTCCGATCTCCAGCAGCTTGAGGCCGTGGCGCTCGTAGACGGCCTTCTTGTTCAGCTTCGCCGTCAGTTGCCCCGGCGCCGCCTCGTCGCCCCAGTACTCGATGTAGAGCTGCAGTGACGGCAGGTAGAAATCGCAGCGGTAGTCACCCTCCACCGGGAGGCGCCGGTGATAGGCGTGCGCGATCTCCGACATGTACAGCCAGTGGCAGATCATCAGCTCCGCCTTGCTGTGCAGCACGTGCCCGTCGAGCGCGCGCAGCCCGTCCCCGCCATCGACACGGATCTCGCGCTCGGCATCACCGAACAGGTCACGCTCCGCGGCCTCCCCGATGTGTTCGTAGGCATGGATCACCTGCAGGTTCTCGTTCAGCACGGGGTTGCCGGGCAGCGTGGCCGGCCAGCGCACGTAAGGCACGCCGGTGTCCGGGTATTCCTCCTGCACCCCGCCGAGCGCCTTGCCACGGGCAGTGAGCTCCCAGCCCTTCACGCCCTTGCGGATCCAGCCCAGTTCGAGCAGCAGCAGGTTGGTCTGGCGCGCCGACAGGCCGACCCGCAGGCCCAGCGCGGCCGCATTCAGCAGCGTCTGCTCGGGACTCACGCTGAACAGGCGATGTTCCAGCACCTGCTCCGGCCAGCCGATATACGTGCCGAAGCGTTCGCTGTTCAGGTATCTGCCGCCCTCGAACTCGCCCTTGCGCGTCAGGCGCCACTGTTCACCCTGGCGCACGATCCAGCCCTGCTCGGCGAGCAGCGTGAACAACTCGCGGCTGGGCATGTTGAGACGCCGCGCCAGCGCCGATCCCGACAGGTATTGCTCAGTCCCCGGCACCGGTTTCGGGCTCCCAGTTGTCCACAATTTCTGTGGATAAGTTTGCGGATAAGTTCTTAGTATGCGCCCCTACCCCGCATGCCGGCTGAGGCCCTCTCAGATTGTTCATTTTATGATCAAATATCATTTTTTATATATTAAACAATCAGATACATTACTTTCTTAATGTTGTTTTCTACCGAAATGACAAATTTGTTGCGGTCAATGTCACTTTCTTGACAGCATTTACGCAGTGTGCATAACAGCAGCTCAGGCGTTCGCGGCTGCAGCCTGCGCGTAGCGCGCCGCCAGGGCGCCGTAGAGCTCGTCCGCATAGCGGGGACTACGGCTGTCCAGCTGGCCCAGCAGTTCCGCCAGGTGCTCGTTGTCCTCGCGTCCCTGCCAGGTCTTGCGGTAGCTGCCGTCCTTGTAGCCGTGGTCCTGGCGGAAGAAATTCAGCACGTTCTTGCCCACGTAGGCGGTGAACAGCTCATCGGGCGTCATGCCGGCCGCCTGCAGCAGGGACCAGAAATGGCCGACCGGGAATTCGCGCCCCACCAGCGCGCGGCCCGCCAGGGCCTCGACGGCCTCGCGCAACTCCATGGTCTGCGGCGGGGCGAGCCGCAACTCCTCGAGCATGCCGGCGGCGATCTGCGCCGGCGTGCTGGTGCCATCGAAGCGCATGCTCATGCCGAAGTGCCAGATATCGACGATCTCGAGCTTCACGTGCTCCCACGCCGGCTGCTGATGCTTCCACCACTTGTAGCCGTAGTGCTCGATCAGCTCCCCGCATTCGATCCACAGCGCCCGGTACCAGGCGAATTGCTGGTTGATCCAGTCGGGATGGACCTTGCGGTTCATCCGGTCCTGCATTTCCAGCATGGTCGTCAGTTGCTGCAGCATCGGCGGTGATCCCTCTACCTACTCTATGGAATGGGGGAAGACGAAGGCGTGGCCATGCTAGCACAGCACGGCCGGGGCGCTGGAAATGCTGTGGATAAAACCGGGGATAAAAGTGTGCGGTTGCACGCCTCGGCCACGCTCACCCACCCATAAACCTACATTCAATATTAGAAAAATAACGCATCGTATTGTTTTTGAATACTAAAAATCCATTTTTCGAATTCGGTATGGATGTCGTGATACGCGTTCCGCAATGCGGCAGTGCGCCACAAATGTGCATAACGCATCGAAAGCAGAGTAGCCGCTGTTTACAACGGGCAACGGAATCACCAGAATACTGTATATTTGAACAGTCATGAGCATGAACCGGTTGCTGCAAACACTGCTCGCCCGCCCCGATGTCTGGCAGGCTTCCCGCCCCCGCGCGGTAACCGCGACCGGGGATACCCTGCCCAGCGGACATGCCGCCCTCGACCGGGTCCTGCACCGGGGCGGCTGGCCGCGCGCGGCGCTGACCGAGGTGCTCAGCGGCAGCTGTGGCATCGGCGAGATGCAACTGCTGGCACCGGCATTGGCGCATTGCAGCCGCGGTACGCGCCGACTGTTCTTCGTCTGCCCACCCTATCTGCCTTATGCGCCCGCCTTGCTGGCACAGGACGTGGCGCTGGAACGGCTGCTGGTCGTGCGGGCGGAGCGGGACGTCGACACCCTGTGGTGCGCGGAACAGATCCTGCGTTCCGGTGCCGCGGCCTGCCTGCTGGCCTGGCTGCCCGAATCGCGCCTCGGCGATTACCGCGCCCTGCGCCGGCTGCAGCTCGCCGCGCAGGGCAGCGCCAGCCTGGCATTCCTGTTCCGCCCGCCACAGGCGGCGCACAGCCTCTCGCCTGCCGCGCTGCGGATCGTGCTGCGGGGCACGCGGGAGCACCTCGCGCTCGAGATCGTCAAGCAGCGCGGCGGCCAGGCGGGCCAGCAGCTCACGCTCGCCCGCGCCAATGCGCTGCTGCAGCCGCGCATCGACCCCGCCCTGCTGCCCGCCACCGTGGATCAGGCCCCCGTGGGTCCGGCTTTATCCGGACAGATGCCATGTCCGGATAAATCCGGACCCACGGCCGAACGAATGCCATGTCCGGATAAATCCGGACCCACGACCACGCCCGCCGGGACGGCGCTGCACTGAGCCCGCGCCGCCATGCTCTGGCTCTGCCTGCGCTTCCCGCTGCTGCCGCTGGAGGTCTTCACCCGCGCCGACATGCACGCGCAACGCCCCGTCATCGTCACCGAAAAGCACCGCGTGCTGTGCCACGACGCGCTCGCCGGCGAGCATGGCGTGAGCCCCGGCATCTCGGCCAGCACCGCGCAGGCCCTGTGCCCCGGGCTGCTGACGCTCGAACGGCGCAAGGAACGCGAGGCCGCCGCGCTGCTCGGGCTGGCCGACTGGGGCTACCGCTTCACCTCGCTGCTGGCGCTCGAGCCGCCCGACAGCCTGCTGCTGGAAGTGAGCGGCAGCCTGCGTCTCTTCGGTGGCCTCGAGCGCCTGCTGCGGCGGGTGGAAGACGAGCTGTCCGAGCGCGGCCACGCGCACCTCGACGGCCTGGCGCCGACGCCGGCGGGCGCCGCCCTGCTGGCCCGCGCCCGCCCCTGCACCCCCGCGGATATCCCGCCGTGGTGCGCGAACGGCGACCTCGCCGCCTTCCGCGCCGGCCTCGGCGAGCTGCCGCTGGATCTGCTCGAGGTGCCGGACAGGCAGCGCCTGCGCATGCAGCGGATGGGCTTCTCCCGCATCGGCGCCCTGCTCGCGCTGCCGCGCGCCGCGCTCGGCAAGCGTTTCGGCCACGAATTCCTCGATCGCCTGCAGCGCCTGGGCGGCGAGAAGCCCGACCCGCGCCTGCCGCACCAGCCGCGGGATTTCTTCCACGCCGAGCTGCAATTCCTCGAGCCGCTGCACCACAGCACGATGCTGCTGTTCCCGGCACAGCGCCTGCTGCGCGAACTGGGGCAGTTCCTCGACCGCCGCCAGTGCTTCTGCCAGCGCCTCGACTGGCGCCTGCGCGACATCAGCGGCCGCACGCTCGCGCTCGACCTGCCCTGTTCGCTCGCGCACAACAGCCACGCGGCCCTGATCGGCCTCACGCGGCTGAAGTTCGAGTCACTGCGGCTGGCCGAGCCGGCGGAATCGCTGGCGCTCGTGTGCCGCGACTTCGCGCCGGTGCACCAGCAGAGTGCGGCGCTGTTCCCCGACGCCGACGAGGACGCGGAGCAGGCCGGCCGCCTGCTGCTCGACCGCCTCGCGATACGCCTGGGGGAAGGCTGCGTTCATGGCCTCGGCACCGCCGACGCCCACCTGCCGGAACACGCCTGGCGCAGCACGCAGGGGGGCGGAGGCGCCGCCAGCGGGGCCACGGCCATCCCGGCGCAGCGCCCGTCCTGGCTGTTGCCCGAGCCGCTGCCGCTGGCGCGGGACGCGCAGGGCCTGCGCTGGCACGGACGCCTGCGGCTGCTGAGCGGCCCGGAACGCATCGAGAGCGACTGGTGGGCCACGGAGGGCAAACGCGACTACTTCATCGCGCGACACGAACAGAACGGCACCCTGTGCTGGGTGTTCCGCGATCACCACAGCCGGCGCTGGTTCCTGCACGGGCTGTTCGGCTGAACCCGGCTGGCGTGGCGCAACGCGCCACCCGCCACGACAACGGCCCTCAGCCGGCGTCGCCGCCCTGGCGCGCGGCCTGCGCGGCCTGCTCCGTGAGCAGATCGTGCGCGCGCTTGATCACGTAGGCATGGATAGCCTCCACGTCCTCCCTGCCGAACACCTGGGCGAAGCCGACCATGCCCTTCTGGTGGCGCAGCCCCCCGCGCACGATCGCATCGAACTCGGCGTGCGTCGCGGCCGAGGCATAACGCAGATCGGGCACCACACCGCCACCCACCGCGCCGTCGCCATGGCAGGCGAAGCAGCGCGCCGCATACAGCGTTTTGCCGCGCGCCACCTGCCCGGGTGTCGCGGCGAGCGGCGGCGGCGCGAGCGCCCGTGCCGCCGCGACCGGTTCGGGCAACTGCTGCCTGCCATCCAGCGCGTACACCAGCAGCCGGCTGCGGTTCACGGAACCCGCCATCTGCGCCACGCGCCCGCCGGCGAGCGGCAGCCCGCCACCCCAGCCGACCACGACCGCGACGTACTGCTCGCCGTCGACGGCATATGTCATCGGCGCCGCCACCACGCCGGTCTGCACCGGCGCGGCCCACAGGCGCTCGCCGGTGTCGGCGCGATAGGCCACGAACTCGCCGCGCGCACTGCCCTGGAACACCAGGTCACCCGCCGTGCTGAGCACGCCGCCGTTGAACGGCGCGCCCTGCTCGACGCGCCAGGCTTCCCTGCGCGCCACCGGATCCCAGGCGACCAGGTGGCCCTGCACCAGTTTCAGCACTTCGGCAGCCGCCGCCGGATCCTCGGGCAGCCCGGCCGCCTCGACGTCGACGCCGGTGTTCCACAGCCCGGGCTCGAACGCGAACTTGTCGTCGTGCTTGTAGACGAAGGGGATTTCCTGCACCGGGATGTAAACCAGCCCGGTGCGCGGACTGAAGCTCATCGGGTGCCAGTTGTGCGCGCCGTGCGGTGACGGGAACACCAGCGCCTCCTTGCCGACGTAGCGTGCCTGCGCGTTCGGGATCGGGCGACCGTTGGCGTCGATTCCCTCGGCCCAGGTCTGGTAGGCATAGGCATCGCCCGAGAGAAACTCCCCGGTCGCGCGATCGAGCACGTAGAAAAAGCCGTTCTTCGGCGCCTGCATGATCACCTTGCGCGGCGTGCCGCCGATCGGCAGCTCGGCGAGGACCAGGTGCTGGGTCGCGGTGTAGTCCCAGGTGTCGCCGGGCGTGGTCTGGTAGTGCCAGGCGTAGGCGCCGGTGTCCGGGTCGAGCGCCACGATCGATGACAGGTACAGGTTGTCGCCCCCACCCGGGCTGCGGTACTGCTGGTTCCACGGCGAGCCGTTGCCCACACCGACGTAGAGCAGGTCGAGTTCGGGGTCGTAGGCCATCGAGTCCCACACCGTGCCGCCACCGCCGATCTTCCACCACTCACCGCCCGACCAGGTCGCCGCCGCCCGTTCCAGCGCGGGCGACTCGAAAGGCTGCGCCGGATCGCCCGGCACCGTGTAGAAGCGCCATTTCATGTCGCCGGTTTCGGCGTCGTAGGCGCTCACGTAACCGCGCACGCCCAGTTCGGAGCCGCCGTTGCCGATGATCACCAGCCCCTTCACCACGCGCGGCGCGCCGGTGATCGAGTAGGGCTTGTCGCGGGGCGTGGTCTGCACCGACCACAACACCTTGCCGTCATTCGCATCCAGCGCCTGCAGCCGCCCGTCGAGCGTGCCCACGAAGACCTTGCCGCCCCATGCCGCGACACCGCGATTGACCGCGTCGCAGCACAGGTGCACCGCCCACTGCCGCGGCACCCCGGGGTCGTGATGCCACAGCAGCGCCCCGCTCTTCGCGTCGAAGGCGTAGACCATGCTCCAGGTGCCGGTCACGTACAGGCGACCGTCGACCACGATCGGGGTGGCCTCCATGCCGCGGTCGGTGGGGAAGTCGAAGAACCACGCGAGCCCCAGCCGGCCCACGTTCGCCGCGTCGATGTGCCCGAGCGGACTGAAACGCTGCTCGGAATAGCTGCGACCGTGGCTCAGCCAGTTGTGCGGTTCGTCATCGGCCGCGGCGATGCGCGCACCGTCCACGGAAGTCACGGCAGGCACCGGCGTTGCGACCGCCGCCGCGTCGCCGCGCGCCGGCGCGCGCCCCGGGTGTTCGTCGCTGCAACCCAGCAGCGCCACCAGCAGGATTGCGCACGACAGCAGCATGCGACCATGACTCATCGCGATCTCCTTGTGACCAGGATTGATCGAACTGCCATCGGCGCAGGCGAGCGCGCGCGCCGGCAAGGCTCAGGCACCGGCAGGCCCGAGCAGCAACGCGAGCCGATGCAGCGTGCCGTGCGCCGCTTCGCCGCCATTGTCGCGCAGCGCCGTTTCGAGCGCGAGGCAGCGCTCGGCGAGCACACCGCGCGTGAACATGCGCGCAACCCCCAGCAACTGGTGCGCCGCGTCAACGCCGCCGGCCAGGTCGCGGGCGGCAACGCAAGCCTCGACCGCGCGCAGCAGGCGGCGCAATTCCGCCGCAACCTCGTCGCGCGTGATGCCCGCGCGCACCTCGATGTCCCACCCATCGTCGCGGCGCGCATGGCGGCGCAGCACCTCGAGCAGCTTCGCCTCGTCGATCGGCTTGTACAGCACCCCGCGCACGCCCGCCGCCGCCAGCGCCGCTTCCTCGCTGCCGATCACGTTGGCGGTTAGCGCGTAGACCGGCAAGCCGGGGTGGCGCTGGCGCAGGTGCCGTGCCAGCGTGACGCCATCCATCCCGGGCATGTGCACGTCGAGCAGCACCAGGTCGGGCGCCGCGCCGGGCAGCAGGCGCAGCGCCTCGGCGCCCCCGCCGGCCTCGCTCACCGTCACGCCGAAATCACGCAGCCGCATCGCGATCATGTGCCGGTTGAGCTCGTTGTCCTCCACTATCAGGCAGTGCAGATCGATATCGGGTTGCCAGGGCACGCCCGCCGCGGGATGCCCCTCGGCGATCTGCGTCGGGGCACCGGCACGGCGGGCACAGGCGGCGAGCAACTGGCGCCGCCGCAGTGGCAACGGCACCAGGTCGGCGACGTAGCGCTGCGCCGGGTCCGTGACCACCTCGATCGGCCGCAGGCGCAGTGCCGGCGTCGCACCGCCGAGCCAGGGTTCGCAACAAGGCTCTCCCGTGTCCTCCAGCGCCAGCAGCAGGTCGACTGCGCCGAACGCGCCGGGCCCGACCGGGATCATGCGCAGATCGTGCACGCCCGCCAGCTCGAAACGGCTGCCGAGATAATCGCGCAGCACCGGCACGTGGGGGCTGTCGCTGCGACACAACAGCGCCACGCGCAGGCGTGGCGGCGCAGGCAGATCCTCGCCCTCCCCGGCGCGCGATGGCGCCAGCTCCAGCGGCAGCTCCAGGCGCGCGGTGGTACCCACGCCCGGTGCGCCGTTCAGCGTGAGCTGTCCGCCGAGCGCGCGCGCCAGCCCCAGGCTGATCGACAGCCCGAGGCCGCTGCCGCCAAAGCGCCGCGTCATGCTCTCGTCGGCCTGCGCGAAGGGCTGGAACAGCCAGTCCACGTTCCCGGGCGCGATGCCGATGCCGGTATCCGTCACCTCGAGCAGCAGGCGCGCGTCGCCGGCCGCCGGGACATCGGCGCTGGCGCGCACCGTCACGTGCCCGACCTCGGTGAACTTGATGGCATTGCTGATGAGGTTGCCGAGCACCTGCGCGATGCGCAGCGAATCGCCGATCACGCGCTGCGGCAGCCCCGGTTCGACGTGGCAGACCAGCGCGAGCGCCCTGGCGTGCGCGGCCGGCGCCTGCATCATCACCGTGTCCTCGATGCAGGACTCGAGATCGAATTCGCGCCGCTCCAGACGCAGCGAGTCGTTGTCGATCGTCTCGACGATCAGGATGTCGTCGACCAGTGCCTGCAGGGTGCGCGAGCCCTGCTCGACGTGGCGAAACAGCTCGGCGCGCTGCTCGGGGCTCTCGGCCTGCTGCATCATGCGCGCGAATCCAGTCACGGTGGTCAGCGGTGTGCGCAGCTCGTGGCTCATGCGCGCGAGAAACATGCTCTTGGCGCGCCCGGCCGCCTCGGCGCGCTCCAGCGCCTGGTCGAGCTCGCGGTTGCGCTGCTCGCGCTCGTTCAGCGTGCGCGAGAGCTCGGCGGTGGCTTCGTCGACTCGCCGGTTCTGCTCCGCGTTGGCCGCCTCCACCCAGTCGGCCATCGCGTTGACGCCGTCCTCGAGCTCGCGCATCTCGCCGCTTCCCGTGGGCTGCGTGCGCGCCCCGAGCTCGCCGGCGCGGATGCGCGCCACCACCAGCGACAGGCGGTGCATGGGCACCGTGAGCCGGCGCGATACCACGTGCGCCAGTGCCCAGGCCACCAGCAGCGCGCCCAGTGTGATCACCGTGCTGTTCAGCAGCATCGCGCGCTGGATCGCTGCCAGCCCGTGCGGATCGAAGGACAACAGCACCCGGCCGATCAGCTCGGGCTCGGCGGCGGCATCCACGGCGCTGAACGCCACGGCCTCGTCGCGCGCTGCGCGCATGTGCGCGCGCACCTCGCGCTGGAACACGTGGCGTTGTTCGCTCCCCGCGCAACCGGCGGCATCACGCCAGCATTGCCGGGCCATGTCGACTTCCGACGCCGCGCCGGCGGCCGCCAGCACGGCCCCCTCGGCATCGAGGAACAACGTGGCAACCGCCGCGCCCGCGCCCTTGAGGTTGCTCGCCGCCAGGCGCTGCAGCGTCTCGCTGTCGGCGACCAGCAGCGCGAGCTCGCTGGCGTGGGCGAGGTAGCGCGACTCGCGCTCCCCGCGCGACTCCAGCTCGGCGCGGGCATCGCTCACGCGCAGGCTGGTGAGCCACGCGCTCAGGCCCAGCGCCGGCAGCAGCATCGGGACCAGGATCATCAGCAGCGCGATCGAACGGATACTGAGTTTCATTGTCGGTGTTGTTGCGGCTCAGTCCGGGGCCGAGCATAGCGCAAGGACTCAGGGCCTGAGAACACTTCAGCGTGCGCAGCAGGCAGCGAAACATACTCAGGCTCTCACCAGAGCTGAAGCTGACGCGCCGGCCGCGGCGCGCCGGTGAACTGCGTGCAGTCGAGCGCCGGCCAGCCCTCGCCGGCCAGGCCGCAACAACGCGCAGCCACCGTGAAGCGGCGCGCGATCAGGTCGGCATACGGTCCCGAACCGCGCATGCGCGAACCAAAGCGCGGATCGTTCTCGCGCCCCTCGCGGCTCTGGCGGATCAGGCTCATCACGTGCCCGGCACGCTCGGGGTAATGGCATTGCAGCCACTCGCGGAACAGCTCGCGCACCTCCCACGGCAGACGCAGCAGGATCCACGCGGCCTTGCGCGCGCCTGCGTCGGCGCTCGCGGCGAGTATCGCCTCCAGCTCGGCGTCGTTGATCATCGGGATCACCGGCGCAACCAGCACCCCGACCGGCACGCCCGCGTCGGCGAGCGCGCGCACCGCGCGCAAGCGCGCCGCACCCGAGGCCGTGCGCGGCTCGAGCCGGCGTTTCAGCGCATCGTCCAGCGTGGTCACGCTGAGCATCACCTGGCACAGGCCGCGCGCGGCCATGCGCGCCAGCAGGTCAATGTCGCGCAGCACCAGCGCGGACTTGGTGATGATCGATACCGGCTGCGCGTGGCGCTCGCAGACCTCGAGCAGGCGCCGCGTGATGCCGAGCCCGGCCTCCACGGGCTGATAGGGATCGGTGTTGGCTCCCAGCGTGATGGGCTCGCAGACGTAACGCGGATTGCCGAGCTCGCGCTCCAGCACCTCGGCGGCGTTGGCCTTGAAGCGCAGCCGGCGCTCGAAATCCAGCCCCGGCGACAGGTCGATGTAGGCATGGCTGGGCCGCGCGTAGCAGTAGATGCAGCCGTGCTCGCAGCCGCGATAGGGATTGACCGACTGGCTGAAGGGCACGTCGGGCGAGCTGTTGCGCGCGATGATCGTGCGCGCCTGCTCGGGCAGCACTTCCTGCAAGACGCGCGGCGCGTCTTCCCCGGGCTGCGCCCAGCCATCGTCGCAGCGCTCGCGAACCTGGCGCTCGAAGCGCCCCGCCGGGTTGCCCAGCGCCGCGCGTCCCTTCAGGGGTGCGTAAGGGGTTTGCATCGGGTGCGCCTCCTGGTGGCGGGATCACACCCGGTAACTGTATAGGTATACAGCTTTCCTGTACAGCCGGACGGCATCGCGCCTCAGCGCGCGCTGCCCCAGAGCTCCTCGACCCGCGCATCGCGCCCGCAGCTGCGCCGGTAATACGCGTAGCGCAGCGGGTTCTTGCGATAGTAATCCTGGTGGTAATCCTCGGCCGGGTGGAATGCCGCGGCCGGCTCGATCGTGGTGAGCACTTGCGCGAACCGGCCCGAGGCGAGGAGCGCGTCGCGGCTGGCCTCGGCGGCACGCCGTTCCTCGTCCGTGGCAGGGAAGATCGCGCTGCGGTACTGGTTACCCGCGTCGCAGAACTGGCGGTCCTTCACCGTCGGGTCGATGTGCTTCCAGAAGTAATCGAGCAGTTGCGCGTAGCTCACGCGTGCCGGGTCGTAGCGCACGCGCACCGCCTCGGCGTGACCCGTGCCCCCGGCGCTGACCTGCTCGTAGTCCGGGTCGGGCACGTAGCCACCGGTGTAGCCCGATTCCACGTCCAGCACCCCGGGCAATTTTTCGAAGTCGGCCTCGATGCACCAGAAGCAGCCGCCCGCGAATACCGCGGTGGCACCCGCTGCTGGCGCCGGCGCGGCCAGGACCGGGCACACGACAGCCATCGCGAGTACCAGTGCAGAAGAAAGCTTCGCCAAACCGGGTCGCTTCATGTCCGCAACTCCGGCAGCGCCTCGCCCGCCGGCACGAAGCGCAGCGCGACACCGTTGTTGCAATAGCGCAGTCCCGTGGGCTGCGGGCCGTCCTCGAAGACATGACCCTGGTGCCCGCCGCAGCGCGCGCAGTGGTACTCGGTGCGCGGCAGTATCAGCTTGAAGTCGCGCCGGGTGCCCACCGCGCCCGGCAGCACGTCGAAGAAACTCGGCCAGCCGGTGCCGCTGTCGAACTTGTGCGCGCTGTCGAACAGCGGCAGGAAGCAGGCCGCGCACACGAAGGTTCCCTTGCGTTTCTCGTCATTCAGCGGGCTGCTGCCCGCCGGCTCGGTGGCCTCTTCGAACAGAACCGCGAAAGCCGGCGCCGGCAGCAGCGCCTTCCACTCGTCGCGCGTCTTGCGCACGCGCTCGAGCGCCTGCGTCGCACCACCCAGCGACCACAGCGCCAGCGCCGCCGTCAGCCGCTGCACCCCTCGCACAAGATCCCGTCGCTTCACCTGCCCTTCTCCTGCAATGCCATGATGCCCGCAGCCACCGCGGCGCGGGCGCGTGTTCGCGATGCCGTTACTGTGACGCCCATGCAGCGCCGAAAGTTCCGGACCGGCTGCTTGCACGACTACCCGCCTGCGAGCGGCGGAATCAACCGTTGACGCGAGCGCCCGCCTGAAGCGATCCTGCGCGGCCTCGAACTTGCGACCCGGAGTACCCATCGTGAACACTGCAACATCGCATTCGCCACGGAGTGGCGTGATCGTCACCGGCGGCGCCTCGGGCATCGGCCTCGCCTCGGCCGAGGCGCTCGCCGCGGCCGGACGGCCGGTCGCGATCTGGGACCTGCGTGCCACCGACGCGGAGCGCGTGGCGAACGACATCGCCTCGCGCTTCGGCGTCACCTGCATCGGAATCGGCATCGACCTGCGCGCCACGGACGGCATCGATGCGGCGGTCGCCGCCACGCGCGCCGCGCTGCACTCGATCGGCGGACTGGTGCACGCAGCCGGCGTGTCGATGGCCATCCCGCTCGAAGAGCTCGATGTGCCGCAGTGGGACACCGTGCTCAACGTGAACCTGCGCGCGCTGCCCTTCGTGGTGAAGGCGATCCGCGCCGATCTCGCGGCCAACGCGGGCTCGGCCGTGGTCGGCATCGCCTCGATCAACGCCACGCTGGGCAACTGGATGAACCCCGCCTACACCGCCTCGAAGGGAGGCATGCTGTCGCTGGTGCGCTCGCTCGCCGACGACCTCGGGCGCGTCGGCGTGCGCGTCAACGCCGTCTCCCCGGGCCAGATCCGCACGCCGATGATGCAGCCCGTGCTCGACCATCTCTCGGACGAGGCCTTCACGAAGCGCATCCTGCTCGGGCGTATCGGGGAGCCGCGCGAGATCGCCGCGGTGGTGCGCTTCCTGCTGTCGGACGAGGCCAGCTACGTCACGGCGGCGGAAATCGTGGTAGACGGCGGCAACATCTCCTCGCAACGCGTCTGAGCGCGGCACGCAACGCGGTGCCGGCCACGGCGCAACGAGCGCTCGAACGCGCCACGACTTGCGCATGAACCGGCGCCGGCTTCGTTCCGCCCTGCTCGTCGCTGCCGCCGCGCTGCTGCTGGGCGCGCTGGCGCTGACGCTGTGGCTGCGCCAGCACCCCGAAAGCGTCATCGCCGCACTCAATGCGCGCCTGCCCCCGGGCATCGCGCTCGGCGAGCTGCACGGCCTGCGGGTATCCGCCTTGGGCGGGCGGGTAGAACTGCTCACGCTGGAGGCGAACGGCACGGCGCTGCGCATCGAGGATGCGCGCTGGTTCTGGCGCATCACCGGCATCTGGCCGCTCGGCATCGAAGCGCAGCGGGTGAGCATGCGCGCCCTCGGCGTGCGACTCGCGGCGACGGACAGCACGACGCTCCTGCCGCGCTTCTGGCTCACCGACTGGTGGCCGCTGGTGGCCCGCATGAGCGCGGCCAGCGAGCAGTTGCGCATCGACGACAGCGAGGGCGCCCGGCTGCTCGACGGACGTATCGACGCCAGCGACGGCGGCGCGAGCGGCGGCGCCACGCTGCGCGTCCCCGGCGTTCCCGCGCTCGCACTGCAGTGGCGACCGCACGCCGACCTTCCCCGGGCCTGGGTGATCGACTGGCACGGCGAGACCAGCGACGGTCCGAATGGCAGCCTGCTGCTGCAGGCCACGCCTGACGGTGCCGACTGGCAACTCGAGGCACGGTTGCCGGCGCTGCAGGCCTCCGGGCTCCAGCTCAGCGGGTTGACGCTGTCCGCGCAGGGCAGCAGCGACCTGTTCGAGGGCAGCGGCCCGCTCGCCTCAGCCAGGCTGCAACTCGGCGGCAAGGCCGATACGCCGCGCGGCGAGGCGAGCGTGCAGTGCACCGGCGCGTTGCAGATGCAGCAGTCGCGGCAATCCACGCTGGACGTCACGGCATGCGAGGCCGCGCTTGCCGGCGCGACGCTCGCGCTGGCAGCACCGCTCGCCCTCGCGCTCGACGCGGCGCTCGCGCCCGAGCGGCTCGACACCGCCGGCGGCACGGTGAAGCTGCGCGGACTGAGGCAGGCGCCGTGGACGCTGGAGGATCTGCAGCTGACGCTGCACAAGGGCACGCTGTGGCAGGCGTCCCCCACCGCGCTCGCCCTGCCCAATGCGGAAATGGCCGCGACGATCGCCCACGCCGGCAGCGACGCGCATGCCACGCTGCACGGACGCCTGACCGGACTGAGCGCCCATGGCGAGAACCGGGGCGCGAAGCTCGAGGGCAAGCTCGAACTGCGCCAGGGCGCCCATGTGCTGAAGGCGCTCGACCTCGATACCCGCTTCGACGCGAACCCCGAAAAGCTGCGCCTCGAGGGCGCGCTATCGCGCGCCAGGCCGGGCAAGCTGCTCGCCTGGCAGGGCGACTACGCCTTTGCCGACGCCACTTACCGCGCCACGCTGACGCTGGATTCCTCCGGCTGGGACTGGGGCAAGGGGCTGCTGCGCACGCTGCTCGGCGCGAAGCAGACCTTGGTGCCCGGCGATCTGCTGGGCGGCGAGTTGCGGGCCACCGCCATGGTGCGCGGAGCGCCCGAGCGCATGCGCATCGCGATCGATGCCAGCGCGCGGCGGCTCGCCGGCATCGCCGCGGGCATGGGCGTCGCCGGCCTCGACTGCGGGCCGATCTCGCTCACCCTCGAGAACGGCGTCATCGGCGCGTTCCCCGACCTGCCCTGCACCATCGACAGCGTCAACGCCGGCATCACGCTGAACCGCCTGCGCGCGACACTGCGCCATGGCGCGCCCGGCTGGTCGCTGCACGACGTGAGCGGCGAACTCTTCGGCGGCAGCTTTGGCGCCGCGTCCATCGGGCCGCTCGGCCCGGCCCCCATCGACACCAGCGTGAGCCTGCACGCGATCGACCTCACCCGGGTCGGAAAACTGCTGGACGACCCCGACCTGACCCTCACCGGCGCGCTGGACGGCACGCTGCCGGTACACATCGAGGGAGGCACGTTCACGGTGCGCCAGGGCGAAGTGCACAGCACGGCACCGGGCGTGATCCGATACCGCCCGGCCACGCCACCCGCGGAGGAATCGGCGCAGATCGCGCTCAGCCGCAAGGCGCTGTCGAACCTGGAGTTCGACACCCTGGAGGCGACGCTCGATTACGCCACGGACGGCCAGCTCGCGCTGGCGGCCCGGATACGCGGGCGCAACCCGGACCTGGACGCCAAGAGGCCGGTGCACCTGAATTTGACTCTGGAGACCAACTTGCGCACCCTGTTGCGCAGCCTGACCACCGGGGACCGCATCAGCGAGTGGCTCGAAAAGAGGATGTAGGGCGGGGTCGTAGGTCGGGCTTCAGCCCGACAAGGGTTCGGCGAAGCCGAACCCGCCGGATCAACGCAGGTACCCGTCGGCATGAATGCCGACCTGCGGCGCAAGGGACAGACGCGATACGCCACATGGAGAACGCGATGCATTTTCGCCACACGTTGCTTGTGCTCCTGGCACTCCTGGCCGCAGCCGCCTGTACGCCAACGGTGAAGGTCGAGGCCCCCGAAAAACCGATCACGATCAACCTGAACGTCAAGATCGAGCACGAGATCCGCGTCAAGGTGGACCGCGAGCTCGAATCGCTGTTCGAGGACGACAACGGCCTGTTCTGAGGAAGCTGCCCCGGGCGCGAACACGCGCCCGGCGATGTCTGGAGACGACCATGCGCAAGATGCTCAAAGTTCTGCTCACCGCCGCCGCGATCACCGCCGCCAGCGCCGCCCTCGCGCTCGACGTGCAGGAAGCGAAGAGCGCCGGCTGGGTCGGCGAGCAACGCGACGGCTACCTCGGTCTCGTCGCTGCCTCGGCGCCGCCCGAGGCGAGGCAACTGCTCACCGAGATCAACCAGGCGCGACGCGCCAGCTACCGGGAGATTGCCGCGAGGAATGGCATCGAGCTGCGGGCCGTCGAGTTGCTCGCCGCCGAGAAGGCGCTGCAGAAGACCCCGCCCGGCCAGTTCATCCAGGCCGAAGACGGCAGCTGGGCCAGGAAATAGCCCTGGCGTGGCCTTCACGGGCCACGCTCTCTATAATCCCGCCTCCTTTCCCCCGGCCGGGCGCCACCGAGTGCCCGGCTCACCGTGCCGGAGCATCGCCCGATGGAAGACTCTTTCCGCGAAAGTTCGATTCGCTATCACACCGATTACCCCCCGGGAAAGCTGGCGATCCAGCCGACCAAGCCGATGGCGAACAAGCACGACCTCGCGCGCGCCTACTCGCCCGGCGTGGCCTACGCCTGCGAGCTGATCGAGCAGGACCCCAACCAGGCCGCGAACGTCACGGCGCGCGGCAACCTCGTCGCCGTCGTGACCAACGGCACCGCGGTGCTCGGCCTCGGCGACATCGGCCCGCTGGCCGGCAAGCCGGTGATGGAGGGCAAGGCGGTCCTGTTCAAGAAGTTCGCCAACATCGACGTCTTCGACATCGAGATCGACGAGAAGAACGTC
>DAORUQ010000036.1:16697-19068 GCA_035433265.1 Pseudomonadales bacterium | reverse complement strand
GGCGGCTTGCCGTCGATGAGCGGCCAGTCGATGCCGATCGCCGGGTCGTCCCAGCGCAGCGACACCTCGTGCTCGGGGGCGTAGAAGTCCGTGCACTTGTAGATGAACTCGGCCGAGTCCGCGGTGACGTAGAAGCCGTGCGCGAAGCCCGGCGGGATCCACATCATGCGGCGGTTCTCCGCCGAGAGCAGCGCACCGGCCCAGCGACCGAGCGTCGGCGAGCCGCGGCGCATGTCGACCGCGACGTCGAAGACCTCGCCGGCGACCACGCGCACGAGTTTCCCCTGCACCTGCTGCGTCTGGTAGTGCAGGCCGCGCAGGATGCCGCGGGCGGACTTGCTGTGGTTGTCCTGCACGAACTGCGCCGGCAGGCCGAGGCGGGCGAACTCGCGCTGGTTCCAGCTCTCGAAAAAGAAGCCGCGCTCGTCGCCGAACACGCGCGGCTCAAGCACCAGCACGTCGGGAATGGGAGTGGCGATGATCTGCATCAGACCGGGCTCCCCTCGCTGGCGATGCGCTCCAGGTAGAGGCCGTAGCCGCTTTTCTTCAGCGGGCGCGCCAGCGCCAGCAGCTGCTCGCGCGTGATGAATCCCATGCGGTAGGCAATCTCCTCGGGGCAGCAGATCTTCAGGCCCTGGCGCTCCTCGACCACGCGGATGAAGTTCGAGGCATCCAGCAGCGAATTGTGCGTGCCGGTATCGAGCCAGGCCGCGCCGCGGGTGAGGGTCTCGACGCGCAGCCGGCCGCGCTGCAGGTAGATGCGGTTGACGTCGGTGATCTCGAGCTCCCCGCGCGCCGAGGGCTGGATCGACTTCGCGATGGACACCACCTCGTTGTCGTAGAAATACAGCCCCGTCACGGCGTAGTGCGACTTCGGGTGTCGGGGCTTTTCCTCGATGTCGACGGCGCGGTTCTGCGCGTCGAAGCTGACCACGCCGTAGCGCTCGGGATCCTGCACGTAATAGGCGAACACCGTGGCGCCGTCGGTCTCGAGCGCGGCCGACTGCAGTTTCTTGCTGAGCCCGCCGCCGTAGAAGATGTTGTCGCCGAGCACGAGGCAGACCGGCCGGTCGCCCACGAATTGCTCGCCGATCAGGAAAGCCTGCGCCAGGCCGCCCGGCTCGGGCTGCACCGCGTAGACCAGCTCCAGGCCCCACTGCGAACCGTCGCCCAGCAGCTCGCGGAACGCGTCCTGGTCGCGCGGCGTGGTGATGATCAGGATCTCGCGGATGCCGGCGAGCATCAGCGTCGCCAGCGGGTAGTAGATCATCGGCTTGTCGTAGACCGGCATCAGCTGCTTGCTGACCGAGCTGGTGAGCGGGTGCAGCCGCGTGCCGCTGCCGCCCGCCAGCACGATGCCGCGGTAATTCGTCTGTTGCATGAACCCGGATCCTTCCTGTGCGGAGCAGGCAGGGAGTATAGAGGCAGGACGATTACGATTCCTCCAGCAAAGTCCCGCGGCATGGATTTTCGGGGGGACGCTCAGTAGAATCCGCGCCTTTGCGCGCCGACAGGCGCCAGTATGTGCTCGACCCGGTGTCCGCGAGAGGTTCTTGATGGAAGCCCTGAACCCGGCACGGTTGCCCCTCGACCGTTACCCGGAAGCACTGAGCCTGCAGGACCTGGAGCCGGTCCGGCCCCTGCGCATCTGCCTGCTGGGTTACCGCAGCCACCCCTACGGGGGCGGCCAGGGCGTGTACCTGCGTTACCTCAGCAAGGCCTTGCTGGAGCTCGGTCACCGGGTCGATGTGATCTCCGGGCCACCCTATCCGCATCTCGATCCGCGCGTGCGCCTGATCGAGATGCCGAGCATGAACCTCTACGAGACCGGCTTGCTGTCACTGCGACCGCGCCACCTGCGCTCGCTCAGCAACGTCATCGAGTGGCTGAGCAAGCTGACCGGCGGCTTCGCCGAGCCGCAGGCCTTCGGGCGGCGCGCGTTGCGCTACCTGCGCGAGCACCGCGACGACTATGACATCGTGCACGACAACCAGAGCCTGAGCTACGGCATGCTCGCGCTGCAGCGCGCGGGTGTGCCGCTGGTGACCACGATCCACCACCCGATCACCAGCGACCTGCGCCTCGCGCTGGCCGCCTGCCGCTGGTGGTGGCCGCGCCTGCTGACGCGCCGCTGGCACACCTTCCTCGGCATGCAGAAGCGCGTGGCGCGCGGGCTGCGCCACGTGGTGACGGTATCGGAGTGCTCGCGCGGCGACATCGCGCGCGATTTCGGCCTGCCCGCCGAGCGCCTGACGCTGGTTCACAACGGTGTCGACACCGAGGTGTTCGCGCCCGATGCCGGCGTCGCGCGCAAGCCGCTGCAGCTGATGGCGACCGCCTCGGCCGACCAGCCGCTCAAGGGCCTGGCGGT
>DAORUQ010000036.1:0-16597 GCA_035433265.1 Pseudomonadales bacterium | reverse complement strand
CGCTGCAGCTGATGGCGACCGCCTCGGCCGACCAGCCGCTCAAGGGCCTGGCGGTTCTGCTGAACGCCTTCGCCGCGCTGCTGCCCGCGCACCCGGGTCTGCGGCTGCTGGTCGTGGGCAAGCCGCGCCCGGGCGGCGATACCGAGAAGCTCATCGCGCGGCTCGATCTCGGCGCCCACATCGATTTCGTGAGCGGCATCAGCACCGCCGAGCTGGTGCGCCTGTACCGCGAGTCCACGCTGGTCGTGGTGCCTTCGCTGTACGAGGGCTTCGGCCTGCCGGCATCGGAGGCGATGGCCTGCGGCGCCGCGGTCGTCTCCTCCGACGGCGGCGCGCTGCCCGAGGTGGTGGGCGATGCCGGCGTGCTGGTGCCGGCCGGCGACGAGACGGCGCTCGCCGGGGCGATCGCTGCGCTGCTCGCCGACCCGGCGCGACGCACCGAACTGGGGCAGCGTGCACGGGCACGAATGTCGACACTCTTCTGCTGGCGCCGGGCGGCGCGGCAGATGACGCATTACTACGAGCAGGTCCTGGCCGGCGATGGAAACCGTCAATCTTGACTACGTGCCGATCCGCCGCGGCGACCGCGTGCTGGATCTGGGCTGCGGCGAGGGCCGCCACGCCATCGCGGCGTGGCTCAGGGCCGAGGTGCACTGCGTGGGCATCGACCTCAGCGTGCAGGACGTGGCGACGGCCGCCGCCAGGGCGCGCCCGTTTGCCCCGGAGCGGCCCGGCACCGCGCATTGCAGCCTGGGTTTCGGAGTGGGCAACGCGCTGCAGTTGCCGTTCGCGGACCACTGCTTCGACGTGGTGATCTGCTCCGAGGTGCTGGAGCACATAGGCCCCTACCGCGAGGTGCTGGCCGAGATCCGCCGTGTGCTTAAACCCGGTGGCGCCCTGGTCGCCAGCGTGCCGCGTTACTGGCCCGAGCGCCTCTGCTGGGCGCTGAGCGATGCCTACCACGCCAACGAGGGCGGTCATATCCGCATCTTCCGTGCCGCGCGGCTGAACCGCGACATCGAGGCGCTGGGATTCCGGCGCTACCGCCGGCATTGGGCCCATGCCCTGCACGCCCCGTTCTGGTGGCTCAAGTGCCTGCTGTGGGAGCGCCAGCACGAATCGCGGCTGGTGGCGCTCTACCACCGGCTGCTGGTGTGGGACCTGATGGAGCGTCCGCGCCTCACGCGCTGGGCCGAGGCGTTGCTGAACCCGGTGCTGGGCAAGAGTGTGGTGATGTACTTCCAGAAGGCTCCTGTCCCATGAGCGAACTCTATCTCAGCAAGGGGCTGTACCCGGCCGAGTTCCTGCGTCCCAGCGTGGATTTCATCCTCGCGACCCAGCAGGCAGATGGCTGCATTCCCTGGTTCCCGGGCGGCCACGCCGACCCCTGGGATCACGTCGAGGCCGCGATGGGCCTCGGCATTGCCGGAGAATTCGACGCCGCGGCGCGCGCCTATCGCTGGCTCGCCCGCACCCAGCTGCCCGACGGCTCGTGGTGGGCCAGTTACAAGGACGGCGAGGTGCTGGAGCGCGGGCGGCGCGAGACCAATTTCGTGGCCTACATCGCCACGGGCCTGTGGCACCACTACCTCGTGAGCGGCGACCGCGAGCTGCTCGATGAGCTCTGGCCCGTGGTGGAGCGCGCGATCGAGTTCGTGCTCTCGCAGCAGACCGTGCACGGCGAGGTGTGCTGGGCCGTCGATGCCGAAGGCAACACCATGGACGACGCGCTGGTCACCGGCTGCAGCTCGATCCACAAGAGCCTGGAGTGCGCGATCAACATCGCGCACGCGCTGTACCGGCCCTGCCCGCGCTGGGTCGAGGCGCGCTGGCGCCTCGGTGAGGCGCTGCGCCACCGCCCCGAGCGCTTCGACCGGACCTGGGAGAGCAAGGCGCGCTTCTCGATGGACTGGTTCTACCCGGTGCTCGGCGGCGTGCTCGGGCGCGGGCAGGCGAAGGCGCGGCTCGCCGCGCGCTGGGATACCTTCGTGAAGGAAGGCATGGGCTGTCGCTGCGTGTCGGACGAGCCGTGGGTGACCGTGGCGGAATCGTGCGAGCTCACGATGGCGCTGCTCGGTGCCGGCGACCATGCGCGCGCGGCCCGGCTGTTCAGCTGGCTGCACCAGTGGCGCGACCACGACGGCGCCTACTGGACCGGCTATCAATGGGTCGAGAACATCATGTGGCCCGAGGAGAAACCGACCTGGACCGCCGGTGCGATCCTGCTCGCGGCCGATGCGCTGACCGGGCACACCGGCGCGAGCCGCCTGCTGACCGAGGTGCGGTTAAGCGATTCGCCGCAGGAGGCCAAGCGTCTCAACGCGCGGCAGTTCTTCGTACAGCCCTGAGGCCAGGGCCAGCCGGTAGATCGTGTACGGCGCCTGGCCGCCGTCGGCGGGATCCGGGAAGATGTCGTGGATCGCGAGCAGGCCGCCGGGAACCAGGTGGCCGCTCCAGCCGCGGTAATCGGCCATCGCCGCCTCCAGGCTGTGCCCGCCGTCGATGAACACCAGCGACAACGGCGTGCGCCAGGCGCGCGCCGCGACGCGCGTCGGTGCGACCACGGGCACCACGGTGTCATCCAGGCCCGCGCGGCGCATCGTGGCGCGGAACTCCCGGAAACTGTCCATGAGCCCCGCCGCGCCATCGTAGAGCGCCGGGTCGTGATATTCCTCCCCGAGCTGGTGCTCCTCGGAGCCGCGGTGGTGGTCCACCGCGAACAGCACGCCGCCCGAGCGCTGGCAGGCGGTGCCCAGGTACACCGTGGACTTGCCGCAGTAGCTGCCGATCTCGAGACAGGGGCCGAGCGGCGCGCACTCGAGTGCGGCGCGGTAGAGTGCCGCGCCTTCGACCGGGCTCAGGAAGCCCTTGACGCTGTCGATGTCGAGCGGGAGTTTGATGCCCATGCGGTGTTCCGTTTGCCTTGCTGCTGACCGGCGCGCACCATAACGCCGGCGGCGCACGGCTGGCAAATCCGCGCTGCGGGCGGGCGAACCGATCGCGTATGCTGGCGCCATGAGTATTCCCTTCGACACCAGGGTTCTCGTGGTCGATGACTTCGAGAGCATGCGGCGCATCGTCGGGCAACTGCTGCGCGACATGGGCTTTCGCGACGTCACGCTCGCGGATGACGGTGCCACGGCACTCGCCCTGCTGCGCCAGGACGATTTCGGCTTGCTGCTGACCGACTGGCACATGCCGCAGATGGATGGCCTCGACCTGGTCAGGGCGGTGCGCGCCGACCCGCGGCTGAATGCCATCCCGATCCTCATGGTGAGCACCGAAGCGACGCGCGAGCAGATCATCGAGGCGGTACGGGCCGGCGTGAACGGCTATGTCGTCAAGCCGTTCACGCCGCAGATACTGCGAGCGAAGATCGGGAAACTTTTCCAATCCCCCGCGCGATAGCGCGCGCGATCAGATCCGCGGCGCGGTCGCCGTGGCGGGCGTCGGTTCGACCAGCCACTTGTTCAGCGCGACCACGTCCTCGGGGCTCAGCAGGCCGGCCTGCTGGCGCAGGCGAAGCAGCCGCGAGACGTAGTCGTAGCGGGTGTTCGCGTAATCGCGGATCGCCGTGAAGAGCACCTGCTGCGCATTGAGCACGTCGACCACGTTGCGCGTGCCGACCTCGTAGCCCGCCGTGGTGGCATCCAGCGCGCTCTGCGCCGAGACGATCGCCTGCCTGCGCGCCTTCACGCGCTGCACGTCGGTGGTGACGAAGAGATGCAGCGAGCGCGTGAACTGGATCGTGTCGCGCATGATGCTGGTGTGCGTTTCGCGCGCCGCGATGTAGTTCTCGTAGGACTGGCGGCGCTGCGAGCTCACGCCACCGCCGGCGTAGAGCGGCATGCTCAGTGTCAGCATGACGCTGTTGCCTTCCACGTCGACCGAGGTGGGGTACCTGGGGTTGAGGCGGTTGCCTGCCGGGTCACGGAGGTTGTTGTCCACGTTGTCGCCGTCGGTGGACGTGTCCATCAGGGTGAGCTGGCCGCTGAGCTTGGGCAGGTGCTGCGCACGGCTGGCCTGCGAGGACTGCATCGCGGCCTCGGCCGCGTAACTGGCCACCTTCAGGCCGAGGTTGCCTTCCATCGCGAGCTCCACCCAGCTCTCGGCGGCGGCGGGCTGCGGGTCGACGACCGGAAACTCCTCGCTCAGCAGCCACAGGTTCGCGTGGTCCTGGCCGGTCAGCACCGACAGCGCCTCGTAGGCGACGCCCAGGTTGCCCTCGTCGGTGAGGCGCTCGACCACCGCGAGGTCGAAGGCCGCGCGCGCTTCGTGCACGTCGGTGATCGCGATCAGCCCGACGTCGAAGCGCTGCTGCGTCTGCTCCAGCTGGCGCTGGAAGGCAGCCTCGGCGGCGCGGCTCGACTTCAGGTTGTCGATGGCGCGCAGCACCAGCACGTAGGCCTCCACGGTGCGCACGATCAGTGCCTGCTGGTCGGCGGCGAATTGCGCCTCGGCCTGCTTGCTGAGTTCCTTGCCCTGCTTGAAGCTGAACCAGGCCGGCACGTCGAACAGCTTCTGCGACAGCGTGAGGTAATAGTTTTCCTGGTCCTCCTCGACGTCGTAATTGCTGCTGCTGGTGAAGGTCTGGTCACCGATAGCGATGGTGCGCGTGCTCTTCTGCGTCATGTCGTCCTCGCCGTACTCGGCCTGCGCCCCCACCTGCGGCAGCAACTGCGAGCGGCCCTGGACCTCGTACTCGCGGCCGGCGCGATAGGTGGCCTCGGCCGCCCTGATGACCGGGTCGTTCTGCACCGCCAGTTCGTAGATGTCGAGCAGCGTGTCGGCACGCAGCGCCGCGGGCAGCAGCAGCAGGCTCGTGGTGATCAGCGCGCGCAGGCGGGAATGCAGCATCGGATGCCTCATGGATCGATTGGGAGCTCGGCGGCAGCGAGGCGAGTCTAGCAGAGGGCGTCCATCCTTAATAAGCCCGATCAATGCACGGCGCAGGACCCGCGGGATTTGTGCCGTCAAATTTCGCCGCCCCGTCATGGGCCTGCGGCAATTGCCTATATACTTTCGCTCCATGAGCTTCCCCCGACATGCCGGCCAGGCGGCGCAGGGCCGCGACGCCGCCGTGGCACCCTGTTCGCCGCTGCAGATCCACCACGCCGAATGCGAGGTGAACTTCCTGCGCCTCGAAAAACTGCTGCCGGGTTTCGTCGCGGGACAGGCGCGACACATCGGCACGCGCCTGCCCCGCGGCGGCATGGACGTGCTGCACCTGCATGTCGTGCAGCGCTGTCCCTATACCGCGGAAGTGGTGCTGCGCCAGCAGCAGCCCGTCTGGGGCGCGCGCGGCGCGGAATTCACGGTGCGGGCCTATCTCGACGCGCGCATGGCGGAAGTCGTCGGTTGCGCGCGCGTGCGCCGGCTGCTGGCGCGCTACGACTACCCCAACCGCGACGGGCTGGCGCGCGACGAAAAGTGGCAGATCAACCGCCTGCTCGGCGAATGGCTGGCGCACTGCCTTGCCGAGGGGCACGCGCTGCACTCCGCGGCCCTGGCAGCCGACGGCTGAAGGCGGCGGCCGATGACGGACACGCGCGTCGACCTCGCCCTTGCCGGATCCTGTGTCCGCGTGGTGCAGGTCACCGACACCCATCTCGAGGAGCGCCGTGGCGGCACCCTGCTCGGCATGGACACCGATGCGAGCCTCGCGCACGTGCTCGACCTGGTGCGTGACGGACCCTTGCGCCCCGACCTGCTGCTCGCCACCGGCGATCTCGCCAACCACGGTGCCGAGGCCGCCTACGTGCGCGTGCGCGAGAGCTTCGACGCCCTCGGCCTGCCGTGGTTCTGGCTGCCGGGCAACCACGACGCGGGCCCCCTGATGCACGGCGTGATCGGCCGCGGCCGCCCGATGATCCGCTCCATCTGCGCCGGCAGCTGGCAGATCGTGATGCTCGACTCCACCGTCGCCGGCCAGGTCGGCGGCAGTCTCGGCGCGGCGGAACTGGCGCTGCTGGACCGCCTGCTCGGCGCCGAGCCCGCGCGCCACGCGCTGGTCTGCCTGCATCACCAGCCGGTGGCGATCGGCTGCGCGTGGCTCGACGAGCAGATGGTCGCCGATGCCGACGCCCTGTTCGCGGTGCTGGCCCGCCACCCCCAGGCACGCGCGCTGCTCTGGGGGCACGTGCACCAGGAGTTCTCGGCCGAGCGCGCGGGGCTGCGCCTGCTCGGCTCGCCCTCGAGCTGCATCCAGTTCGCCCCGTGCAGCGAGGGCTTTCGCCTCGACGAGCAGGCGCCCGGCCTGCGCTGGCTGGAACTGCACCCCGACGGGCGCCTGGAGACGCGCGTCGAGCGCGTGAGCGGCGTCGAGCTCGGTTATGACCGCCACTCGGCCGGGTACCTCTGAGAAGCGCCGCTCCTGTATCATCCGCCGCGCTCGCCGTTCCACCACAGGGAGAAGCATGGCAGTCAGCGCCCAATACAATGCCGAGGCCATCGAAGTACTGACGGGGCTCGACCCGGTGCGCAAGCGCCCGGGGATGTACACCGACACCACGCGCCCCAACCACCTCGCGCAGGAAGTGATCGACAACGGCGTCGACGAGGCCCTGGCCGGCTTCGCGCGCGCCATCGACGTGGTGCTGCACGCCGACGGCTCGCTGTCGGTGGCCGACGACGGCCGTGGCATGCCGGTCGACATCCACCCCGAGCAGGGCAAGCCCGGCGTCGAGGTGATCCTCTGCACGCTGCACGCGGGCGGCAAGTTCTCCGAGGGCAGCTACCAGTTTTCCGGCGGCCTGCACGGTGTGGGCGTGTCGGTGGTCAACGCGCTGTCGCTGGAGCTCGAGGTCACGGTCAGGCGCGACGGCAACGTCTATCGCATGCGCTTCGAGAACGGCAACAAGGCCTCCGAGCTCGAGATCATCGACTCGGTGGCCAGGCGCAGCACCGGCACCACGGTGCGCTTCAGGCCCGATCCGCGCTATTTCGACACCGTGAAGTTCTCGGTCTCGCGCCTCACGCACCTGCTGCGCGCCAAGGCCGTGCTGTGTCCGGGCCTCAACATCACCTTCACCGACGAGGCGACGGGCCAGCGCGAGGCGTGGTACTACGAAAACGGCCTGCCGGACTACATCCGCGGCGCCACCGCCGAGTACCCGACGCTGCCGGCAGAGCCCTTCGTCGGCAGCTTCAGCGGCAAGACCGAGGCCGTGGACTGGGCGGTGCAGTGGCTGCCCGAGGGCGGCGAACTGATCACCGAGAGCTACGTGAACCTGATCCCGACGGCGCAGGGCGGCACGCACGTCAACGGGTTGCGCACGGGTCTGCTCGAAGCCCTGCGCGAGTACTGCGAGTTCAGGAGCCTGCTGCCGCGCGGCATCAAGCTCAGCCCCGAGGACCTGTGGGACCGCTGCGCCTACGTGCTGTCGGCCAAGCTGCGCGAGCCGCAGTTCAGCGGCCAGACCAAGGAGCGCCTGTCCTCGCGCGAGGCCGCCGCGTTCATTGCCGGCGTGGCGCGCGACGCGTTCTCGCTGTGGCTGGGGCAACACACCGAGGAAGGCGACAAGCTGGCCGATATGGCGGTCTCGGCCGCCGCGGCGCGGCTGCGCAAGAGCCGCCAGGTCGAGCGCAAGAAGATCACCTCGGGACCGGCGCTGCCGGGCAAGCTCGCCGACTGCACGGCGCAGGATCTCGACCGCACCGAGCTGTTCCTCGTCGAGGGTGATTCCGCGGGCGGTTCGGCCAAGCAGGCGCGCGACCGCGTGTTCCAGGCGATCATGCCGCTCAAGGGCAAGATCCTGAACTCCTGGGAGCTGGAGAGCAGCGAGATCCTCGCCTCGGAGGAGATCCACAACATCGCCGTCGCGCTCGGCGTCGATCCGGGCTCGGCCGATCTCGGCGGGCTGCGCTACGGCAAGGTCTGCATCCTGGCCGATGCCGACAGCGACGGGCTGCACATCGCGACGCTGCTGTGCGCGCTGTTCGTGCGTCATTTCCGCCCGCTGGTCCAGGCGCGGCGCGTGTTCGTGGCGATGCCGCCGCTCTATCGCATCGACATCGGCAAGGACGTCTACTACGCGCTCGACGAATCCGAGAAGGAAGGCGTGCTGAACCTGATCGAGGCCGAGAAGAAGAAGGGCAAGGTGAACGTGCAGCGCTTCAAGGGGCTCGGCGAGATGAACCCGTTGCAGCTGCGCGAGACCGTGATGACCCCGGACACGCGCCGCCTGGTGGAGCTCACGCTCAGCGAGGAAGACCAGGCCGACCAGCTGCTCGACATGCTGCTGGCGAAGAAGCGCGCCACCGACCGCCGCGACTGGCTCGAGCGCAGCGGCAACCTGGCGCAGCGGATTTGAGCGCGGCACCAGCGGCGGATCCGAACCCGGCGCGCTGCGCGATCGAGGCGCGCGCCGGGGGAACCACGCTGGTGCTGTCCGGCGACTGGACGGTGGCGCGCGGCGCGCCGCGCGCCGCCGACGTGCTGCCGCAGTTGCGCGCACAGCCGGCGCGCGAGCTCGGTTTCGACTGCAACGCGCTCGGCAGCTGGGATTCGCTGCTGGTGATGCTGCTGCTCGGCATCGAGGAGGAATGCACGCGCGCCGGCATGCGGTTCGATTCCGCGAACCTGCCCGAGGGCGCGCTGCGGCTGATGGCGCTGGCGCGCGCGGTGCGGCCCGAGCAGCACGCACGGCCGGCGCGCGCCCCGTGGTGGCGGCGCCTGCTTGCCGGCGAGCCGCTGCTGCGGGCCTGGGGCGAGCTGCTCGGGGCGCTCGCCTTTCTCGGGGAGCTGCTGATCGCGCTCGGCAAGCTCTGTCTCGGGCGCGCCAATACGCGAGCGCGCGATTTCCTCTGGTTCGTGCAGCAGGCGGGGCCGGCCGCGATCGGCATCGTCACGCTGATCAGCGTGCTGGTGGGCATGATCCTCGCCTATCTCGGCTCGGTGCAGCTGCGCCAGTTCGGCGCGCAGATCTACGTCGCCGACCTGGTCGGCATCGGCATGGTGCGCGAGATGGCCGCCCTGATGACCGGCGTGATCATGGCCGGGCGCACGGGCGCGGCTTATGCCGCGCAACTCGGCACCATGCAGACGCGCGAGGAGATCGACGCGATCCGCACGCTCGGCATGTCGCCGATGGAATTCCTGGTGCTGCCGCGCCTGCTGGCACTGGTGCTGGTCATGCCGCTGCTCACGCTCTACAGCGGCGTGCTCGGCATGTGCGGTGGCGCGCTGGTGGCGACAGGGATGGACGTGTCGTGGACGCAGTACCTGCACGAGACGCGGCTCGCCGTGAACCTGACGCACATATCGACGGGACTCGCGAAGAGCGTGGTCTTCGGGCTGCTGATCGCGCTCGCCGGCTGTCGCGCGGGCATACAGTGCGGGCGCAGTTCCGAGGCCGTGGGCAAGGCAACGACCAGGGCGGTTGTCACCGCCATCGTGGCGTTGATCGTCGCGGACGCGGCGTTCAACATCGTCTACCAGCGGCTGGGGATCTGAGCGTGGACGCCGCGCAGCCGCATATCGAGGTCCGCGGGCTCACCATGGCCTACGGCTCGCGCGTGATCCAGAAGGATCTCGACTTCACGGTGAACCGCGGCGACATCTTCGTGATCATGGGTGGCAGCGGCTGCGGCAAGTCGACGCTGCTCAAGCACATGATCGGCCTCTACGAGCCCGCCGCCGGGGAGATCCTCTACGGCGGCGCGAGCTTCCAGCGCGCCGACGACGGGGAGCGCGACCGCATGCGCCGGCGCTGGGGCATCACCTACCAGGGCGGCGGCCTGTTCAGCGCAATGACGCTCGCCGAGAACGTCGCCTTGCCGCTGCAGCAGTACACGCCGCTCGATGCCGCCACCATCGGCGAGCTGGTTTCGTACAAGCTGGCGCTGGTGGGGCTGGCGGGCTTCGAGGAGTACTACCCCTCCGAAATCAGCGGCGGCATGCAGAAGCGCGCCGGCCTGGCGCGCGCGATCGCGCTCGACCCCGAGATCCTGTTCTTCGACGAGCCTTCGGCGGGCCTCGACCCGATCAGCTCGCGGCTGCTCGACGAGCTGATCCTGCACATGCGCGATGCGCTGGGGGCCACGGTGGTGATGGTGACGCACGAACTGGCGAGCATTTTCGCGATCGGTAACAATTCGGTCTTTCTCGACGCGGAGACCCGCACCATGCTCGATTACGGCGACCCGCAACGCCTGCTCACCGGCAGCGACCACGAGCTGGTGCGCCGGTTCCTGTCGCGCAGCGCGGGCGAAAGCGCGTGAGCGGCAAGCCCAATCCCACCGCGATCGGCGCCTTCGTGGTCGGCGCGATCGCGCTGCTGCTCGGCGCCACGCTGTTTTTCGGCGCCAAGCTGTTCAGCGGGAGCTCCGGCAGGTTCGGTGCCACGGCGATCTTCACCGGCTCGGTCAAGGGCCTCGACGTGGGCGCGCCGGTGACGTTGCGCGGCGTGAAGATCGGCGAGGTGACCGACATCCACGTGAGCTTCGACCAGCGCACGGCCGAGTTCGTGATCCCGGTGACGATGTCGCTCAGCCGCGAGGACCTCGGTATCGCGAAGGACCTTGCGACGCGCGGCAACCTGCAGGTGCTGATCGACCGCGGCTTGCGCGCGCAGCTCAAGACGCAGAGCCTGCTGACCGGGCTGCTCTACGTGGACCTGGTGTTCAAGCCGGAATCGCCGCCGCGCTATGTCGATTTCGACACCGAGGAGCCGCAGCTGCCGACCGCGCCCACCGGGCTCGAGGCGATCATGGAGCGCATGAGCGAGGTCGACCTGCAATCGATCATCCAGAACGCGGACCAGACGCTGCGCGCGGTCTCCTCGCTGCTCGCCAACCCCGAGACGCAGCGCATTCCCGCGAACATCAACGCCGCGCTCGCCGACGTGCGCTCGCTGGTCGCCAACGCCGACCGCCAGGTCGCGCTGATCGGGTCGCGCCTCGATACGCTCGCCGGCTCCGCCGACGGCACGCTGGGCGTGCTGCGCGTGCAGGTCAAGGACACCGGCACGCGGCTGGATGCCAGCCTGCAGGCGCTGGACCAGACGCTCGCCAGCCTGCGCGTCACCTCGGACGAGGCCGGCTACGCGCTCTCGGAGCAGTCGCCGGTATTCCACGAACTGACGCGCACCGCCGCCGAGCTCGGTCGCGCCGGCCGCGCGCTGCAGGCGCTGGCCGACGCGCTGGCGCGCGAGCCGGAATCACTGCTGCGCGGGCGCAGCGACAGGAGTGACGAATGATGCCCAGAGCGTGGCGCCTCGCGCCGGTGCTGGCCCTGGCCGCCGTGCTGGCGGCCTGCGGCTCGACCCCGCGCACGGAATATTACCTGCTGAGCGCCGAGGCGCCGCCGGCCGCGGCGCGCGCGCAGCCCTCGATCGGCATCGCCGAGCTGAAGGTGGCGGAATACCTGCAGCGCCCCGAGATGGTGACCATGGAGAGCGCCAACCGCCTGAGCCTGCGCGACTACCACCGCTGGGCCGAGCCGCTGGCCGACGGCGTGCAGCGCACCGTGGCGCTGAACCTGGGCGCGCTGCTCGAAACCGACGCCGTGCGCGTGCGGCCGTGGCCGCGCGAATGGTCGCCCCAGTGGCTGCTCAGGCTGAATATCGCGCGTCTCGATGTACGCGGCGATACGGTGGATCTGGTCGCGACCTGGTCGCTGACCAGCGCCAGCGAGACGCGCGAGCGCAGCAGCCGGCTCACGCGCTCGCGCTCGGGCACGAGCGCCGACTCGGTGGCGGCCGACATCAGCGCCGTGCTGCTGGAACTGAGCGGGCAGATCGCCGCCGAGGTGCGCGCCGCCGCCGGCGCGGATGACGCGCCGGCGCAAACCCAATAGCATATGCCGCCCCGCGCGCGGCGCGGGCCCCCGCGATCCCCAGCCCGGGCTAGCATTACGGCCGGAGACAGGCATGACCGAGACCCAGGCGCCGCCCAGCGGCGACATCGAGCGCATTCGTCTGCGCGACTACACCGAGAAGGCGTACCTCGACTATTCGATGTACGTGATCCTCGACCGCGCGCTGCCGCACATCGGCGACGGCCTCAAGCCGGTGCAGCGGCGCATCATCTACGCGATGCACGAACTCGGGCTGCGCGCGAGCGCCAAGTACAAGAAGTCCGCCCGCACCGTGGGCGACGTGATCGGCAAGTTCCACCCGCACGGCGACAGCGCGGCCTACGAGGCCATGGTGCTGATGGCGCAGTCCTTTTCCTACCGGTACCCGCTGATCGACGGCCAGGGCAACTGGGGCGCGCCCGATGATCCCAAGTCCTTCGCCGCGATGCGCTACACCGAGTCGCGCCTCGCGGCCATTGCCGACGTTCTGCTGTCCGAGGTGGGGCTGGGCACGGTCGACTGGATGCCGAACTTCGACGGTACCATCGACGAGCCCGCGGTGCTGCCGGCACGCGCGCCGCACATCCTGCTCAACGGCACCACCGGCATCGCGGTGGGCATGGCCACCGACATCCCGCCGCACAACCTGCGCGAGCTCACGGCCGCGTGCATGCAGCTGCTCGACCGCCCCGGGACCACGGCCGCCGAGCTCACCGAGTGGGTGCGCGGCCCGGATTATCCCACCGAGGCCGAGATCATCACGCCCGCGCACGAGTTGCGCGCGCTCTACACTACGGGCCGCGGCAGCCTGCGCGCGCGCGCGGTGTGGATCCGCGAGCAGGGTGATCTCGTGATCACCGCGTTGCCGCACCAGGTGTCGGGGGCCCGCGTGCTGGAGCAGATCGCCGCGCAGATGCAGGCGAAGAAGCTGCCGATGGTCGCGGACCTGCGCGACGAATCGGACCACGAGAACCCGACACGGCTCGTGATCGTGCTGCGCTCGAACCGCGTGGATGCCGACGGGCTGATGTCACACCTGTTCGCGAGCACCGATCTCGAGCGCAGCTACCGCGTGAACATGAACGTGATCGGCCTCGACGGGCGTCCCGGCGTGCGCGACCTCGCCGCGATGCTGCGCGAATGGCTCGAATTCCGCCGCGCGACGGTGCGCCGGCGCCTGCAGTACCGCCTCGAGCAGGTGCTGCGCCGCCTGCACATCCTCGACGGCCTGCTGGTCGCCTTCCTCAACATCGACGAGGTGATCGCGATCATCCGCCACGAGGACAAACCCAAGCCCGCGCTGATGGCGCGCTTCGGGCTCTCCGACGAACAGGCCGAAGCCATCCTCGAGCTGAAGCTGCGCCACCTCGCGAAGCTGGAGGAAATGAAGATCCGCGGCGAACAGGCCGAACTGGCCGAGGAGCGCGACACGATCGAGAAGACGCTGGGCTCGGAGGCGCGCCTGACCACGCTGATCAAGAAGGAACTGCAGGCGGTGGCCGACGAATACGGCGACGCGCGCCGCTCGCCGCTGGTGAGCCGCGAGGAAGCGCGCGCCTACAGCGAAACCGAACTGCTCAGTTCCGAGCCGGTCACCGTGGTGCTGTCGAAGATGGGCTGGATCCGCGCCGCCAAGGGTCTCGACATCGACGGCGAGAAGCTGAGCTACAAGGCGGGCGACGCCTTCAAGTGCGCGGTGCAGGGGCGCTCGAACCAGTCGGTGGTGCTGCTGGACTCCACCGGGCGCACCTACTCGCTGCCGACGCATTCGCTGCCATCGGCGCGCGGGCAGGGCGAGCCGCTCACCGGGCGCATCAACCCGCCCTCGGGGGCGACATTCGCCGGCGCGCTGATGGGCGAGGATGCGCACCTGTACCTGCTCGCTAGCGATGCCGGTTACGGCTTCGTGGCGAAGCTCGAGGACATGCAGTCGAAGAACCGCGCCGGCAAGGCCGTGCTCACGCTGCCCGAGGGCGCCGAGGTGCTGGCGCCGGTGCGCGTGCACGATGTCGCGAAGGACGTGCTGGTGGCGGTCAGCAACGAGGGCCGCATGCTGGTGTTCCCGGTGGCGGAGCTGCCGATGCTCGCGCGCGGCAAGGGCAACAAGATCATCGGCATCTCGGGCACGCTGCTGCGCACCCGCGAGGAATACCTGCTCGGCGTCGTGGTGATGGCGCCCAACGCCACCGTGGTGGTGCACAGCGGCAAGCGCTACATCAAGCTCAAGGGATCGGACCTCGATGCCTACCGCGCCGAGCGCGGGCGGCGGGGCAACAAGCTGCCGCGCGGCTTCCAGAAGGTCGACCGCGTCGAGATCGCGACGGACTGAGGCGCATGAACAGGATCGTACTGATCAACATCTCCGGCGAGGACCGCCCCGGCATCACCTCGATGCTGACCGGGATCCTCGCGGCGCACGGCATCAACGTGCTCGATATCGGCCAGGCCGTGATCCACAGCCACCTCGCGCTCGGCCTGCTGGTCGAGATTCCCGAGGAGCGCGAGACCTCCGCCGCGCTGAAGGAGTTGCTGTTCCACGCCCACGAAGCCGGGCTGCAGCTGCGCTATACCGCCGTCAGCGCCGCGAGCTATCGCGAGTGGGTGGCGGGCCAGGGCAAGCCGCGCCATATCGTGACGCTGCTCTCGCGGCGCATCCGTGGCGAGGAAATCGCGCGGCTCACCGAGATCGTGGCGCGCCACGGCCTCAACATCGACAAGATCAACCGCCTGTCGGGGCGCGTCTCGCTCGATGCCGCGGCGGAGAGCGACCGCGCCTGCGTGGAATTCTCGGTGCGCGGCGACCTTGCCGATGCCGCGGCGGTGCGTCGCGACTTTCTCGAGCTCGCCAGCGAGCTCGACGTGGACATCGCCTACCAGGAAGACAACATGTTCCGCCGCACGCGGCGCCTGGTCGCCTTCGACATGGACTCGACGCTGATCGAGGCCGAGGTGATCGACGAGCTCGCCAAGCGCGCCGGCGTCGGCGAGCAGGTCGCGGCGATCACCGAGCGCGCGATGCGCGGCGAGATCGACTTCAGCGAGAGCTTCCGCCAGCGCGTGGCGCTGCTCGCGGGGCTCGACGAGAGCGTGCTGGAGGAGGTGGCCGCGCAGCTGCGCCTCAGCGAGGGCGCCGAGAAGCTGATCGCGACGCTGCGCCGCATCGGTTTTCGCACCGCGATCATCTCGGGCGGCTTCGGCTTCTTCGGGCGGCGCCTGCAGCAGCGCCTGGGCATCGACTACGTGTTCGCCAACGAGCTCGACATCGAGGACGGGCGCGTCACCGGGCGCGTGGTGGGCACCATCGTCGATGGCAGGCGCAAGGCCGAGCTGCTGCGCGAGATCGCCGCGCGCGAGTCCATCTCGCTCGAGCAGGTGATCGCGGTGGGTGACGGGGCGAACGATCTGCCGATGCTCAGCATCGCGGGCCTGGGCATCGCATTCCGCGCCAAGCCGATCGTGAAGGAGTCGGCGCGCCACGCGATTTCCACGCTCGGCCTCGACGGGATCCTCTACCTGCTCGGGATCAGCGATCGCGAGGCCGGCGGGCTCTGACCGGAGCCCCGGCCGTTCCGACGGCGCCATTGCCGCGGCGGCACGCCGAATTTGCGCGCAAAAGCGCTGGCGAAACTGCCGGGGCAGGCATAACCCAGTCGGGCCGAGATGGACTTGATCGAATCAGCACCGCCGAGAAGGCGCATTGCGCGATCGAAGGTGCCGTGCTCCACCCATTCCATCACCGTCATGCCGGTCGTCGCTTTGAAGGCGCGCATCAAATGGCGACGGCTCAGACCGCAGATTGCGGCGAGCTCAGGCACGCCCGGCGGCGCCTTGGATTCGTCGGTCAGCCGCTCAGAAATTCGGCGCATCTGCCAATCTGCGAGTGTTCCCCTCTCCAGCGGCGGATCGTTCGAAACGCTCGCCAGATAGCGCGCCATCTCACCGACCAGCACCAGGCCCAAGCCTTTCAGAATGAGATCACGACCCACCGCGTCCTTGTTCATTTCCTGCGACAGACGATCGATGATCTCGATGATCCTGGTGTGCCGCAAATCCGCGAACTTCATCATCAAGCCGTGGTCTTCGCTGTTGAGCTGGTTGACGAGGTTCTTCATTTCATCGTCGAGGAAGCGCAGCACAAGCATCGTGCGCTTCGGGAATCCCGGCGATTGAATGTGCACGGAGCCAGCGCCCGGCAGGAATACAGCCGCGCCGAATGACATGAGCGACCCGGGTGACCCCGGCTCACCATATGAGCCACGCGCGGACTCGCGATGAGGTGGAGGAATATAGATCAGCGACGGCTCGTTCACTCTGTGGGCGCGGAAGAATGGCCCGCTCGCGTCCTGCGTAACCCGCTCCATGCGCACATGTGGCAGTTCGATGACGTCCTCGATTTGCAACGCTCCCTGCACAATTCATTCCTCGATTTTGTCATTGTTCGCTGAGGCGAGGCGGGTAGATCAGCCTGGCCAGTGTCGCGCCGCGAAATCGTCGCGCGACCGATATCTGACGGAATACGCGGCGCAATCGCCGAATAACGGCGCTGGCGCCGCACTGTTCGCGATTGCTCCAGAGAGCCGTCCGCGAGAAAAATACCCCAAATCAACAAAGGGACGCGACTATGCCCAATCCTATTGACACCCCGGATCAGCGCCGCATCGAGCTGGAGGCCTTGAAAGTCTATGCGGACCCCCGCGTGCAGGCGACAATTGCGGATCGCCGCACCTATTGGCTGGAAAAAGCGCGACCGAGTGCAGGTCAACGCCGGGCATTCGATTCCTATTTCGAGGAGGCTGTTTT
>DAORUQ010000035.1:0-19080 GCA_035433265.1 Pseudomonadales bacterium | reverse complement strand
CGTCGCGGTGGTAGCCCGCGACCGCGTGGCCGTGATCGGCCATGTTCAGCAGCAGGCTCATGCCCATCGTGCCCAGGCCGATCAGGCCGAGCTCCAGGTTAGCCGGGTCGTTCATCGCGGGTTCCTTCTGTTGCGGGCAGGCGAGTCGGCATCATAGCCCCGTACACACGGGCCGCCCAACGCCGTGGCGGCACCGGGTCTGTCGAGGACGCCGGACTCGCGGTTAACATGACGGCATCTGGAACCACGACGAGGACGTGACGATGCGACGACTGCCGCTGGCGCTGTTGAGTTGTGCAACCCTGCTGCTCGCCGAGGCCGGCGCTGCCGCTGCGGCGAACACAGCCGCTCCCGCGGCACGGCAGGTGCTTTATGGCGATCTGCACATCCACACCGCGCTGTCGGCCGATGCCTTCAGCACCGGCACGCGCACGCTGCCCGATGACGCCTACCGCTACGCCAGGGGCGAGGCAATCGCGCACGCCGCCGGCTTCACCGTGCAGCTGAAGCGCCCGCTCGATTTCGCCGCCGTCACTGAACACTCCGAGTACCTCGGCTCGATGCGCGAATTCCTCAACCCCGCGAGCCCTTTGTCGCAGCATCCGCTGGCGAAGCTCTTCGCCAGCCCCGATCCGGCGGATGCTTTCAAGGCGCTGATGCAGATCTCCGACGACGCCTCGCACGACGGCAGCCTCGACGAACTGCTCGACCTGCCGGAGGTGAACATGGCCGCCTGGCGCGAAGTGATCGCCGCCGCGGAGCGCCACAACGAGCCGGGGCGCTTCACCACGCTGATCGGCTACGAGTGGACCAGCACGCCCGATGAGATCAACCTGCACCGCAACGTGATATTCCGCGGCTCCGCGGTACCCCCCAAGCCTTTCTCGCGCATCGATTCCGACAAGCCCGAGGACCTGTGGCGCTTTCTCGACGAGCAACGCGCGCAGGGTATCGAGGGCATGGCGATCCCGCACAATTCGAATGCCAGCGACGGCATGATGTGGGCGCGCACGGATTCCGCGGGCAGACCGGTCGATGCGGCGTGGGCGCGCCAGCGCAGCCGCAACGAGCCTGTCGCCGAGATCGTGCAGATCAAGGGCCAGTCGGAGGCGCATCCGCTGCTCTCGACCGAGGACGAGTTCGCCAACTACGAGATGTGGACCACGCGCATGTCGGGCGCGAAGATCCCGCGCGCCTCCAAACCCGAGGGCAGCTACGCGCGCGATGCGCTGAAGACCGGGCTCGAGCTCGGCGCCAGCCTCGGCGTGAACCCCTACGACTTCGGCATGATCGGCTCCAGCGACACGCACAACTCCGCGCCGCCGATCGAGGAGGACAACTACCACGGCAAGCTGACGCAGCTCGACGGCACGGCCGCGATGCGCGCGGGACGTATCGCGCGCAGCGCCGAGGCCCGGGCCGCCGGGCGCGAAACCGCCTACAGCGCGGCAGGGCTGGCCGCCGTGTGGGCCGATGCCAACACGCGCGAGGCGATCTACGACGCGCTCAGGCGCAAGGAGACCTTCGCGACCTCCGGCACACGCATCAGCCTGCGCTTTTTCGGCGGCTGGGATTTCGCGCCGGCGCTCGTGCAGGCGCCGGATTTCGTCGCGCAGGCCTATGCCTCCGGCGTGCCGATGGGCTCGCAGCTGCCCGCTCCCGCCGCGCGCGGCGCACCCCGCTTCGCGGTGCTGGCAACGAAGGATCCCGACGGCGCGAATCTCGACCGGGTGCAGATCGTCAAGGGCTGGCTGGATGTCGATGGCACGGCGCGGGAGAAGATCTTCGACGTCGCCTGGGCCGGCGAACGTGCCATCGATGCCGCGAGCGGCAAGCTGCCCGCGGTGGGCTCGACCGTGGACGTGAAGACGGCAACGTATCGCAACACCATCGGCGCGGCGGAGCTCTCCGCCGTATGGCAGGACCCGGAGTTCCAGCCCCAGGCGCGGGCGTTCTACTACGTGCGCGTGCTGGAAATCCCGACGCCGCGCTGGTCGACCTACGACGCGGTGAAACTCGGCACGGCGGCGCAGGAGCCCGCCGCGATACAGGAACGCGCGTGGTCCTCGCCGATCTGGTTCGCGCCGGCGGCGGCCACGCCCGGCTCCTGATCCCGGCGCGCGACGCCCCTCTCAGCCCGTCGCGTGCAGCGCGGGCTGGAGGGTGCTGATTTCACCGTCCTTCATGACCATCGCCAGGCGGCGCCTGTCCGTCAGGATCGTCACGTCCGTCAGTGGATCACCGTCCACCAGCAGCATGTCGGCAAGCATGCCCGGGCGCAGGGTGCCGAGATCGCCCTGGGCGCGCATCGCGAGGCCGCCATTGCGCGTGGCGCAGACCAGCGCGTCGGCCGCCGAGTAGCCGTAGTAGTCCATGAAGAACTTCAGGTCGCGGGCATTGGTGCCCTGCATGCTCCAGGCAAAGCCGTAGTCGCCGCCGATCAGGTGACGGATGCCGCGCTTGCGCAGCGCGGTATGCGTCTTCACCGACTCCTCGATCAGAGCCGGGATCCCCATTGCCTCGGCGGCCGCACGCGGCAGGTAGGGTTCCGCCTCGTGCATCATGGTATGGAACAGGCTGATCGTGGGCGCGACGAAGATGCGATCCTTCGCCGCCTCGAGCATGTCGAGCGTTTCCTCGTCGCTGTACTCGGCGTGGTAGATCACGTCGACCCCGGCGACCAGGCAGTGGCGCACCGACTCGATCGAGCGCGCGTGGGCATTGACCTTCTTGCCGAAGCTGTGCGCCGTTGCCACCGCCATGCGGACCTCCTCCAGCGACATCGGCGTGGCGTGCGAGGGTATCTCGGGATAGAACGGGTCGCCGGACACATCGAGCTTGATGTTGTCGCAGCCCTCGCGGCAGCACAGGCGCACGGCCTTGCGCATTTCCTCGGCGCCGTCGACGACGATCGACGGACCGTTGCGCGGATTGTGCAGCTTGCTCTCGTCCCCGAGCCCCCCGGTCACCGTGATCTCGAGGGAGCCGGCACGCACACGCGGCCCCGGCAGGCGCCCGGCGTCGATTTCATTGCGCACCGCGACATCGAGACGCAGCTTCGCGGCCGATGCCCCGTAGGCACTGGTGAAACCGTGATCGAGCAGGGTCTTCGCCACGCGCGCCGTCAGCAGCGTGTGCTCCTCGGGCGGCGGGGTGATCAGGTTCTCGGTGCACGTGACGCCATCGAAGGACAGGTGCGCATGGCCCTCCGTCATGCCGGGCATCAGGAACCTGCCGGCGGCGTCGATCTGCACGTCGGCACGCGCCCCGGCCTCCGCATCGCCGGGCGTGACGGAGCGGATGCGGTTGCCCTCGATCAGCAGGTCGCCGGCAAAGGCGCGGGCACCGCTCCCGTCCCAGATGGTTGCGTTGCGAATCAGTGTCGTCTTCATGTGGATCGGATCCTGTCGTGCGTGCCCCGGGAATTCAACGCGGAATCGGCATCGATGCCATCATAGTGGCGCGAAAGCGCCCGCCAATGACTGTCCGGGAAAAGGAATTTGCCTGCAACGGCGCATGCGCGCATCACGGTGGCGCTGAGCTCACGTCGACAAGCGCATCGACCAGCCCCCACTCCAGGGCCGTGCGCGCGCTGATCCGCCGGCCCGTCAGGACCATCCACGCCGTGCGCTGGCGCCCGATGCGCCGCGCAATGCTCACCGTGCCGCCCGCGCCGGGAATCAGCCCCATCTGGAGTTCCGGCAGCTGGAAGAAGGTTTCGGGGTGCGCGACAAGCCGCGCGGCGAATGCCGGCAGTTCGATGCCCGAACCGATGCATGCCCCGTGCACGAAAAAGCTCACCCGTGTGCCCAGCCTGGCCAGCAGGCGCGCGGGGCTGTGCACCGTGCGCACCCAGTGTGCGGTGGCCGGATCGGGAGCGAGCCCGAATTCGTGCAGTTCGCCGCCGACGCTGAAGCAGGCGCCCAGCGCCCTGAACCGCAGTTCCTCGACCGACTCGTCCGCCTCGAGCAGCTGCAGGGCCTCGACCCAGGCGTCGCGCATTTCGACACTGATGGCGTTGCGCGTGCCGGCACGGTTGAGCACGGCCTCGATCACGGCACCCTCGCGGCTCAGCAACACCGGGTCGCCCGCTTGCACCGGCAGCGGCGGCGGACCGCGCCTGGCGCTGCGCTGCCAGGCGGCGAATTCCTCGCCGCCCTGCAGGGTCGCAAAGGCCATCGATTCAACATCGAGCGCCTGCGCGGCGGGCAGCAGTGCGGTGCTGCGCAGCACCTGCACCAGTGTCATCGCTGCGACGGGCCAGGCCAGCACCCGCTTCTCGATGGCACGTGCCGCGGCGAGGTCGGGCACCAGCACATCCGCTGACGCGCTCGCTGCACCCGCACCGTAGGCAATCACGGGACAGGGCCGGGATCCCAGCCACTGCGGATCCTGCGGCAGCTCGTCGACGCTCGCGATGATTGCCCTATGCATGGCGTGGCGCCGCGTACACGATCCGCCCGGCGCAGACCGTGAGCGCCACGTGACGCGCATCGGGATCGGCGCACAGATCCTCCCAGGACACATCGAGCAGGCACAAGTCCGCGGGCTGGCCGACGGCGAGTTCACGCAAGCCGCTCGCGGGCCGGTGCAGATCCCCGGCGAACAGCGCGATGGCCTGCGCCGGTGCCAGGCACTCGCCGGCATTCATCTGCACGCCTGCGCGCGTGCGACGCCCGATGGCGGCGCGCATGGCGGCCCACGGATCCGTCGACCCGTACGGCGCATCGCTGCCGGCGGCGAGCGCCACACCGCCGCGCAGGAACCCGGCACCGCGGTACAGCAACGGGATGTCCACCGCCTCCACGTCGCGCAGGTATTGATCTCCGCGCTCCGCGATGAATTGCGGCTGCGTGACCACCGTCACCCCGAGTGCTGCCAGTGCCTGCAGTGCGTGCTCGTCGGCGATCGCCGCATGTTCCATGCGGTCACCGGGCAGCGTCCCCGCCTGCGCCAGGGCGGCGAGCGCAAATGTCAGTTCGACCCGCGTCACGCAGTGAAATGCGACGGCGCGTCCCTGCGCGTGCGCCGCCTGCACGCGCAACACCAGTGCCTCGAACTCCGGCAACCCGATCTCGCGCAGGTAGATTTTCAGCGGCCCGACCTCGATACGCCCCGGCGATGCGCCTGCCGACACCGCCAGTTCCTCGTTGCCCATCACCAGCACGCGCTGCACGAGCTCCCCGCGCGCGCTGGCGCCACACAGGGCTTCCCAGGCCGCTTGCCCGTTGCGGGCGCCGGCATCGGTCACCGCGGTTATGCCGTGGCGCGCCAGTTCGGCCGACACGTCGCGCAGCGACGGCCATGCCCTGGGCAGCCGCGAGCCGAGCCACGCATCGAGATCGAAAAAGCGCCCGGTCAATTCGCCGTCCGCAGTCCGCTCGGCGCCCGCGGGCAGGCATTCGTCCGGCGCCACGCGCAGGTGGCCGAGCGCGCAGGAATTGAGCACCCAAAGCATGCCGCTGCGATGCTGGATGCGCACGGGCCGCTCGGCGCATACGGCGTCGAGCCAGTGCCGGTCGAGCTGCGCGCAGGCACTCTCGTGAAAACCGATGCCGCGAACCCAGCCCTCGCCCTGCGCGCAATGCCGGGCAAGCGCCTGGCGCAGCGATTGCTCTTCGTGCGCGGCCGGCGGCCCACACAGCAGCGAGGCGCGTGCCGCCGCGGTCGCGAACAGGTGCAGGTGGTGATCGTGGAGTCCCGGCAGCAGCACGTTGCCGCGCGCATCGATGATGCGCTCGCCGGCGCATGGCTCCAGTTCCCGCTGCAGCGCAACGATCCGCTCGCCGCCGATGCGCAGGTCGAACAATCCCCGCTGTGGCAGCAGGGCGCGCCGGATCAGCAGCGATGCGTCGTCGCGACTCCCCGCTTCAGTGACGGACAATGCGGCAAACCCTCACGTGAATTCGCGCAACACGCGCGCCGTGTCGACGCCCGGTTCGGCGGCTTGCTCGCACGCCACCCGCGCGAGCGGCAATGCAGCCTCCACCAGCGGTACCGCGCCCGGGTCCGACTCGCAACCGGCACCGGCGCAGAACGCCGCGACGTCGTGCAACGCAATATCCAGCAACTGCCCGCCGCCGTCCAGCCAGGCCGCGAGCGCCAGCGCTGCGGCGTGCAGGCCGGTCAATGGATCGGCGATGGCATCGGCACAGAAAACCGGGTCGCCCCGCGCGCCCCCCATGAGCCAGGCGAGCCCCGCCGCCACACCGGCGTCATCGCCGTAGGCAATCCAGTCGCGCATAGGCGCGCGGCGACCGTAACCGGTGATTCCGAGCCACACCATCCCGGGGCGCGCGGCGAGGAGTTGCGCGGCGTGTATCCCCATCTGCTCCAGTGCCCGCGGGCGCGCCGATTCGATGACGATATCGGCCTGTGCGAGCAGGGCGTGCAATCGCCCGCGATCGGCCGGCTCGCGCAAATCGAGTGCGACGCTTTCCTTGCCGGCATTCAGCAGATCGTAGAACCACGCCGGCCCGCGGCGCGCACCGTCGGGACGGGCCGTGCTCTCGACCTTGATGACACGCGCGTCGCAGCCGGCCAGGAGCTGCGCGCACAGCGGCCCCGCCCACAGCGAGCTCAGATCGATGACCAGCGGTGCAGCGCGGCCGTCGCGCCGCGCCGGGGCGTGGCGCCTGGCGTGAAACCACGTCCGGCGCGGCCGCGGCGCAACCAGCGCAGCGGCTGCGAGACCGAGCAGCCGCGCGCGCTGAACCAGCGCCACCGTCGGGCGAGCGCGCAGGATTTCGGCAAGCTCTCCCATGCCCGCCACCGGCTGCTCCAGCCACGCAGGCAGCAGATCGTGGTCGTCGTCGCGGGCGAGGTTCAGGGCCAGCGCGCCGTCGGCGGTATCGAGCAGGTGGCAGGCCCCGCCGGCAGACACGCGCCCGCGTCGACCGAGGCCCGCGATCGCGGCGCGCTCGCCGAGCAGACGGTAGGCATCGAAACGCGGATCGCAGTGCTGCGGACGCAGCGCCGACAACGCCAGCCACGCGCCCTGGGCGCAGGCGGCGAGCGGTGCCGGGCAGCTGCGCGCCGGACCGTCGGCATGTCCGCTCAACCACATCGCACCGGATTGTGCCCACAGCAGGGCGGCGCCGCGCTTGTCCTCTGCCGGCTGAAGCTCTTCGCGCCCCAGGGAGCCGAGCAGCACGCGCGCATACGCTGTCGGGGTCACGCCGCTGGCCGCTTTTCCCCGTCAGGCGACGAGCGACTTGAGCACGACGGATTCGTCGGCGAGCGTTGCGGGGTCCGCCTTCAGCCTGGCGGCGACCATCTTCTTGCCCACCATGAAGTCCTGCGGGCGATTCACCGCATCGACAGCGATGACCACGCCGTCTTGCAGGTAGAAAGCGGCAAAGGAGTCCGCCTCCATCGAACCGCGGATGACCACGCGATCGTGGCCCTGCGACAGGCCCACCATCTGCAGCTTGAGGTCGTACTGGTCCGACCAGAACCAGGGCACACCGGCATGGGCCACCCGCTGCCCGCAAATCGATGCGGCAGCCACGCGGCCCTGCTCACTCGCATTGGGCACGGATTCCAGGCGAAGCCTGCGCCCGAGGAAGCCGTTGTCGTGGTTCGTGCAATCGCCGGCAGCGACGATATCGGGATCGCTGGTCTGGGCGTACAGGTCGACGATGATGCCGTTGTCTACTTCCAGGCCCGCCTGTTCGGCCAGTTCCGTGTTCGGGACCAGGCCGATCCCGACGATCACCACGTCCGCGGGCAGACGGGTGCCGTCCTGCAGCACGACGAATTCCACCTGCTCCCCGCCCTCCAGCGCCTCGACGCCCGCGCCGAGGCGTATGTCCACGCCGTGACGGCGGTGCACGCCGGCGTAATACTGCGAGAGCTCCGGGCCGGTCACGCGTGCCAGCAGGCGCGGCAATGCCTCGACCAGCGTGACCGCGAGCTCCTTCTTGATGCCCACGGCGGCGGCTTCCAGGCCGATGTACCCGCCACCGATGATGACCAGTCGCCGCCCCGGCTCGAACTGCTCGCGCAGGCGGTTGATGTCCTCGAGGGTCCTGACGTAATGCACGTTCGGCTTGTCGGCGCCCGCCAGCGGGAGTTGCCGCGGACGCCCACCGGTCGTGATCGCCAGCTTGTCGTAGGCGATGCGCTCGCCGTTGTCCAGGCTGACGGTATGCGCCTGGCGATCGATGGCGGTCACGCGCACGCCGGTGCGCAGATCGATATCCTGCTTCGCATAGGCCGCGCGGGGCTTGATGTAAAGCGCTTCCTCGCCGATGTCTCCCGAGAGATAGGTCTTCGACAAGGGCGGACGACGATAAGGCGGCACCGGCTCCTCGCCCAGCAAGATAATGCGCCCCGCATAACCTTGCTGGCGCAATGCCGTGGCCAGGTCACAGCCCGCCTGCCCTGCCCCGATGATGACCGTAACAGTGTTCGTGTTCACAGCTGTTTAATTTTTCCTCGAAGCACTATACAACGTTGCTGAGTATGGTCGATGCAACGGCAGGGAATGTAAAGCGCGCATGGACGACCTCGAACAACTGAGCGCAGCGGCGCTCGCACGCCCCGCGCAACAGCCGGCGATCGAGTTCCAGAAGCAATGGACGAGCTGGGGCGCGATGCGCCGGGTGGGCGAGCGCGTCGGCGAGCTGATCGTCGCCAGCGGTGCCGGCCCGGGCGCAAGAGTCGCGTTCGTGGCGCGCAACCGGCCGTCTGCCCTGGCCGCCCTGCTCGGCATGATCGCCGGGCGCAGCACGATTCGCATGGTCTACCCGTTCCAGTCGGCGACCGCCATTGCGCGCGACCTCGACGCGATCGAGCCCTCGGTACTGGTAGCCGCCGCCGAGGATTTCCCGGAGACAATCCTGGCCGTGCTGCGCTCCAGGGGCATCGCCGCGATCGCACTGCGGGAAATGGAAGCCTGGTCGCTGCCCGGCCTGGAGCGCGCGCGGCGCCCGGGCGACGCCACGCTCCCCCCGCAGGTGGAAATCCTGACCAGCGGCACCACCGGTCCGCCCAAGCCGTTCCGGCTGAGCTACGCAACGATCGCCAGGTTCATCGTCGCTCCACGCGCGATGGATTCCGGCGATCCGGCATTGGCGCCCCCGGCCCTGCTGTATTTCCCGGTAGGCAATATTTCCGGCCTCTATTCCACGTTGCCGGCGCTGCTGAACGGGCAACGAGCGGTGCTGCTGGACCGCTTCAGCCTGGCCGGCTGGCACGATCACCTGCTGCGCTTTCGCCCCGCGATGGGTGGTTTGCCGCCGGCTGGCTTCCAGATGGTGCTGGATGCCGACATCCCGCGCGCCGACCTGGGCTGCCTGCGCTACATGGGCGCGGGGGCTGCGCCCCTGGCCCCGGAAGTACAGCGGGCCTTCGAGGAGCGCTACGGCGTGCCCATCCTGCTGTCCTATGGCGCCACCGAGTTCGCCGGCCCGGTAGCGGCAATGACTCCCGAGCTCCATGCCACGTGGGGCAGGAGCAAGCTCGGCAGCGTGGGGCGTGCCCTGCCGGGGGCGCAACTGCGCGTCGTCGATCCCGCCAGTAGCGCCGTCCTGCCGCCCAGCGCGGAGGGCATCCTGGAAGTGATCTCGCCACGCGTCGGTCCCGACTGGATCCATACCTCGGACGTCGCGGTGATCGACGCGGACGGCTTCGTGTTTCTCCGTGGCCGCGCCGACGGGGCGATCATTCGCGGCGGTTTCAAGCTGCTGCCCGAAACGATCGAGCGCGCGCTGCTGCTGCACCCCGGCGTGTCGGCAGCAGCCGTGATCGGGCTCGCGGACAAGCGCCTGGGCCAGGTACCGGCAGCCCTGGTGCAACTCGCTGCGGAATCGCCACAGACCGGTGTCGCCGAACTCGAGGCGCATCTGCGCGATCACGTGCCCGCGACCCACATACCCGTGGTCTGGCGCTTCGTCGACGCCCTGCCGAGGACGGCCATGTCGTTCAAGGTCGATCGACCGGCCGTGCGCAAACTCCTCGAGGACGCCGACTGATCGCCGCCGTGAAGCCTAGGGCGCGCGGGCCGGGCGCAGGAACGCGAGCAGCTCGCGGGCGCAGCCTGCCGGATCCTCCAGGTGAAGCAGGTGACCCGCACCGGGCAGATCGACACGCCGCACCGCGCGGGCGCTTGCCGCGACGAGGTCGGCAATCAACCTGAAATCGTCCAGGTCACGGCCACCCGTCAGCAGCAGCGTGCGCGTGCCGAGCAGGCAGAGCCGCTCGACATCCGGCAGCTTCAGCCGGTGGTTGTCGCGGATCCAGTGGGCGCCGCAATAGCGCATGATCGAGTCGAACAGCGCCTGCCCGCCGGCACTGCTGCGGGTCGATGCAAACAGCGGATGCTGCCACCACAGGCGCCGGGCCTCGTCGATTGCCCCCGCGCGCGCCGCGGCGACGATGGGGCGCCACAGGCTCTGCCAGTCTGCGGACCATTCCCAACCGACCAGACCGGGACTGATGAGGACCAGGTTTCGCACCCGCCCGGGGTGATCGAGCGTGAAGTTCAGCGCAATGCCGGCGCCCATCGACACGCCGACCAGGTCGCATTGCCCGATGCCCGTCGCGTCGAGGATGGCCAGCAGATCGTCGGCGTGGTCGAACGGGGCATCATCGTGGCTCGCCGAGCGGCCGAAACCGCGCAGGTCGTAGCGCAGCGCCGGGACAGCGCAGGCCAGCTCCGACCACACGCCATCCCAGGTGTGGAGATCGCCGCCAAAGCCGTGCAGGAAGACGGCGCGGGGCTTGTCGCCCTGCTGGCGCGCGTAAAAATCCGCACCTGCGATACGGACCGTGAAATCCTTCTCCACGTTGCGCTCCCCCGTGACGACAGGGCTCGGGCCGACGATCGCGCCGCAGATGGCTAGAAGTCGATGACGATCTTGCCCATGTGCCGGCCGCTCTGCAGATGGCGCAATGCATCGGGCAATTGTTCGAAGCCGTAGCGGCTGTCGATCACGGGTCGCAGCCGGTGAAATGCGATGGCACGGTTCATCGCCTCGAAATCATCGCGGCTGCCGACCATGACCGGGCTGATGCTGGCACCGGCGGAAAACAGGGATGGAACCGCGGCGGGCACCCCGGTCAGCAGACCCACGAGCGCAACGCGGCCGCCCCTGCGCGTAGCTGCCACCGAGCGATCGATCGTCGTCGCGCCACCGACCTCCACCGTCAGGTCCACACCGTGCCCGCCGGTGAGCGCCCGCACCGCCGCGTCCCACTGCGGTTGCGCGACGTAGTCGATGGTCTCGTCGGCACCGAGACTGCGCAGGCGCGCGCAGCGTTGCGGGCCGGACGAGGTCATGATCACGCGCGCGCCGAACAGCTTGGCAAACTGCAAGGCGAACACCGAGACACCACCGCCCCCTTGCAGCAATACCGACATGCCCGGCAGCAAGGGTGTCGCGCCGCACAGCGCGTGCCACGCCGTCACGCCCGCGCATGGCAGGGCAGCCCCCTCCCCGAAATCCAGGTGTGCCGGCAACACCACTGCCTCGCCGTGATGCACGACCAGTTCCTCCTGCATCACGCCCGGCAGGCCGCTGCCGCGGCACAGCACGCCGGTTGTGGCCTGCCACGGGCCGCCAATCCAGTCGGGATTGAAAGCGAGCGCCACGCGATCGCCGACCCGGAGTCGATGCACATCGGGCGCGGTCTCGATGACTTCGCCCGCGCCGTCCGAGCACGGGATCAGCCCGGCGGGCCCGCGCACCCCGATCGCACCGGACAAGGCCAGAAAGTCGCGATAGTTGATCGACGCGGCCCGCATGGCAATGCGCACCTGTCCCGGCCCGAGGGGGCCGGGCGCCGGCCGGTCCTCGATCACGAGGGAATCCACGCCCTCGGGCGTGCGCGAGACAAAGGTTTTCATCGCTGCATCGCCACGTCATCGACCGGGCGAAAGTGTTCGGCGAAAACGCTTTGTTTTGACGTATTCAGCATGTTCCGAATATGCTGAATCTTCAGTTGCGAGTCAATCGATCGGGCCGTGTTGGCCGGCTCGACCCGCGTGCTCGCCCGCGGCGCCAGGGCGGCAACCGCGCAGTGTCACGCATGCCGCGCAGAGAATCCGGAGCAAGGAGATTTGACATGATTGGAGAAGATCCGCTGGACCTCGGCGGCCAGGTCGCATTCGTCACCGGCGCGGGCCAGGGCGCCGGGCGCGCCATCGCGCTGGCACTGGCGCGTCACAACGCGGGCGGCGTGGCGGTCAACGATTTCGTGGCCGAGCGCGCCGAGGCCGTGGCGGCGGAGATCAGGGCGCTCGGGGTGGCGGCCGTCGCCGCGCCCGCCGACGTGGGCGACCACGCCTCGGTGCAGTCGGCCATGACCACCGCGGCCGCGGCGCTCGGCCCCATCACCCTCCTCGTGAACAATGCCGGCAATGCCGGACCCGACGTCCAGATGCGTGCCTCGCCGCTGTTCTGGGAAACCGCGCCGCAGGAATGGGACCGCTACTTCCGCACCAACCTGCAGGGCGTGATGAACTGCTGTCACGTGGCACTGCCGGGCATGGTCGCGCAGGGCAAGGGCCGCATCGTCACGATCGTCTCGGACTCCGGGCGCATCGGCGAAGCGAAGCTCGTCGCCTATTCGGCGGCGAAGGCCGGCGCCGCCGGCTTCGTGCGTTCCATTGCCCGGGAGGCGGGGCGCTTTGGCATCACCTCGAACGCGATTTCTCTCTCGACACTGGAGCCGCCACTCCCCGAGCCGGCAAGGACCGAGTTTCTCGCCAGCGAACGCGCCAAGGCGCACGTGGCGCGCTACATCATTCGCCGCTTCGGACAGCCCGACGACGTCGCCAACATGACGCTCTTCCTGTGTTCGGACGCCGCCTCGTGGATCACCGGGCAAACCTATCCCGTCAACGGCGGGTACTCTTTTGCCCAGTGACAGCCGCCGGCTGAACGCAACATCCCGTCCAGACACCGGAGGACTATCGTGAGCATCGACCAGACCGCACTCGCGACGCTGATCGCGAAGGAGGAAATCCGCGAACTCGTCCTGCTCTACTCGCGCGGCGTCGATCGCAAGGACGGCGCACTGCTGCGCACGCTCTACACCCGGGACGCCACGGATACGCATGGCGATACGTTCGACGGAGCGGCCGAGGACTATGTCCAGTTTCTCGAGCGCGCCTTCCCGTACATGCGCTACAGCGGTCACCATGTCTGCAATCACCTGATCTCCATCAGCGGCGATGAGGGCGAAGGCGAGGTCTATGCCATCGCTTACCACATCATTCCCGACGGCAAGGACGGATGGATCGAGGATCTGATGTGCGCCCGCTACATCGACCGCTACCGCAAGGAAGACGGCCGGTGGCGTTTCGCCAAACGTGTAGTCACTTACGATATGCGCAGCCAGCACCCGTTCCCGGCAAACGGTTCGACCGCCGCGCAGCTCGATGATCCGGGCTTCGGCGCGCTGCACAGCCGCCTGTTCGCCCGCGGCCCGCGCGCCTAGGAGCCTGCGCCACGCAGCGCGGGGCTGGCACACTCGGGATCAGTGTGCGCTGCGCCCCAGGCGCTGGCGAAACTCGCGCGGCGTTTCCCCGGTCGCGCGGCGAAACGCGAAGCAGAAGCCCGACGGTGAGGCAAAGCCCAGCGCGTAGGCAATCGCCTTGACGCTCTGCCCGGTGGCCAGCAGCCGCCGGGCATGCGCCACGCGGCTGCTTTCCACGTACTCGCCGATGGAGCAGCCGCGGCTGGTGCGAAAGCCCCGGGTCAGCTGCCGCACCGACAGGCCGCAAAGCGCCGCCAGCTCGGCCAGCGTCGGTATCCTGCCCTCTTCGCGCAGCCGCTCATCGACCAGCCGCAGCCGCCAGGACGCCAGGCCGCGCACCCGCGCCTCATCGTCCAGCGCGGTGCAGTAACGGGCCAGCTCGATGGCCAGCTGCGTCGCGATCAGTTCGACCAGCACATCGCTGGCAAATCCCGGATTGCGCGCCTCCTCGGCCAGGCGCAGCAGCAGGCTGCGAATATTCGCCTCCCGGATATCGAGCCCGGCCATCAGGCGGCGCGCATCCCACTGCAGTTCGCCGTCGAACCAGTCGCGCAGCGATTCCGGGTGCAGCTGGCAGATGATCGAGGTTTGCTGGCCGCAGTCATCGCTGCGGGCACGCATGGCCTCGCCGGGAGGCACCATGAACAGGGCACCAATGCGCTCGAATCGATGCGGGCTCCAGCGATCGGGGAAGCAGGCGCGCGCATTGCGCGGTCGCGGCGTGAGGCAGAGATCCAGTTGATACCGGTCCTGGCAGAACAGGTTGTCGGCCGGCTCGGCAAAATGGAAACGCACGAGTTGCGCTGTCGCCACCGGCACGCGCAGTTCCGCCTCGATGGTCATCACGTCGTCAACAGCGCGTTCCATCCCGTCTGTGCCCTCGCTCGTCGTGCCGGCCAGACGTGGCCTGCGCGCAGAAAATGTCATTGTCGACCGTCGCATCCGGGGCTTGCCGGACCGGATCCGGGCCTCAGAGCTTGAGCAGGGCCGCGTGCCTGAGCATCCGCAGCTGCTCGTTCCGGAATCGCTTCACCACCGTTTCGGTGTCCGCGCCGGGGCAGACACTGTTCCTGAAAACACGGGGACCGATGATCGAGCTGGTCAGCAGGATCACGCAGAAGACCTCCGCGTCGACCGCCTCGCCAGGGCCGCTCGTGAGGTCGTGACCCCTGATGCCTTCCACGAGCGCATCCCAGTGCGCGTATCGGGTCCGGATATCGCCGACCGAGATCAGGTCCTCGATCCACAACTTCATGAGCTCCGGATTCTCCAGCACGAAGCGGGTGATGTAATCGACCCGCTCCTGCTGCGGGGCAGCGTTGGTGAACGGTTTCGCCAGCTGTTCGGACGACCAGGCCTTCACCGCGCCAATCAGCGCCCCCAGGCTCTCGAAGTGGTAGTAGACGGTTGCGCGGTTGATGCCCATCGCGCGTGCCACCGCGGCTATCGACACCGCGTCCACTCCTTTTTCCGAGATCAGGCGGACCGTCGTCTCGATGATTTCGCGGTGCGTGTCGTCGAAACACTTGTGGCGTCGCCGCGCCGGAGTTCCGGCACGCGCCGTCGCGTCGGGAGACTTCATGACAACGACCGTTGTGCGACCGGGCTTGCCTGCAGGAACACTCACGCGATATCTCCCCGTTCATCCCGTCACATAAAAGATTCAACACTACTGTTGAAATTACGACACATATGTCGTAATTTTGCAACGCGATGCACGGAAGCCCGGTTGCCTGCCGGGCTGCAAGTCGGGGTCGTGCGCGGCCACTTGTCTTCGGAACCAGCCTGTCGGCGGGGGGATGCGGCCAATGAACACACCAGTCACCGGACCGGGAGCGCCCCCGGGGGAGGAGGCGCTGGCGCTGGGCACGGGACCAGTCCCGGCCGGTCCTTACTATCGCCCGGAGTATTTCGAGCTGGAGCGCGAGGCGATCTTCCGCAGGACCTGGCTCAACATCGGGCATGTCTGCGAGTTGCCCGCGGCCGGCAGCTTCATCGTCCGGCAACTCGATTTTGCCAACGCCTCGATCCTGATCACCCGCGGCAAGGATGGTGTCGTGCGCGCCTTCCACAACGTCTGCACCCATCGCGGCACCCAGCTGGTTGCGGAGCAGGACGGGCTCAAGTCGACGTTCACCTGCCCCTACCACGCCTGGACCTTCAGCAATGACGGCCAGTTGCGCGCAGCGCCCGATTTCGAGCGCTTCTACGTCGACAAGGCCCAGTGCAGCCTGCCGGCCGTTGCCGTCGACGTGTGCGCGGGCCTGCTCTTCGTCAACCTGGATCCCTCACCGAAACAGGGCCTGCGCGAATACCTGGGCCCCTTCGTCGAGCAGTGGGAGACCTTGCCGGTCGGCGATGCCACGACCTTCTCGGAGTATGTTTACGAGATCGATGCCAACTGGAAGCTGACCTACGACAACTTCCAGGAGAACTATCACCTGCGCTTCATCCATCCGCGCTCGGGCGGTGGTGGCGCGGTGGGGCCGGACAACCCGTTCGGCTATCCGATGGACTACAAATTCTACGGCGAGCATCGCACGCAAACGATCTGGACCAACCCCGCGCCGAAGTTGAGCCCGGCGCAGATGGTCGCGTTCGGCAAGCTGGTGCCGGCCCTGATGCAGCGAGGGCTGATGAACCATCCGTACGGACGCGCGTACTGGGCGGTTTTTCCCAACCTCTTCATGATAGGTACGCCGACCCAGCCCTTCGTGCATTACGTCATGCCGATCTCGGCGACGCGATCGCGCGGTGTCATCCGCATCTACTGGGTGGGCGAGGACATGAATGCAAGCGAGCGCTACGGGCGCGAGTTCTCGATGGCGATGGCGCGCGACGTCCATTCGGAAGACCGCGTGGTCATCGAGGCAGGGCAGCGCGGCCTGAACAGCGGCGCACTCGAGCACATTCACCTGCAGCAGCAGGAAGTGCTGCTGCGGCACCTGATGTACCACGTCGATGCGAAGGTCCAGGCCTACAAGGCTGAACAGGCCGGAGGTGCGGCGTGAGCACGCAGTCGTCACTGCTTCCCGCCGGGTTCGACGCGCTGGCGCCGTTCGTGGAGTACTGGGCTGCCGACACGGCGGCCGGGCGTGCGCGCTGCCGCGACCTCAGCGATGAAGCCTCTCGCGCGGCGTTTTACGACGCGGCCAATGACCTGGTGCCGAAGGCGCTGGCCTGTCTCGACGAGCGGCCGCTGGATCGACTCGACGAGAGCGAACAGCGACTGATGCGACTCGTGCTCAGCTTCGCCCACGTGGCGATGGCGGTCGAATTGCAGCGAGAGGAAGAACCCAGGCACGCCAGGTACCGTCCGTTCATGCGGATCACGCGGGCACCCGCGGATCTCTAGATCCCGCAATTTCCAGGAGTGATGCCGATGAACGGTGGTTTCGGAGCGGTGATGCAGCACGGCTACATCGTCACAAATGCGGCCGCGGCAGCGGTCGAATGGGCGCAGCGGGTGGGCGCCGGGCCGTTCTACGTGATCGATCGCATGCCCATGGACCAGTACTTCTATCGTGGCGTGCGCACCGAGCTGGAGCTGCGCCTCGCCTTCGGCTACTGGGAAGGCCTGCAGATCGAACTGATCGAGCCGCTCGGGTCTGCCGACAGCCTCTACAGCCGCGCCTTGCGCGACGCACCCGGGAAGCTCAATCACTGCGCCACGGTGGTGAGCGATATCGACCGCTTGCTGGCGCAGCACGGGCTGCACGATCGCGTGATCCAGTCCGGGAAGATGCCTTCGGGCCTGAAGTTCGTCTACCTGGACGAGTACCTGCCCGGCGGATTGCACCTGGAACTGATCGAGGCCAACGAAGGCATGCTGGCAGGATTTGCCGGCATGCAGGCGGTGAGCCGGCAGTGGGATGGCCAGGATGCGGTGCGGCCGATCACGCGCCTGCAGGAAGACCTGGCCGGCCTGCGGCAATAGCCGCTTCGCGGCGCTGCCGCGCTCACCCCTCCCGCTCCACCTCGTAGCGCGACAGGTAGCGCTCGAGAAGCGCCTCGACCTTCGACGGGCTCAGCCCGTATTGCGCCAGCTTGTACTCGTGCCTGCCGAACTTGTCCTGCGGGTTGTCGGCGAGCCAGGCGCGCATCCCCGCCTCCGCTTGCGCCGTGAACTCGTCACCGAGGGCCCGGTAGAGCGCGCGCATGGTCTCGATCGGCTGGCGCGCCAGGTTGGCGTAGTGCACGTCGATGATGCGCTCCTCGCCAAGCGCATCACGCGCGTCCATGATGCGCTCGGCGTGCTGCAGGGCCTGCCAGGAACAATTCTCGCCCAGCCATTCCAGGTCGACCTTCGCGGTGAACGCCTGGTGCGACAGCGCAATGATGCTGCAAAACGAGCCGGTGGCCGTGAGCGGATCGCGATGGGTCCAGATCAGCCGGGCATCGGGGTAAACCGCGAGCAGCGTCTGGATCCACAGCCCGTGCGAAGGCATCTTCAGGTTCCAGTTGCCCGGCGCATCCGCCTGCAGCAGCTGCAGGAAACGCTTGTGATACCGGTACGTCGAGCTGACGTCGGCCTGGAACAACCAGTCACGGTAGTTCGGCAGCTTGCCGCGCGACTCCCAGATCAGCGCCTTGAAGTCGTGCTGCATGAAGAACATGCACTCGTTGGGATAGATCGCCGAGCCGCGGTAGTACCTGCCCATCTCCGGACGCGCCGCCAGCATCTGGCGCTCCGACTCCAGCCGCGCCAGCGCGCGCGCGTCGGTGTAGAGCGTGTCCTTCGCGGGCGGCGGAACCGGGTCGTCGATTTCCCAAGTCAGCGGCGAGCGGCGCGCCGGATCGGCCGCGAGCAGGTTGCTGAGCAGCGTGGTGCCGGTGCGCGGAATGCCGAAAACGAACACCGGCCGCTCGATCGGACGCTGCAACAGCTCGGGGCGCTGCTCCAGGTAAGCCGTGGTCTTCAGTCGAGCGGCAAGGGCAGCGACGACAGCGCCGCGCAGCCGCTCGATGGCCGCCTGCGGAGGCCGGCTCCCGTTGACGTCGGCCACGAAGATTTCCAGCCCCTCGCGGAAGCTGTCGCTGTCGAAGCGTTCCAGCCCCGTCGCGCGCCGCGCTTCTCCGATCAATTCGTCCGCGACCAGTTGTTGCTGCGCCATATCCCTCGACCTCCTGTTCATCGCCGTAGCGGGCCAACCCGGGGGCGATTTGCCGACCCTGCCTGAAGCAGACATATTGGTGCGCGTCGCCGCGAGCTGGCAACGTCATTCGACTTCGAGCGCGGGACACAATATCGGCGTCCGGCCATCGCCCCGCCGCGCGAGGGCAAGGAGCGCGCGGGCCGGTGCGCGCGCAAACGCGTCATGTCCCGCCTGCACCATTGCGGCCCGCCGTCGACATTCCTTTCTGTTGAAGGGCGCGCCCGGGTGGCGGAAACTAGCGCGGATGAATCCGGGAAAACACCAGCATCCGCTGCCGGCACAACAGGAGCAACGCGCGATGAGTAAGGGACTGTTCGATTGTTCCGGCAAGGTCACGCTGGTCACCGGCGGCAACGGCGGTATCGGTCTGGGTTTTGCCATGGGCGTGGCCAGGATGGGCGGCGATGTCGCCGTCTGGGCGCGCAACGCCGACAAGAAC
>DAORUQ010000034.1:15289-19430 GCA_035433265.1 Pseudomonadales bacterium | reverse complement strand
CGGAGCCCAGCTGAATCCCGTGATCGCCGTTCTGGTCAAGACCCATTTCATCGACGATGCGCTGCTGGCACAGCTGCGCACGATGCGCCGTGCCTTGCTCGGCCAGCCCCGGGTGGAACTGGTTCTCGGTGTCGATGCCGCGGCCGTGCCGGCGGTCGCGCTGGCGGCGGTCGAAGCGGCCCTGCCGGGGCTGCGCCTGCACGGATTCCATCGTGATCGCTACGCCGACCACGGCCTGCGCCCGCATGCGTTCCTTGCCGGGATGGGCGCACCGCTCGACTGGTATCACTCCGACTATTCCCTGATCGACTTCCACCTGCATCATCCGCAGCGCTACACGGCGCTGTGGCAGATCGAGTACGACGTCAGTCTGCGCAGCGGCAGCTGGGATTTCCTGGGACGCGATCTTCCCTTCGACCTGCTGGTGCCCGGGCTGAAGATCCGCGAGCGTGGCTTGCGCGCACTGGTGCACAGCGCGTGCATCCTGCAGCCCGACTGGTTCTGGTGGGACAAGCTCGACGGTCACGCTGCCACGGTGGGCGGCTTCTTTCCCTGCATCCGCATCACACCGCGTGCGCTCGACCACCTTGTCAGCGTGTACCGCGCAGGCGTGAGCGGCTATTGCGAGGTCAGCGTGCCTTCGATCCTGGCGTGTGCTCCGGGGATGCGCGTCGCAGCGCTTTCCGTCATCGATACGGCCGAGGTCGAGCTCACGCATCCGCATTGGGACAAGGAGCGCCGCGGCGATCGACAGCAGGATTTGCTGCTCAACCGCCGCGGGTTGTACGTCGACTGATGCCGCGGCGCTACCACTTCCTGATCGTGGGCTGCGGCTTCACCGGAGCCACGCTGGCCGAGCGACTGGCTGCGCATGGCGCGCGGGTGCTGGTCATCGACCGGCGCGACCACATCGGGGGCAATGCCTACGACAGGCTGGACGAGCATGGCATCCGCGTCGGTCCTTACGGCCCGCATCTCTTCCACACCCGCAGCGAGAAGATCTGGCGCTACGTCAATCGTTTTGCCACGTTCAATGACTACGAGTTGCGGGTGCAGGCGCTGCACGGCGGGCGCTACTACGACCTGCCGCTCAACCTGAGCACCTTCAGGGCATTCTTCGGCAATGATCTGCGCGAACAGGACGTGCCCGCGCTGCTGGCGGAGCTGCGCGAGCCGATCGAGCAGCCCCGCAATGCCGAGGAGGCCATCGTCAGCCAGGTGGGCCGGGCGCTCTACCGCGCCTTCTACGAGGGCTATACGCGCAAGCAATGGGGCATGGAGCCGCGCGAGCTCGACGCCTCGGTCACGCTGCGCCTGCCGATCCGCCACCACGAGGACAACCGCTATTTCAGCGACAGGTGGCAGGGCCTTCCGATCGAAGGCTATACGCGGCTGTTCGAACGCATGCTGGCCCATGAGAACATCACGGTGGCGCTCAATGCCGACGACCGGGCGGTGCGCGCGAGCGAGCGTTTCGACAAGCTGATCTACACCGGCCCGATCGACGCCTATTTCGACCATGCCCTGGGCCGGTTGCCGTATCGCAGCATCGACTTCCGCCTCGAGAGCATTGCCAGCCGTGAACTGGTGCAACGCGTGGGTTTGCTGAACTACCCCGATCAGCGCGCATACACGCGCAGCGCCGAGTACCGCCATTTCTACGGTCAGAGCAGCGACTGGACCACGCTCGGGCGGGACTATCCGTGCTGGAACGACGCCGAGCCCTACTACCCGGTGCCCAATCCCGCGAACCGCGCGCTGTATGCGCGCTACAAGGCCCTCGCGGCGGCCGAGACCGACACCCTGTTCTGTGGCCGGCTGGGCACCTACAAGTACTACAACATGGACCAGTGCATCGCGCAGGCGCTCACACTGGCCGAGCGGCTGCTGCGCGGCAATTGAGGCGGGTTTTCGCCGCGTGCAAGGCCATCGAACTCGACTACAATGCCCGCGCCTCGCGCCCGTGACATTCACCTGCAGGATTCGCCAGCCCATGCCGTTTTCCGTTTTCCGCGGCGCCCGCCGCGCCGCATTGCTGCTCGCCGTTTTCAGCCCCTCGCTGCTCGCCGGACCCGCGACTGGCGCCGCGAACGAGTGGCCGGTATGGGGGGGCGATGCCGGCGCCACGCATTTCTCGGGCCTCACCGACATCACGCCGGCCAACGTGGCCTCGCTGGAAGTGGCCTGGACGCACCGCAGCGGCGATCATGCCGACGGCAGCGGCAGGACGCGCGCGACGTACTTCCAGGCCACGCCGCTCGCGGTAAACGGGCGGCTGTATTACTGCACGCCGTTCCAGCGCGTGTTCGCGCTCGATCCCGAGACCGGCGCGGAACTCTGGCAGTTCGATCCCGCGGTGAAGACGCTCACGGGCGAGGGGCCCTATCCGCTCAACTGCCGCGGCGTGACGTACTGGGAGGACAGCGCGGCGCCGGCGGGCGCGTTCTGCGCCAGGCGCATCTTCTACGGCACCTCGGACTCGGAACTGCTCGCGCTCGACGCCGACACCGGCAGGCCCTGCGGCGATTTCGGCACGGACGGCCGCGTCGACCTGCGCAGGGATCTCGACGAGCCGCGCGCCTGGGCCGTGCACCCCACCTCGCCGCCGCTGGTGATGCGTGATCGCGTGGTGATCAACGGCTTCGTTGCCGACAACCTCGAGGTCGATGCCGCGCCGGGCATGGTGCGCGCCTTCGATGCGCGCACGGGCGCGCTCGCCTGGGCCTGGAATCCGGTGCCGCCGGGCTGGCAGCCGCGGCCGTCGGCGCGCAAGAGCCCGTGGCAGGCCGGCGCGCCGAACAGCTGGTCGATCATCACCGGGGATCACGAGCGCGGGCTGGTGTTCGTGCCCACGGGCAATCCGTCGCCGGACCTCTACGGCGGCGAGCGCCATGGCATCGATCACTACGGCAGTTCCACGGTGGCCTTGTCGATAGAGACCGGGCAGGTGGTGTGGAGTTTCCAGGGCGTGCACCACGACGTGTGGGACTACGATACCCCGAGCGCGCCGATCCTGTTCCAGGCCGATGGTGTCGGCGGCGGCGTGCCGGCGGTGGCGCAGACCACCAAGGTCGGCCATATCTTCCTGCTGGATCGCGTCAGCGGTGCGCCGCTGTACCCGGTGGAGGAGCGGCCGGTGCCCCAGGATGGCGTGCCCGGCGAGACGCTGTCGCCCACGCAGCCATTCCCCACGCATCCCGCGCCGATGCACCCGAGCGCGATGGCGCCGGAGGATGCGCACGGCTTCACGCCGCTCGACCGCCGGGACTGCGCGCGCAAGATTGCGCGGTATCGCTGGGACGGTGCCTTCACGCCGCCGACGCTCGCGGGCTCGATCGGTTATCCGCACAGCTCGGGCGGCATGAACTGGGGCAGCGCGGCCATCGATTCCGGGCGCGGCTTGCTGATCGTGAACCAGAACCACATCGCGCAGGTGGTGCAGCTGATTCCGCGTGAGGAGGCCGCCGGCCTGGATCCCGCCGCGCAGCAGTATCCCAACGAGGTCTACCCGATGAACGGCACGCCCTACGTCGCGCGCCGCGGGCCGCTGGAATCCTTCCTCGGCGCGCCCTGCAGCCCCACGCCCTGGGGCAGCCTCGCGGCGGTGGATCTGCGCAGCGGCGAGGTGAAATGGCGCATTCCCTTCGGCACGCTGGAGGGCCTGGCGCCGTGGCCGGTGCCGGCGCTGTTCCCCGACACCGGCGCGCCGAACTTCGGCGGCGGCATCGCCACCGCCAGCGGCCTGTTCTTCATCGGGGCCAGCATGGACGGTTATTTCCGCGCCTATTCCAGCGCGGATGGCAGCGAACTGTGGAAGACGCGCTTGCCCTACAGCGGTCACGCGGTGCCGATGACGTACCGGGGCACCTCCGGTGCGCAGTTCGTGGTGATCGCCGCCGGTGGCAACGCGCTCTCGCGCATGGGGGCCGAGCTGATCGCCTTCAGGCTGCCGGCCGCCGCGCCATGATCCGTCGCGAACGCGGTCGCAGTGCCGGCCGGGCTCAGGCCCGGAGCTGTGCGTACAAGGCGTGCAGGGCCTTCTTGTCCGGCTTGCCGACGGCGGTCTGCGGAATGGCATCGAGGAACTCCACCGACTTGGGCGCCTGGAAGGAGCCCTTGGCCTCGGCGACGGGAGCGATGA
>DAORUQ010000034.1:0-15189 GCA_035433265.1 Pseudomonadales bacterium | reverse complement strand
TCCACCGACTTGGGCGCCTGGAAGGAGCCCTTGGCCTCGGCGACGGGAGCGATGAGTTCCTCCTCGGTCGCACTCTGGCCGGGGCGTAGCACCACCAGCGCCTTCACCGCCTCGCCCCACCTGGGGTGCGGCACGCCGATGACCGCGACCTGCGACACCGCCGGGTGTTGCGCGATGATGTCCTCGATCTCGCGCGGATACACGTTGAATCCGCCGGTCACGATCATGTCCTTGGTGCGGTCGATGATGCGCAGGAAACCGCCCGGGTCGCGCACCGCGACATCGCCGGTGTGCAGCCACCCGCCAGCGAAGGCCTGGGCCGTCAGTTGCGGGTTGTCGCGATAACCGTCCATAACCAGCGGTCCGCGCACGCAGATTTCGCCCGGTTCCCCGTCGGGCACCGGCCGGTTGTCGCTGTCGAGCAGTTCGACACGCACCCACGGCGAGGGACGCCCGCAGCTTGCCAGGCGACGCATATCGTTCACGTCGTGCTCGGATTTGCGCAGCATCGTGATTGCCATCGGCGCCTCGGCCTGGCCATAGAACTGGCAGAAGACCGGGCCGATGCGTTCGATCGCTTCCCTGAGGCGGGAAGGCGCGATAGCCGATGCGCCATAGAACACCGTCTCCAGGCTCGAGAGGTCGAACTCCTCGAAGCGTGGATGGTCGAGCAGGGCGTAGATCATCGTCGGGACCAGCAGCACGCAGTTGATGCGATGGTCCTGGATGGCCTGCAGCACCGCGACCGGATCGAAGCCCGGCAGCACCAGCATGGTTCCGCCCTTCATCAGCGTCGGCAGGAACATGGCCGAGCCGGCATGGCTGAGCGGCGTGCAGGACAGCACCCGCGGCGGGTTGGGCCATTCCCAGTCCGACAGCATGATCTGCAGGGTGGTCACGCCGGTGCGGTGCACGCTGGCCAGTGCCTTGGGCTTGCCGGTGGTGCCGCCCGAGTAGCCCAGGCGCATGACGTCGTGCGGCCCGACCCCGGGTGCGACCAGCGGCGAGGGTGCGAAGCTCCCGGCCAAGGCGCATATGTCCGCGCCGAGCGGGCTGTCGCCGATCGCGAGCAGCCGCAGCGCCGGCACCGCCTGCGCCAGTTCTGCGGCACGGCCCGCATAGCGGCCGGCATCGAATACCAGGATCTCGACCCCGGAATCCTCCACGACGTGTCGGTGGTCGGCAAGGCCGCCCAGCGGGTGCATCGGCACGTAGATCGCCGCCAGCAGTTGCACCGCATGACTCACATGCAGCACTTCGGGCCGGTTGGAGGCGATGAGGCCGACGCGGGTTCCGCGTTTCACGCCGAGGCTGGCCAGCGCCTGCACGAACTGGCTGGTGGCGTCACGGACCTCCCCCACGGTAAGCGTCGGGCCGTCGAGCAGGTGCAGGAGCGGGCGCCCGGGATCGCTGCTGAGCGCGTTCACCAACAGGTCCGGCGTATAGAGCGGCCGGTGCAGGTCTTCGGCGGGCATGGGAACTCCTCGGGGTGCCGGAGTCGCGAAAGTACGCGTCCTCCTGCGGGCTCGCAAGCCGGATCGTTTACGATAGCGCCGGTCTTCCGTTGCACCTGCAAGCGCGAGGCTGCCGCATCCGGTTCGAACCGGCGCGACGGCACACGCGGCATGCCCAAGGACACTGCATGAGCGCCATGGCCGCCACCGACGAGTTCCAGCCGGTTTCCCGCGTTTTCACCTCCCAGGGGCTGGATCTGCATTACCTCGACTGGGGCAACGACGGCGCGCCGCTGCTCCTGCTGCTCCACGGCAGCCGCGATCACGCGCGCAGCTGGGACTGGACGGCGCGCGCATTGCGGCATCAGTGGCATGTGATCGCACCCGATCTGCGCGGCCATGGCGACAGTGACTGGTCGAGCGACGGCGCCTATCTCACGGTCTTTCACGCGCTGGATATCGCGGTGCTGATCGAGACGCTCGGGGAACGGCAGCTGTGCATCGTGGGCCATTCCTTTGGCGGCGGCGTGGCGATCCGCTACGCGGCGACCTTTCCCGAGCGGGTGCGCAAGCTGGTGCTGGTGGACGGGCTCGGCCCGTCGCCGCAGGTGCAGGCCAGCTGGGACCGGCAGGGGCCCGTCCGGCGCACGCGCGAATGGATCGACAACCGGCTCGCCGTGGGCGCGCGGGCGCAACGGCGCTTTGCGACGCTCGAGGAAGCCGTTGCGCGCATGGCCGAGGCAAACCGGCACCTGAGCGAGGAGCAGGCGCGTCACCTCGCCGTTCACGGGGTGCGCCGGCATGCCGACGGCTACGGCTGGAAATACGATCCGCGGGTATTCATTTTTGCCCCCGACGACTTCGCGCTCGACAGCAGCGCGTTCTGGCGCGCCATCGCTGCGCCGGTCCTGCTCTGCCACGGCACCGAGAGCTGGACAACCAACGCGGAAGAGGATGGGCGCGCGGGGCACTTTCGCGACCGGCGGACCGTCGTTTTCGAGAACGCGGGGCACTGGATCCACCACGATCGCTGCGATGCCTTCATCGCGGCCTTGCGCGACTTTCTGTAAGCCGAGGGCACGATGGACATCAAGCGCTGCGGGCTCCGCGCCCCGACAATCCGTGGCCGGGCGTGGTGGCGCGCCGTCGCAGGGTGGGCGTTGCCCGGCGTGCTCGGTCTCGCGGCGACGACCGCGATGGCGAGCATCCCCGCGACGCCGGTGATGACGCTCTACCGCTTCAACGGCGATATCGAGCTGCCGTATTTCGAGCGCGAGAGTTTCGAGCGCCGGGGGGCGCGATCGCCGGCGGGGACGCTGGCCCAGGGCACCACGCTGATTCCCTGCCTGCCCGTGCGGCACGGTCGCGCGTTGACCGATGACAAGGGCACGCCCTTCGTCGGTTTCGAGATCGTCGTCGATTCACGCAACGCCACGCCGGAGGCCGCGGCCAGGCTAGTGGAGGCCATCGCCGCGCGCAAGGCGCTGAAGGTCAGGAATCACCATTGCGGGCGGGGGGTGCGCCACGTCATCGATGTGCGCAATCTCTACGCGATGGAGAAGCGCCCGTTTTTCGATCCGCCCGGCGCGGGCACGGGCCGTCCCGAGACTGCCGAAGGTCCCGATGCCATCGTGCGCGCGTTCCACAACAGTGCCCTGTGCGCGCAGGCGAACGGCAGGCTCATGCAGCGGCGCCAGGCGCTCAAGGCGGCGTGGGACGGTTTCAGCCGCGAGAATGCCGGCCGCTGGCCGGCAGGCGACATGGCCCGGGCGCGCCACCTCGATTTCACGATGCGCACCGCGCTGTTCGAGGGGCATCTCGAGCGCGGCTGCAACGCCTACGGCGCCTGCGAGCGCAACATCGTCGCGTTGTCGATTCGCAACCGTGCCCTGGAGCGCTGTTTCGCGCGCGAAGGCTGTCGGGCCTCCGGCGACTTCGAGGGGGTTGCCTCGAGCGTCTCGCAGTACAACATCTGGGACGAGTACCTCACCCAGATCTCGGGGCTCGCGGCCTGCTTCCTGCGCGACGATCTGGCGACGGAGGATCACTACCGCCGGCTGCAGGCCATGTATGCGCAGAACGTCGGCGACGTGCAGCGGATCCTCTTCGGCACCGATGCCGACCTGAAGGAACTCTTTCCGGGCGCGGCGCTCGCCGACATCAAGCGCACGGCCCACTACTATCACGCACCGGCGATGGGCAAATGCTTCCCGCGCCACCCGCGCGTGGAATACATGGCCGGCGCGGTGGCGCGACACGGCGGCGACTTCGCGCTGATTGCCAACACGCGGATCGAGGTCGGGGACAAGGTGGGCAAGGACTATCGTTTCCGTTCGGTTCGCGTCGAGGAGACCGAGGCGCGCGACATCGTGGATGTCCGTGACGATTATCCCGGCTTCCTGGTCGACGGGCGCAAGGTCACCCTCGCCCCGCCCACGGGCTGCCGACCCTACGGCATACCGGCCGGCTGCCCGCTGGGGGAGGTCGGCCGCTACCGCAAGACGCCGTCGTGGCTCGACGCGGGCAAGCCGCTCGGCCTGAACTGCACGATCGCCGATCGCGCCGCGCAGTGCGACGCCCCGGTGCGGCTGGTGAACGTGCAGGTCGGCGGTGCCTGCGATACGCAGATGCGCCCGGTCTCGGGTGTGCATTGACGCAGGCGTCGGCTCAGCGCGATTCGTCCGCGGCGGCAAGCGTGCGCGCGATGGTCTCGCGGGCGCGCGCGCCGAGCGCCTGCGCCTCGAGCCAGCGATCGTCAGGGCTCGCGTCCGGCACGATCGGTTCCCCCACGTGGATGGCAAGCGGTCCGCGCCGCAGCAGGCGGCGATTGCCCTTCATGAACGCATGCGCGCCCACGAGCGTGACGGGCAGGATGGCCGCGCCGGTCTCGACCGCCGCGACGAAGGCGCCGCTGCGAAAGGGCAGCAGATCGGCGATCGATGCGAGACGCCCCTCGGGGAACACGACCAGGCTGGTACCGGCTCGCAGCGCAGCCGTGATGCGGGCCGCGTCGCGCACGCTCGCGGTGAAGTCCTCGCGCTCCACGAACAGCGTGCCGATGCGCGCGTAGAAACGCTGCGTCCAGTAGTGCTGGCCCAGTTCGCGCATCGCCACGAAGCTGGCGGGCCAGGGCAGCAGCGCCGCCAGCAGCACGACGTCGAGATAGCTGCTGTGATTGGCGACCACGACCAGCGGTCGGCGCAGGCCGTGCAGGCGCTCGGCGTTCACGATCCGCGGCGCCGCCCCGACGAGCCTCAGCGCCGCGCGTGCCGCGCCATGCGCCATGCGCCAGCGTCCGTCCTGCCCCGGCCATGCCATCACGCCAGCCCATAGCGCGGCGCGCAGCAGGCCGATGACGGTCCAGGCATAGCCGTTGTAGGCCCAGACGCCGAGACTGCGACGCAGCCGCGATAGCGCGCCCGGCAGCGCCCGCAGCAGCAGGCTTGCGAACTGGCGCCACGGCCGTGGCGGCGCGCGCCCGAGCGCTCCCTGTTCGTACAGTGCCCGGCACGCCTCGCGGCGCAGCTTCCCGCTCGAGGTCTTGAGGATGGTTCCGCCCGGCACCAGCATCGCGACGTCGGGCGGAGATCCCGCGACCTCGCTGCAGACCCGGTTGATCGCCGGGATCAGCTGTTCGGGCGTGGTGATGTGCGCCGGATGCGCCTCGGCGACCACGACCAGGCGCTCGCGCCCGCTCGCGGGTTCCGGGCTGCCGAAGACGGCGACGCGGCCGCGGCGCACGCCGGGGAGTTCACCCACGGCGTGCTCGATCTCCTCGGGGTAGATGTTGCGGCCATTGCGGATCACGATGTCCTTCGAGCGGCCGGTGATGTGCAGGCCGCCGCCCGCCATGTAGCCGAGATCGCCCGTCTCGAGCCAGCTGCCCCGGATCAGCCGGCGCGTGGCCTCCGGATTGCGGTAATAGCCGGCGGTTGCCGAGGGGCCGCGGAACTGGATGCGCCCCTGCTCGCGCTCGCCCACTTCCACGCCGGCGGCATCGACGATGCGGATCTCGTGCCCGGGAATCGCCTCGCCGCAGCACACGAAGCGCAGCGCGCCGGGGTCGTCCGCCGCCGCCGGCACGGCCAGGCCGCGGCGCGCGAGCGCCTCGCGCTGTACCACGTCCACGCGCGGCAGCGAGCCGGGTTTCGGAAACGCCAGCGCGACGCTGTTCTCCGCGAGGCCGTAGACCGGGTACATGGCCTCGCGCCTGAAGCCGTAGCGCGCAAAGCGCTCGCAGAAGCCCTCCATGGAGCGCGCGCTGATCGCCTCCGCGCCGTTGAGCGTCGCGCGCCAGCTGCCGAGGTCGAGTCCCTCGAGGCTCTTGTCGTCGATTTTCGACAGGCACAGCTCGTAGGCGAAGTTCGGCGCGGCCGACAGCGTGCCGCGGTGGCGGTGGATGGCCCAGAGCCAGCGCTGCGGGCGCAGCAGGAAACGCAACGGCGACATGATGACCAGCTGCGCGCCGACGTAGAGCGTGGCGAGGCAGGCGCCGATCAGGCCCATGTCGTGGTAGAGCGGCAGCCAGCTCACGAAGACGTCGTCGCCGGTTGCGCCCAGTACACCCGCGGCCGTGCGGATATTGCTCAGCAGGTTTGCATTGCTCAGCATCACGCCCTTCGGCGCGCCGGTGCTGCCGGAGGTGTACTGCAGCAGCGCGAGATCCCCCGCGTGCCGCGTCACGGGTTGCAGCGCGGCGGATTTGCCGGCCAGTTCCCCGACACACAGCACCTCGCGCAGCGAGGGCACCATGGCGCGGGTGAGGCGGGCGAGCGCGCGACCCTCGGGCACGGTGATGAGCACCTGCGCTCCGGCGTTTTCGAGGATGCCGCCTTGGCGGCGCATATGGTCCTCGAGCTCGCTGCGCCGCGCCGGCGGGTAAACGGGCACGGGTACGGCGCCGGCGAGCAGCGTGCCGAAGAACGCGAAGAAGTACTCGAGGCAGGTGGGCAGCATCAGGGCCACGCGATCGCCCGGCTCCACGCCCGCGGCCTGCAGGCCCGCAGCCGTCTCGGCAGAGCGCGCGTACAGTTCCCCGAAGCTGAGCGTGGGCCCGTCGCCATGGTCCTCGAAGAACGTCAGGTAGCGGCGCGAGCCCTGATGCTCGGCGTGCCAGCGCAGGACATCCGTGATTGTCGTGGCCTGCGCGGGGGTTCCCGCGCCCGGCGGGGGCGGGAGGTCGGCGCGGCCGATCGTGCCCAGGGCGCCGGTGCGAGCGGCCGCGACGACCTGCCACAGTTCGCGCACGCTGTTCAGTTCAACGAGTCGTTGCTCCGGCAGCGCCACCCCGAAGCGGTCCTCGACGCGGCGGTAGAGCTCCATGCGCCCGAGGCTGTCGAGTCCGAGGTCGCGGTCGAAGCGGGCATCCGGCGTCATTCGCGCGTGGGCCGCGGCTCCCGGTCCGAGCAGCTCTGCCAGGATCTGCAGCACCACCTCCGCACCGGCCTCTGTCTGCTCGACCATCACGACACCTGCAACGAAGAAGGAGTAACCTTGGCAATGCGATCCGGTATCGCGCGCGGCACGCGCGAATGTCATGGTGCCTCAGGCATGCGAGGCTGTGCAATTCATCAGGAAAAGGTAGGTGCGATGGAGGCGAAGCTCAGGGAACTGGTTGCGCGCAGCGAGATCTGGCAGGTGCTGCAACGCTATGCGCGCGGGCTGGACCGGATCGACAACGAGCTGGCGCGTTCCTGCTACTGGGACGATGCGATCGAGGACCACAACCATTTCGTCGGCTCGCCGGATGGATTCATCGCCTTTGCCGACCGGGCGACGCTGGGTTTCGTCAGCTGCCAGCACGGCCTGCTGAACCACAGCTGCGAGCTGGCCGGCGACGATGCGTATTGCGAAACGTATTACATCTTCACCGGCGAGATGGCCACGGCGCCGCATTTCATGTCGACCGGGCGCTACATCGACCATTTCCAGCGCCGCGGCGGCGAATGGCGCATCGCCAATCGCGTGACCATCGTGGAGGGCCATTACGAGCTCGGTGAATCGCAGCTCGGCAAGGGCATGCCGCCCGCTTACGGCCCCGGGGAAACCAGGCCTGCGAGCCGCGATCGCAACGACATCAGCTATCACCGCCCGCCGGTGCCGCGGCGGCCGAAGACGGGCTGAGATCCCGCGCACCGTGGCGCTGCGCGCAGTTCGACGACGTATCGGGGAGGGTATGCATGGCCAGGCTTCGTCCGCTCGGCGGTAGCGGGCTTTCGATCGCGCCGCTGGTGCTCGGTGGCAACGTCTTCGGCAGCAACGGCATGGATCGCGCACGCAGTTTCGCCGTGCTCGATGCGTTCGTTGCCGGCGGAGGCACGATGATCGACACGGCGGACATCTACGCGAACTATCTGCCGGGCGGAAAGGGCGGTGAATCGGAGACGATGATCGGCGACTGGCTCGCGCACCGGGGCCGACGCGACGACGTGCAGATCGCGACCAAGGTCGGCGGACCGATGACGCCGCAGCGCAAGGGTCTCGGCGCGACCAACATCGCAAGCGCGGTCGAGGATTCCCTGCGCAGGCTGCGCTGCGATTACATCGACCTCTATTTCGCGCACTTCGACGACGCCGATGTGCCGCAGGAGGAGGTCGCGCACGCGTTCGAGCGGCTGGTCAGGGCGGGCAAGGTGCGCAGCGTGGGCGCTTCGAACTTCGCGCCCGCCCGGCTCGCGAGCGCCCTCGACATTGCCGCGCGCGAGGGAGTCGCGCGATACACCGTGATGCAGCCGCTCTACAACCTGCTCGAGCGCGACTTCGAGGCGGCCCTGCGGGGACTCTGCCTGGAGCGCGATCTCGGTGTGATCGCGTACTTCGGTCTGGCGCGGGGCTATCTGACGGGCAAGTACCGCTCGATCGACGATCTGTCGAAGAGCCGGCGTGGCAGCGGCGTCAGGGCGTACATCGAAGGGAAGGGGCCGCGGGTTCTCGCCGTCATGGACGCGATCGCTGCCGATCGCGGCACCGGGCTGGCGGCGATCGCGCTGGCGTGGCTGATGGCAAAACCCGGCGTCACGGCACCCATCGCGAGCGCGACCAGCGTGGAGCAACTCGCCGAGCTCATGGATGCCCTGACACTGGAACTTACGCCCGGGGAGATGCGCCGGCTCGACGCGGCGGGCGCCTGATACGCCGCGCAGCGCCGAATCAGTCCAGCGTACCGAAGACCCTGTCGTAGAACAGCGTGATCGTGGCGTAGTTTCCCTTCTGCATGTTCTCGTGGTGAACATGGTGCTTCGCGACGATCCAGTTGATCGTCCTGAACGGGAAGTACGGCAGCTTGAAATACGTGTGATTGACCTGGTTGATCATGTGGAACGCGAGGAAGCACACGACGAGCGACGCCACGTGCGCCGGCCCGGCGACGAGCGCGTGGGCGACGATGGTGCCGAGGAAGAGCAGCACGCCGATGGCGATTTCGAGCGGATGCACATAGGTCGCATCGACCCAGCTCGGATCGCGCGCCTGGTGGTGAACCGCGTGCACGCGGCGGAAGTATCCCAGGCGGCTGTCGTGCGGCGCATGCAGCAGGAAGCGATGGGTCAGGTAGTAGAAGAAGTCATAGACCATCAGGATGACGAAGATCTCGAGCAGCACCCTGGCAAGGGAGACGTACGCGAAAGTCGCGCAAAACGGCAGGATCAGGAAATAGAACGGGAACAGGCACGCAAAGCCGGCCTTTCTGCCCCTGCTGATCATCGCCGGGTACTTTGACTGGGCGAGGCGCTTGTTGTCCTCCTCGATATTGATGTCCCGCATGCGCCTGATCGCCGGGATCCTGAATACGAGGTACTTGCCCGTCTTTATGATCGCGGCGGTCAACAGCACCACCGCGGCGGCTGCTTGCCAGTTGTAATGCTCGAGGATGGACGAAAACACGACGCCAGCCTCAGACGGGGGTTGCGGAGCGTGCCACGTCTGCCGCGCGCCGGTCGAGCCGGCCACCATACAGCGCGGGGGTCGATACCTGCGTCGGGATGATCTTGATGATCACGCGTTCGGCGCCCGGCTCGTCGAGGTCGAATTCCTTGCCGGTCATGCGGCGGAACATCTTGCGGTTCAGCGAGCCTTCGGGATCGTCGCTCAGCTGCGCATGGCCGCGGATCTCGATGTAGCGGGTCCCCATCTGCGGATCGACCACGCAAAACGTGATCTGCGGATTCGCCACGAGGTTGCGGTACTTCACGCGCGACTTGAGCGTGCTGAGGCGCACGTATTCGCCATCCCAGTCGAAGCCGACCGGGTTGGTGGAAATCAGCCCGTCCTTGTGGCGGATAGTGCTGACCATGGCGAGCAGGGCGGTCTCCAGGATGCCGACATGGGTGGCTGGAATGCGGACCTCGGTCATGAATGCTCCATTAATGCTGGCGTTTCCCGAGCCCGCGGATGGCGCGGACCGGATCGGCGGCTAGCATGCCGCCCGACCGTCGAATGGTCAACAATGATGTTCAAATGACGCATTAAACCGGTGTCATGCCGCGGCCCCATGCGAACGATATGGCGGCGCCGCCGCGTTACGGCGCCGAAACAATGGCACAACAAACCCGCAGCAGGCGGAAATCCGCCTGATACGGATTTCCCGCACTGTCTGCAGCGTCACAACCGGCACAGCAACCGACGGGAGGATGCCATGACACCCAGCAACAGAGCTTCCATCACCAACCGGATCGCGGTGTTCTGCTACGGCGTGATCTGCTACGCGATCTTCTTCGCCACGTTTCTCTATCTCGCGGGATTCATCGGCAACGTGCTCGTGCCGACATCGATAGACGGCCCGCCGCGGGTGGGAATGCTGCGGGGGCTCCTCACGGACCTCGGGCTGCTGGGGCTGTTTGCCGTGCAGCACAGCGTCATGGCCCGGCCGGCCTTCAAGCGCTGGTGGACCCGTTTCGTGCCGCAGGCCGCAGAGCGCAGCACCTACGTGCTGTTCTCGAGCATCGCGCTGATTGCGATGTTCGCGTTCTGGGAACCGCTCGGCGGCCTGGTGTGGAATCTGGACGGCCATGCCGGCCGGAACCTCATGTGGGTGGCATTCGCCGGCGGCTGGCTGCTGGTGCTGATCGCCACCTTCCTGATCAACCACTTCGACCTCTTCGGCCTGCGCCAGGTGTGGCTGAACCTACTCGGCAGGCCCTACACCCCGCTGCGTTTCGCCACGCCGTGGCTCTACCGCAGGGTGCGCCATCCGCTCTACGTGGGCTGGCTGTTCGCCTTCTGGGCCACGCCGACGATGACGCTGACGCACCTGGTGTTCGCGCTGGCGCTGACTGCGTACATTCTCGTGGCGATCCGCTACGAGGAGCGCGACCTGATCGAGGTGCACGGCGAGTCCTATCGCCGCTACCGCGAGCAGGTGCCGATGCTGGTCCCGCGCCCCGGCAGGGCAGCAAGCGGCGCCGGGGGGCAACCGCTGAGCGCATGACCGGGCGCGCAACCGCCAGCCGGGCGCGGGTCGAACCGCGTTTGCGGCTGGCTTTCGCCGTGCCGCAGTCACGGGGCTGGCGAGGACTTGTGCATTGCGGCCCCGAGGAGTAAAAAACCTCCAGTTGACTCCCCGGTCGAGAATCAGCCGAGGTGAGCATGGACCAGCGCCATGCGGTGCTCGTCGTCGATGACGACCCGTCGATCCGCGAGATGCTCGCGGAATATCTCTCGGAACGCGATTGCACGGTATTCGCAGCGGCCGACTGCGGCCAGGCGCGGGAGTTCGTGGCGGCCCGGCCCTGTGGCGTGGTCCTGCTGGACATCGGGCTGCCCGGCGAAGACGGACTGAGTTTCGCCCGCTACCTGCGCGAGCGCCACGACATCGGCATCATCATCCTCTCCGGCGCCGGGGAGACCATCGACCGGATCATCGGCCTGGAAATCGGGGCCGACGATTATCTCGCCAAGCCCTTCGACCTGAGGGAGTTCCACGCCCGCCTGAAGAGCGTGGCGCGCCGCTACCTTCGGCCTGTCGTATCCAGCGTCGCCGCGGCGCAAGGCGCTGCGCCAGGCACGCGGCAGCTGAGCGTGGGCGATTGCCGGCTCGATCTCGACCGGCAGCAGCTGTTCGGTGCCTCGGGCGAGGAAATCGCCGTCACGGCGATGGAGTTCGACCTGCTGCGCGTATTCGCGGAGCGCCCGAACCGTCCGCTGTCGCGGGACACCCTGCTCGACCTCACCCAGAACCGGGAGTGGGATCCCTTCGACCGCTCGATCGACATACGCATCGCGCGGCTACGCCGCAAGATCGAAGCCGATCCCGAGAAGCCGCGCATCATCCGCACCGTGCGCGGTGTCGGCTACATGTTCTGCCGCTCCGACTGAAGCGGGCGGGGGTGCGCCGTGTATCGGCACTGTATCAATTGATTCATTTGTTTCCGTGCGCAACGGCGCCACGGCACGGTTGCTAGACTGGGGTCGATCGCAGCAAGACCGGGGGCGAGACGTGTCATGAAACCCGCGCCAGCCAGCATGCATGCAGCCAGCCCCGTTGCGGCGGACCCGCTGAAGCTGCCGGGCGCCGGTGACAACGCGCGGCGCATCTTCGAGCGGGCGCGCGAGATGATCTATCTGCGCGACGGCGCGGGCCGTTTCACCTTCGTCAACAGGACCGGCGTGCGCTGGCTGGGGCTCGGTAACGAACAACTGCTGGGCCGTTCCGAGGTCGAGCTGTTCGATGGCCGCGCCGGCGTGAACTACCGCAGCTGGGGCAACGACGCGCAGACGCTGCGCAGCGGTTGCGCGCGGCAGTTCGAGGAAATGCTCACGCTGCGCGGTCGCGCTCGGCACCTGATGTCGATCAAGTTGCCCATAATCGATGACTCGGGCGGTATCGGATCGCTGATCAGCATCGGCATCGATGTCACCCGGCGCAAGCTGATGGAGTCCGCGCTGCAGAACGTCGCGCTCAGCATTACCAGCGTGCAGGGCGAGAACGTGCTGCGTGAACTCGTCGGCTACGTGTGCGGTAGCCTGCAGGTCGATTTCGCGCTGATCGGCAGCGTCAGGGATGGCGTGGTCGATACGCTCGCCGTCTGCGATCGCGGCGTGGCGCAGGAAAAATTCGCCTATGATCTCGCGGGCACGCCCTGCGAGGACGTTGTGGGCAAGCAGTTCATCATCCACCCCGACAACCTGTTGCACCATTATCCCGGCAACGCGCTGCTGCGTCGATTCGGTTTCCGCAGCTACGCGGGGATTCCGCTCTTCGATTCCGCCGGCGAGGCGATCGGGATTCTTGCCGTGCTTCACCGGCGACCCATGCGCCAGCCGCAACTCGTGGCGTCCCTGCTGAAGATCTACTCGGTTCGTGCCGCGGCGGAACTCGAACGGTTGCGCGCCGACGCGGCACTGCGCGAGGCCGAGGCCAGCTACCGTGCCATCTTCGAGGCGGCCGAGGACCCCATATTCGTCCATGACTGGGACAGCGGCGCGATCGTCGACGTCAACGGCAAGGCCTGCGAAGTCTACGGTTGCTCCCGCGAGCAGCTACTGTGCTCGACGGTAGGGGATTTCAGCGCCGGCGATCCTCTTTACACGGACGCACGCGCGATGGAGTGGATCGAGCGCGCCAAGCGCGACGGCGCGGTCGAATTCGCGTGGCATCGCCGCGCTGCCGACGGCAGCCTGCGCTGGGACGAGGTGCGCCTGAAGAGCGCCCTGATAGGCGGCAAGCCGCGGGTGCTGGCATTCACGCGCGACATCACCGAGCGCAAGCTGTCCGAGGAGGCGCTGCGAGCGAGCGAGGAGCAGTATCGCTCGATCTTCAATGCGTCCACCGACGGCCTGCTGCTGTTCGCCCGGGACGGGCGCGTCATCGATGTCAATCCGGCCTTCGCGGCCCTGGTCGGCTGTTCGGTGGCAGAGGTGATGCATTCGCCGCCACATGCCTTCGTCGCGCCGGAGAGCGGGGAGAACCTGCGCCAGCTGATGGCGACGGTGGTCTCGGGCGAGTTCTTCGAGGCCGAGGGCATGATCCTGCACCGCGACGGACACCCGATTCCGGTCAACGTGCGTGGTGTGCCGGTGGTCTACCGGGGCGATGCGCACCACCTGGCGATAGTGCGCGACATCTCGCGCCACATCGAACAGCAGCAGCAACTGGTATTCAGCGAGCGCCGCCTGCGCGCCACCGTCGAGAGTTCGCTGGACTGCATCATGGCGATCGATCGTGGCGGAAGGATCATCGAGTTCAATCCGATGGCCGAAGCCACCTTCGGCATCCCGGCACGCGAGGCCATTGGCCGCAATGTCGCGCTGCTGATCCCGGAACGCTTCCATGCGGTGCATGAGGCCGCGATGGCGAGGGTGTTGCGCGAGGGCGGCGGCGGCCTGATCGGTCGACATCTCGAGGTCGTGGTGCGGCGCGCGGACGGCTCGGAGTTCGATGCCGAGCTGGTGGTTTCCACTGCCGACAGCGCCGAGGGCCGCATCGTCATCGGCTTCCTGCGCGACATGACCGAGCACAGGGTCGCGCAGGCCGAGCGCGAACGCCTCGAGGCGCAGTTGCGCCAGGCCCAGAAAATGGAGGCCATCGGCCACCTCGCGGGCGGCGTGGCGCACGATTTCAACAACCTGCTGACCAGCCTCACGGGCTACGTGGCCATGGCCAGCGAGCGCCTGGCGCTGATCGGCGAAACCAGGGCGGGCCGCTACCTGCAGAAGTCGCTGCAGTCGGCGGAGCGGGCGCGCCACCTCATCCAGCAGCTGCTGGTGTTCAGTCGCGGCCAGCGCGGCGAACCGGTGGCGGTGCAATTGACGCGTCACCTCGGGGAATTTGTCGACCTGCTGCGCTCGACGCTGCCATCGAGCCTGGATTTCCAGCTCGAGTTCGAGCCGGATGTGCCGGCGGTGCTGGTCGACCCGACGCAACTCGACCAGGTGCTGATGAACCTCTGCATCAACGCGCGCGATGCGATGGAGGGGCAGGGCGCGATGCGCGTGACCGTGCGCCGGCGCCAGTGCCGTGACGGTATCTGCGCCTCGTGCCAGGCCGCGGTAGCGGGCGATTTCGTCGAACTCGCCGTTGCCGACACCGGGCAAGGCATCGCGCCGGCCGTGCTCGAGCGCGTGTTCGACCCGTTCTTCACCACCAAGCCCCAGGGCAAGGGCACCGGCATGGGGCTGTCCACCACTCATGGCATCGTGCACGACGGCGGCGGACACATACTCGTCGAGAGCGCGGTAGGGAAGGGTTCGACCTTCCGCGTCCTGCTGCCGGTGCTCGATGCCGCGACCGGGCACGTGACGCCCGAAGCCGGCGCGGCCGTAGCGCCGGTCGCGGCACCGCGGCTGAGCGGATCCGTGCTGGTGGTCGATGACGATGCGCACGTACTCGAGTTCATGGAGGAACTGCTGCGCGACTGGGGGCTGGAGGTGAGGGCCCTGCGCGATCCGCAGGCGGCGCTTGCCGGCGTTGCGTCGGGCGAGATCCGCTTCGACTGGGCGATACTGGACCAGACCATGCCCGGCATGAGCGGGCTCGAGCTGTCACGGCGCCTGTGCGACGTGCTGCCCGACCCGCGCATCCTGCTCTATACCGGTTACAGCAACCAGATCAGCGAGGTCGCCGTGGCCGAGTCTGGCGTGCGCGAACTGCTGCACAAGCCCCTGGACCATGCTCGGCTGTTGCGCCTGCTGAGTGACACGCCGGCGCGTTGATGCTCGTGCCGCGCGGGCAGCAGTCGCGAAACAATCCGGCAACAACGCGGCTGCATTGCGCAATTGGACCGAAACGAGTCGCGCGTAC
>DAORUQ010000033.1:11795-20666 GCA_035433265.1 Pseudomonadales bacterium | reverse complement strand
AGGTTGGTGTAGGTCGGAGTAGGTCGGGCTTCAGAGGGTGTCGCAAAAGCCATTATTTTTCGAGCGAGCGGCTTGGTGCGTCGCTGGCCGTGCTGCCCGCCATTGTCTCGCGGGGCACGCACGAGTACGTCCCTGTAGCTCCGCGCCGCGTCCTGCGGCGCAAGGCCCCGCAAGCCAACAGCGGGCAGCACAGCCGCTCGGTCGAGCGCGAGTCGCATCGGGCAAATCCGGGAATGCACGTCTTTTCTAGGGCTTCCACCAAGGCGAGGGGCTCGAGCGCCCATCGGTGCGATGGCTCGCGATACGCCGGATTGTCAGACCGCTATCCAGAGCACAGATGGTTTTGCGACACCCTCTTCAGCCCGACAAGGGCTCGGCAACGCCGAACCCGCCGCACCCGGGCGGCACCCGTCGGCATGAATGCGGACCCACGTTCGCGTGCGGACTCACCCGGCCGGGGTCACGATCGGGAACGCGGTATCGGGCTGCTCGAACAGCGCGAAGAATCGCAGCAGCTCGACACGGCTGCCGTCGACTTCCAGCGCATCGGAGCCCAGGGTTTCGCGTAGTCCCGCCCGCCCGGTCAGCAGGTCGATGAACAGCGCGTGCGTGACCGTGATCGTGGCATCGGCTTGCGCGCGTGGGGGCTCGCGCCAGTGGTGCAGCACACCGTTGGCCAGTTCGAGCACGTGGCTGTCGCCGGTATCGCTCAGCACCAGGTTGATGACGGTGTGCCGCTCGGCTGCCTTCGCGCCGTCGAGGCGCACGGCCATGGTGTCGAGGAAGCGCTCTATGGGCGTGTTGCGCAGCAGCTCCAGCACCGCGCCCACATCGCCCGCCTCCTGCGGCACGCCATGTCGCAGCTCCCACGCGCCGCTCAGGTAGGCGTCGCGCCACGGCCCCGATTCCGCCTGGTAACCGAGCTGGTCGTAGGCGCGCGCCAGCAGTTCGCGCGCCGCGCCATTGTCCGGCTCGGCGAACACCAGGTGGGTCAGCACCTCGGCAACCCAGCGGTAATCGCCCTTGTCGAAAGAAGCCTGCGCTTTCGCCAGCACCGCGGCGCCGCCGCCCATGAACTCCACGTAGCGCGACGCCGCCTCGGCCGGCGCCAGCGGGTTCAGCCGCGAGGGGTTGGCGTCGTACCAGCCGAAGTAGAACTGGTAGACCGCCTTCGCGTTGTGCCGCACGGTGCCGTAGTAGCCGCGGTTGGCGAACTCGCGCGCGAGCGACGTGGGCAGCTCCAGCTCGTCGGCGATCTGCTGCGGCGTGCGTCCGAGCGCGGCCAGGCGCAGCGTCTGGTCGTGGATATAGCGATAGGTGTCGCGCTGCTTCTGCAGGAAATCCGTGATGCGCGCCTCGCCCCACAGCGGCCAGTGGTGGCTGCCGAAATACACCTCCGCATCGCCGAACAGACGGATCGCCTCGTCGATATAGCCGCTCCACTTCAGCGCGTCGCGCACCTTCGCGCCGCGCAGCGTGTAGAGGTTGTGCAGGGTGTGCGAGACGATCTCGGCGCCGCAGAAGGCCTTCAGATCCGGCAGGTAGAACGTGAACTCCGCAGGGGCCTCCGAGCCCGGCGTGTACTGGAACACGAAGCGCACGCCGTCGATCACGAGTTCCTCGCCGGTGCGGCCCACGGTCTCGGTGGGCGCCACGATGCCGGCGCTGCCGAAGGCGGGCCCCTTGCCGAGCCCGGTGTCGACATGCCCGCGCGGCGCGTGCGCCAGGTGCTGGCCGTACATGTAGGCGGCGCGCCGGCCCATCGTGGTGCCGGCCAGCATGTTCTCGCTGGTCGCCTCCTCCATGAAACCTTCGGGCGCGATCACGCGGATGCCGCGCGCGGCGATCTCCTCGGCGCTCGCCACGCCGAGCACGCCGCCGAAGTGATCCACGTGGCTGTGCGTGTAGATGATCGCGCTGACCGGCCGATCGCCGAGGTGCTCGCGCGCAAAGGCGAGCGCACGCGCGGCGGTCTCGCGCGAGGTCAGCGGGTCGACCACGATCCATCCCTGCTCGCCCTCGATCAGCGTCATGTTCGACAGATCGAAGCCGCGCAACTGGTAAATGCCTTCGCTGACCTGGAAAAGCCCGTGGATGTTGTTGAGCTTCGCCTGCCGCCACAGGCTCGGGTTCACGCTGTCGGGCGCCGCGCCCTCGATAAACGCATAACCCGGCATGTCCCAGATCGGCGTCGCACCGGAGCCCGCGACCACCAGCTCCGGCACGCTGGCGATCAGGCCGCGGCGGGCGTCCTCGAAATCGCGCGTGTCATCGAGCGCGAGATCCTTCGCGGCGGCACGGTTCACGCTGATGGTCGCCGCGGTCGGGGCGCTGTGGCCCTGCGCGTCGGCACCCGGTGCGGGCGGTGGCGCCTGGTCGGTGCAGCCCGCGAGCAAGGCGGCCAGCAACGACGCCGCCGCGAGCGAGCCCCTGGGCATGGCCCGTTTCCGCGTCACCCGGCGCATCCGCGGGTCTCAGCCGGCGCGTCGCGCGTGGCGCACGCCACGGCGTGCGCGCCGCAATCCGGCGGCTTCCTCGAGCTCCACCAGCGCCTCCTCCATGTGATCGATGATGCGCTGCACACCGGGCACCGAACGCCGGCACGCCACGATGCCGAAATCCAGCTTGTCGGCGTAGCTGACCAGCGTGATGTTCATCGCGAAGCCGTGGAACGGAATCGAGGCCGGGTAGATGCCGTCGAGACGCGCGCCGTTCCAGTACATCGTCTGGCGCGGCCCGGGCACGTTCGAGACCACCGTGCTGAAAGCAGGGAAACGACTCGCGAGCCCGAGCACCGTGGTCAGCAGCAGCGGCGCGTTCGTGAGGACGGTATACAGCGCGATCTCCTCGCGCGTCATGCCGGCGAACTGCTGCTTGGCGGCTTGCATCGAGCGCTGGATCGCGCGCACGCGCTCGGCCGGGTCCGCGACCTGGGTGGCGAGATCGGCCGTGAAGAAGCCCACGGCATTGGCCGAGTCCACGTCGCCCTCGGCGCGCAAGGACACCGGCGCCATCGCCTTCAGCGACTCCCTGGGCAGCGCGTCCTGGTCGAGCAGGTGGCGGCGCAGCGCGCCGGAGCACATCGCCAGTACCGCGTCGTTCAGGGTGCCGTCGAAGGCCTTGCCAACGGCGCGCACGCGCTCGAAAGGCCAGGACTGCGCCACGAAGCGGCGCGACCCGCTCACCGGGGTGTTGAACGGGGTGCGCGGGATGTGGTGCCAGGGCACCGCGAGATCGCCGCCGCGGCCGAACCACACGTTCGCATAGCGCCCCAGCGCCGCGGCGATGTTCCGGCTGCTGTCGAACTGCTGCTTGAGCACCTCGGCCACCGCGCGCAGCTCGTGCGCTTCGGGCTCGTGCACCCGCGACTTCGTGGCGCCCAGCTTCTTGCGGTAAGCCTCGCAGGCCTCCACCGAGAACGGCGAATAGCGGATGCGCGTGCGCGGACGGCTCGACATCATGCTCTGCGTGAGGTGCATCGCGCCGATGCCGTCGATCGCGCAGTGGTGCGCCTTCATGTAGGTGGCGAACTGGCGCTTCTGCAGCCCCTCGATCAGGTGCATCTCCCACAGCGGCCGGTTGCGGTCTAGCAACGTGCCGTGCAGCCGCGACACCAGCGCGAACAGCTCGCGGTAGCGCCCGGGCTTGGGCAGCGCCGAGTGGCGCACGTGGTAATCCATGTCGAGCTGGGTGTCGGGCTCCCAGTAGAGCGGGCCGGCCACACCGAGCGGGCCCATCTTCAGGCGCTCGCCGAAGGGCCGACGCAGCGGGCCCTCGTGGCGCAGGATGTTGCCGAGGTGCGACAGGAACTCCTGCTCGTCGGCGCCCTCGGGCAGCGTGAACAGGTTGACCCCGCCCACGTGCATCGGCGTCTGGCGGGTCTCGTTCATCAGGAAGAACGCATCGATCAGGGCCAGTCTGCGCATCGGGCCTCCCGTGTTATTGGAATCGTCCGGACGCCGATGTTAGCACCGTGCAGCGTCACCGACCCAAGCGGTACCCTGATCCAGCGCAGGAAAGGTGCCAGCCCTGCGATGCTTGGGCATAATCGCCGCGTCCCTCACGCCAACGCGAGTACCCGCATGAGCCACGCCTACCCCCCCGAACTGCAGGAGCTGATCGACAAGCAGGCCATCCGCGACCTGCTGGCCGCCTACTTCACCGCCGCCGACCGCCACGACAACGTGAAGATGGCCGCGCTGTACCACGACGACGCCACCGACGACCACGGTTCCTTCTTCAAGGGCCTAGCGAAGGACTTCATCGCCACGCTGCCGAAGATCCAGGAAGGCATGGCGATCCTGCACCACAACATGACCACCGCGAACATCAGGATCGAGGGCAGCTATGCCGAGGGCGAGATCTACGTGCTGGCCTTCCACCAGGTTAAGAAGGAGGACGGAGGCAAGCTCGACCTGCTGATCGGCGGGCGCTATTTCGACAAGTACGAAAAGCGCGACGGCGTGTGGAAGTTCCTGCACAAGGCCGTGGTCGCCGACTGGGCCACGCTGCACGATCCCTCGATCGTGAACCTCGACAACCCGATCATCGAGGGCTCCTACATCGGCAAGCCCGGCGCAGCCGACCCCTCCTACGGCGTGTTCCGCCTGATCCGGCGCGGGGAGCGCTGAGCATGAGCGCTGCCGCACTGATCACCCGCTACTACGGCGCCTTCAACGCCGGCGACATGGATGCAATGCTCGGCCTGCTGCACGAGGATGTCGCACACGACATCAACCAGGGCCGCCGCGAAGTCGGGCGCCACGCGTTCGGGCACTTCATGGAGCGCATGAACCGCTGCTACCGCGAGCAGCTCAGCGACATCGTGGTCATGGCGAATGACGAGGGCACGCGCGCCGCGGCCGAGTTCGTCGTGCACGGCGAGTACCTCGCCAGCGACGCCGGCCTGCCCGAAGCGAAGGGCCAGCGCTACGTGCTGCGCGCCGGCGCCTTCTTCGAGATCCGCGAGGCCCAGATCGCGCGCGTGACCAACTACTACAATCTCGAGCACTGGCTGCAGCAGGTGCGGTCCTGAGATGGAGATCCGCACCGTCGCGGGCGAGGAACTCGTCGCTGCGATCCCGGCGCTGGCGCGCCTGCGCATGACCGTGTTCCGCGACTATCCCTACCTCTACGACGGCTCCGAGGCCTACGAGACCGGCTACCTGCGCACCTATGCGAGCTGCGACGCGGCGATGGCGGTGCTGGCACGCGAGGGCGACACCATCGTCGGCGCCTCGACCGGCATCCCGATGGCGCACGAGACCGCGGCGTTCCGCGAGCCTTTCGCGCGTCTCGGCCTGGATCCCGCGCGCATCTTCTACTGCGGCGAGTCGGTACTGCTGCCGGCATACCGCGGCCGCGGCATCTACCGCGCGTTCTTCCGCGGGCGCGAGGACTGGGCGCGGACGCTCGGCGGCTTCACGCAGATCTGCTTCTGCGCCGTGCAGCGCCCCGCGGATCATCCGCTGCGACCGCGCGATTACGTGCCGCTCGACGCCGCGTGGCGCCACTTCGGCTACGCCCCGGAGCCCGGGCTGACGATGCAACTGGCGTGGAAGGACATCGACCGGGACGCTGACACGGAGCACACGATGCGCTTCTGGTTCAAGGCGCTGTCCGCGTGAACACGCCATCGCCCGCCCGCACGGTGCGCATCGCCGCCGCGCAATACGACGTTGCGCCGCTCGCGGACTGGGCCGCGTACGAGCGCCGGATCTCGGCCTGGGTCGATGAGGCCGCGCTCGCCGGGGCGAGGCTGCTGCTGTTCCCCGAATACTTCGCGATGGAGCTGGCCTCGCTGTTCGGCCCCGAGGTGCCGCTGTCGCTGCCGCGGCAGCTGAGCGCCATGCAGGAGTTGCTGGCGGATTTTCTCGCGCTGTTCGCGCGGCTGGCCCGCACGCACGGCGCCTGCATCGTGGCCGGCAGCTACCCGGTGCGGCTCGCCGACGGCAGCTACCGCAACCGCTGCCACCTGTTCCACCCCGACGGGCGCTGCATGTTCCAGGACAAGCTGCAGATGACGCGCTTCGAAACCGAGGAATGGCACATCGGCGCCGGCGACACGCTGAAGGTCTTCGACACCGCGTTCGGGCGCATCGGCATCAACATCTGCTACGACTCGGAGTTCCCGCTGCTCGCGCACCGCCAGGTCGCCGCGGGCGCGGACCTGATCCTGGTGCCGAGCTGCACCGACACGCGTGCCGGCTACCACCGCGTGCGCCTCGGCAGCCGCGCCCGCGCGCTCGAGAACCAGTGCTTCGTGGTGCAGTCGCCCACCGTCGGCGACGCGCCATGGTCGGCGGCGGTGGATCGCAACACCGGCGCCGCCGCCGTGTATGCGCCGGTCGACTACGGCTTTCCCGACGACGGCGTGCTCGTCGAAGGCGAGCTGGATCGCGCGCAGTGGGTCTACGCCGATCTCGACCTCGGGGCGCTCGCCGAGGTGCGCCGGTACGGCCAGGTGTGCAATTTCCGCGACTGGGACGCGCAGGCGCGCATCGCCGGCGTGGAGATCCTCGCGCCGGACGACACGTCCGGATGAATCCGGACTACATTCGTGCGTCCACGTAGCGGCGGATCGACGCCCACGCGGCCGCTGCCTCGGGCACGCCGGCATTCGCCAGCCCGTGCCAGCCGTGGATCAGGCCGGGCCACGATTCCAGCGTGACCTCCACCCCCGCGTGCAGCGCATTGGCCGCCAGCGCGAGCGCGCCGTCGGCCATGGTGTCGAACTGGGCCACCTGCAGGTACAGCGGCGGCAGGCCGCGCAGGTCCGCGCGCGCGGGCGAGATGCGCGGATCCGTCAGCTCGAGCGCCCCGGCGGTGTATTCGCGCGCACGGTTGCGCACCCACTGCGGCGTGAGGAAGGGATCACGCCCACGCGGCGTGCCGGGCACCGACAGGTCGAACCAGCCCGTGACCGACACGAAACAGGCCGGCATCGGCAGGCCCGCATCGCGAGCGCGCAGCAACGCCCCTAGCGCCAGCGAGCCGCCGCAGGATTCACCGAGCACGCAGATTCTCGCCGGATCGACGCCGCTCTCTAGCAACCCGCGGTAGGCATTGAAACAGTCCTCGTGTGCGGCCGGGAACGGATGCTCCGGGGCGAGCCGGTAATCGGGCATCGCCACCGGCATGCCGAGCGCGCGCGCGATCATCTCGCCATAGAAGTGATAGTCCGACAGCGGACAGGAGACGAAGGCGCCGCCGTGGCAGTGGAACGCGATGCGCCCGTCGCCATCCACGCCGTCGAGCGTGTGGAAACCCGTCGCCACCCCGCCGCAAGCGCGGATCTCGACCGCGAGCTCCGGGCTGCAGGGCTGGCCGTGGAACGGCGCCATCATCGCGCGCACCGCGCGCCAGTCCGCGCCAGGGTCGGCGAAATCGGCGGGCACGCCGGCGATGATAGCGGCCAGCAGCTCGCTCATGACGGCGCCGCTCACAACCGCAACAGCGTGCCGCCGTCGACGGAGTACACCTGGCCGTTGATCCACTCCGACTCGTCGGAGACCAGGAAGGCCACCATCGAGGCGATATCGCCGGGCTTGCCCAGGCGCGCGCTGCGCACCGATTTCAGCGCGTGCTTGCGCGCCTCCTCGGGCAGGCCCGTGGCCATGGCCGGCGTGATCACGAGGCCCGGCGCCACCGCGTTGGCGCGGATGCGCTGCTTGCCCCAGCCAGAGGCCACGTGGCGCATCAGGGCCTCGATGCCGGCCTTCGCCATCGCGTAGGCAGGGCGCACCGGCTCGCCGACTGCCGCAGCGACCGACGAGGTGTAGACGATCGAACCGCCGCCGCGGCGCAGGAGCTCCGGCAGCACCGCGCGCGTGCACAGGAAGTGCCCGCGCAGCGAAACGCGCAGCGTCTGGTCGAACACGGCGAGGGGTTCGCTCAGCACATCGGAGTCCTGGTTGACCACCTGCAGGTCGGCGGCGTTCACGTGCATCGCGTCGATGCCGCCGTACTCCTCGACGGCCGCGTCGACCAGCGCGCGCACCGAGGCTTCGTCGGCGATGTCGAAGCCCATGCCGATGCAGTGCCCGCCGCTCTCGCGCACGGCGTCGGCAAGCGACTCGGCGTGCTCGCCGTTCAGGTCACCCACCACCACCCGCGCACCGGCGTCCGCCAGCCGATGCACCGTGGCGGAGCCTATGGCGCCGCCGCCCGCCACCACCACGACCTTGTCCTCGAGTCCGTGCATGTACCGTTCTCCGCTTTCGTATTGCGTGATAGAGCGCGGAGTATATGTCGGGCTTCCCGTCGGCGCGATGCAGGGCATAAGATGCCCCGCGTCCGGCCAGCCACACTCACCAACGGAGCGTTCACCATGTCACTGTCCATGTACCAGGCGTCGGTCCCCGTCCTGATCCACAACCTGAAGGCACTTTCGGCGATCCTCAAGAAAGGCGCCGACCACGCCAAGGCGCGCGGCCTCGACCCGACGGTGCTCGTGAACGCCCGCCTGTTCCCCGACATGTTCCCGCTGGTGCGCCAGGTGCAGATCGCCACCGACATGGCCAAGGGCGGCGCCGCGCGCCTCGCGGGCGTCGAGATCCCGAGCTTCCCCGACACCGAATCGAGTTTCCCCGAACTGCAGGAGCGCCTCACCAGGACCATCGCCTTCCTGAAGAGCATCAAGCCCGCGCAGCTCGAGGGCAGCGAGCAGCGCGAGGTGAACCTGCAGATGCGCATGGGCGCGGTAACGTTCACCGGCCAGTACTACCTGCTGAGCTGGGTGATGCCGAACGTGTACTTCCACGTCACCACCGCCTACAACATCCTGCGCCACAACGGCGTGGAACTGGGCAAGTGGGATTTCCTCGGCAAGGCGCCGGGCGCGAACATCAAGGCGGGCAAGCCGGCGAAAAA
>DAORUQ010000033.1:0-11695 GCA_035433265.1 Pseudomonadales bacterium | reverse complement strand
CACCTTGCCGCCGCGCGCGGGCACGAGACTCTCGCGCAGCGCTACTGCGTACTCCACCATCGGATACACGGTGCCCACCTCGGAGGCCAGCGTGCCCTGCGCGATCAGCTTGCCCACCGTGCGCGCGGCGTGCAATCGCGCCGCGAGACCGCGCCCGGCGATCCACTGCGGCAGCAGGAAGCCCTCGATGCGCGCCGCCGGCAACATCAGGTCGCGCACGGGAAAATGCAGCATGTCGCCGCCGAGCGTGCCGTAGCACAGCAGGTGCGCGCCCGGCGCCAGGCAGCGCACCATCGTCGCCAACGTGTCGGCGCCCACGCAGTCGAGCGCATGACGCACGCCGGCATTGCCGGTGAGCCCGGCCACGCGCGCGATCACGTCCTCGCGCGAGGCGTCGACCACCGCGTCGGCGCCGAGTCTTTCGAGCTCGGCCGCCACACCGGCACGCCGCACCAGGCTGATGGTGCGAAAGCCCCGGCGACGCCCCAGCCGGATCACCATGCGCGCCAGTTGCGAGGCACCGCCCGACTGCAGCAGCCAGGCGCCGCGCGGCACCTTCAGCACCTGCGTCACCATCGCCCAGGCCGTCATCGGGTTGACCAGGAACATCGCGGCCTGCTCGTCGCTCACCCCATCGGGGACCGGCATCGCCTGCATCGCGGGCAGTACCACCTGCTCACGCCAGTTGCCCGACGGGGCGCCCATCACGATCACGCGCCTGCCCACGAGCCGCCGCGCGTACCAGCCGCTGCCGGCGGACTCGACCACACCCATGCCGTCGGCGCCCGGCGACACCGGCAGCGCACCGAGCCGGCGCGTGCGCCCCGGGTCGAAATGCAGCGGTCCGCCGCCGCGGTTCCAGATCGCGCGCTCCAGGCTCTGCTGGTAACCGCCGCGGATGGTGTTGAAATCGGAGGGGTTCACCGGCGAGAGGCGCATGCGCACGCGCACCTCACCGGGGCCGGGCTGCGGCGCCGGCATCTCCACGAGGCGCAACACCTCCTCGGGTGCGCCGTAGCGCTCGATCACAAGGGCGCGCATCGCAATGCTCAGCCCTTGCGCCCGGCGCGCGGCGTCGCGGCACGCGTGGCGATGCGCTTCGCGCGCTTCGGTGCGGGTTTGCGTCCGGGCTGGCGTACTGACACGCTCGCCGCGGCCTGCTTCAGTTCGGCAAAGGAATCCGCGAGGCAGCGCTCGTAGAAACCGGGGTCGGGCATCATGTCGCGGCAGGACTGGAAGGAGATCGCGATCTGGCCGGCGTAGCTGGTCACGACCTGGAACATACCCATGCCGTCCACGCAGGGCCCGGCGCCGAAACTGCGCACCAGGCGCGCGCCGGCGAAGTACAGCGGCACCTGTGGCCCCGGCACATTGGTGACGATGGTGTTGAATACCGGCTTGCCGGCGCTCAGCAGCCCGGCCGCGGCGGCGGCGCGAAATCCCAGCGCCGTCACCTGGGCCGGCAGGCGGTTGGTCCAGTCCGTCAGCAGGCGCGCACCCACGGCGTTCATGTAGGCCTTGGAGTTCACGGCCGCCTCGTGCACCTGGCGCAGGCGCCCGAGCGGATCGGCGACGTCGGTGCGCAGCGCGATGCTCATCATCGACACCAGGTTGCCGCCGGTGCCCCGCTCGGCGTCGGCGCGCACGTTCACGGGTGCACCGGTCACCAGGCTGCCGTGGGGCAGTTCACCCTTCGCCTGCAGGTAACTGCGCATCGCCCCCGAGACGATCGCGAGCATCACGTCGTTCACGGTCGCGCCCTCGACGCTGCTCTTCACCGCGACCACCTCGCGCAGATCGAAATTCACCGCGCCGAACACGCGATGCGCCGATACACGGGCGTTGAAGCGCGTGCGCTCCTTCTCGCCGAGCGAGCGAAAGCGCTGTTCGCGCTTGCCCTCGCGCACGCGCTGCCACGCCGGCAGCGACTTGCCGATCATCTCCAGCACGCCGAGCGGCTGGCGAATCAGCCCGCCGGCAACGCGGCGCAGCATCTCGATGTCGGGGTTTCCCGCGTTCGTTGCGCCGGTGCGCCGGTGCCCGGCGCGCCCCGACGGCGGCGCCACCGGCTCCAGATCGTGCAGCGCGCCCATGAGCTCGACGCCCGTGGCGCCGTCTATCGCCGCGTGGTGGATCTTCAGGAACATCGCGAAACTGCCCGGCGGCAGCCCCTCCACGTTGTCCAGCCCCTCGATGATGTAGGCCTCCCACAGCGGCCGCGCGCGATCGAGCGCGCGCGCGTGCAGGCGGGCGATCTGGATGCAGAACTGGCGCCAGTCGCCGGGCTTGGGCAGCGCGATGTGCCTTACGTGGAACTCGATGTCGGTCTCGCCCCCGTCGACCCAGAACGGGTGGTCCAGGTTGAACGGCACCATCGACAGGCGGCGCGTGAAGACCGGGGAGCGGTGGATGCGCTCGCCGAACGTGCGCAGCACGTCCTTGAAGCGCACCAGGCCGCCGGGTGCCGTGGACGGGTCGTAGATGAACACCGGGCCGATGTGCATCGGGGTGTTGTCCATCTCGCCGTAGAGGAACATCGCGTCCTGTCCGCTGAGCTGCTGCATGCTGGTCTCCTCCCGGGCCGTTGTCGGGAGCTACTGTAGCGCAACTCTGCCATGCACCGCGGGTTTCCCGCGCCGGCTCAGGGCACGCGCAGCTGGCCCGAGCGGATGCGCGCGTGCAGGCGCGGCGTCAGCTTCTGGTAGCCGCGCGCGCGCTCGACCAATAGATAGAGGGGATCCGCCACGAGGCCGGGATCGAAGCCCTGCTGCTTCAGCTCGACCTTGCGCACCTTGAAGGTGGCGGTGGTCTCGTGCGACGTCACCAGGCGCACGAAGCGCGGCACCGCGTAGGCCGGCAGCTCGCGCGCGAGCACCGCCGCGACGGCTTTCCCATCGAAGCGCCGCCCGGGCTCCGGCACGATCGCGGCCATGCCTGCACGACCGTCGGCAAGGGGCACCGGCACGCCGTAGACCGTGGCCCCGGCCACGCCGGGCACCTTCGCGAGCGCGCGCTCGACCTCGGTGGTCGCCACGTTCTCGCCCTTCCAGCGGAAGGTGTCGCCGACGCGATCGACGAAGGCGATGTGGCGAAAGCCCTGATCACGCACCAGGTCGCCGCTGTCGAACCACGTGTCGCCGCGGCGGAACACGTCGTGCAGCAGCCGCGCGCCGGTAGCGGCGGCGTCGGTGTAGCCGTCGAAGGGCATGAGCCGCCCGACCGGCATCAGCAGCAGCCCGGTCTCGCCGGGCGACACGCGCCGCAGGCGCCCGCGCGCATCGCGCAGCGGCTCCTCGCGCTCGGCGTCAAAGGCCACGATCGCATAGGGCAGCGGGCAGACACCGGCGGTGCGCGGCAGGCCCAGCGCGTTGACGAATCCGAGGCTGCCCTCGCTGGAACCGTAGAATTCGCAGACGTGCGCGACGCCGAAGCGGTGCTGGAACTCGTCCCAGATCTCCGGCCTGAGGCCGTTGCCGACCATCACGCGCACCGCGTGGCGACGGTCGTCGGGCGAAGGCGGTAGCGCGAGCAGGTAGCGACAGAACTCGCCGATGTAGACGAAGGCCGTGGCGCCGTTCGCGCGGATATCGTCCCAGAAGCGCGAGGCGCTGAACTTGCGTGCCATCACCAGCGTGGCGCCGGCCGTGAGCACCGCGCTCCAGCACACCGTGAGCGCGCTGTTGTGGTGAAAAGGCAGCGCACAGTAAAAGACGTCGTCGGCGCCGAGGCGCATCGCGCCCTGCCCCATCGCGTAGCCGACGCGCATCCAGCGCAGCTGCGTCATCACCGCCGCCTTCGGCAGCCCGGTAGTGCCCGACGTGAAGATGAAGCAGAAGGGATCGGCGAGCTTCACGCGTCGCGTGCTCGCCGGATCGGTGGCCCGCTCGCCGGCCGCCAGCGCGCGCAGGTCCTTCATGCCGCGCGGTGGCGCGCCGGCGCCGTCCCACAGTAGCTTCACGCCGCGCGGGCTGCGCGGCAGCGCGCTGCGCAGCGCCGCCACGCAATCGTCGGCCACGACGAATACCCGCGGGGCGAGCAGCTCGATGCTGTGGCGCAGCACCGCGCCGCGCTGGTTCGGGTTCAGCATGCCGGCGACCGCGCCGATCTTGGCGACCGCCGCCACGCACGCAAGCATCGAAGGGCGGTTTTCGCAGAGGATGGCGACGGTATCACCGCGGCGAACGCCGGTAGCGCGCATCACGCGCGCGATGCGGTTGGCCCAGGCGTTGAACGCGTGGTAGCTCCAGCACTCGCCCTCGAACATCAGCGCCGTGTGCCACGGCGTCTCGCGCGCGCGCCGCTCCAGCAACAGTCCGATCGAGTTTTCCGCCTCCGGGTGCAACCGAGCCAGGCTGAGCGCGGCGCGCAGCAGCCGCGGCGTTTCGGGGATCAACCCGAGCGCCGCGCGCGCGATGTCACGTGCCTCGATGCGGTCTTCGCCCATCGTGCCCCTCAGTGACCGGGCTTCTCGTCCTTGCCCTTCTCCTCCATTTCCTCCAGCGACAGCGTCAAGCCCGTCGAGGTCCGCGTCTCCAGTCTGCCGTCGGAGGTCGATCTCTCCTCCAGTGCCAGGCTGCCGCCGGACTGGTCCAGCTTGATGCGCAGGCGCACGTCGTTCTGCGAGTCCGCGTTGCGGATCGCCTCGTCCATCGAGATCCGCCCTTCCTTGTAGAGGTTGTAGAGCGCGGCGTCGAAGGTCTGCATGCCGAGCGCCTCGGATTTCGACATGATTTCCTTGATCGATTCGAACTCGCCCTTGATGATCAACTCCTCGATGGTCTTGGTGCCGAGCAGCACCTCGACCGCCGCGCAGCGCTTGCCGTCGACGGTGGGGACGAGCCGCTGCGAAACGAAGGCACGCAGGTTCTGTCCGAGGTTCATCAGCAGCTGCGGGCGGCGCTCCTCGGGGAAGAGATTCACGATGCGGTCCAGCGCCTGGTTGGCGTTGTTGGCGTGCAGCGTGGAGATCGCCAGGTGGCCGGTCTCGGCGAAGGCGAGCGCATGCTCCATGGTCTCGCGGTTGCGCACCTCGCCGATCAGGATCACGTCGGGCGCCTGGCGCAGCGTGTTCACCAGCGCGTTGTGGAAGCTGCGCGTGTCCACGCCCACCTCGCGCTGGTTCACGATGCACTTCTTGTGGCGGTGCACGTACTCGATCGGATCCTCGATGGTGATGATATGGCCGCCGCTGGTGCTGTTGCGGTGGTCGATCAACGCCGCGAGCGAGGTCGACTTGCCCGAACCCGTGCCGCCGACGAACAGGATCAGGCCGCGCTTGGCGTTGACCACTTCCTTCAGCACCGGAGGCAGGCGCAGGTCATCGAACTTCGGGATCTCGGTGGTGATGTTGCGCGCGACGATCGAGACCTCGTTGCGCTGGCGGAAGATGTTGATGCGAAAGCGCCCGGCGCCGGGGATCGAGACCGCGAGGTTCATTTCCAGTTCCTGCGCGAACTGCTGGCGCTGCTCGTCGTCGAGGAGGGCGTGGGCGATCCCGGCGATCTCGCCCGGCTTCATCGGCTCGGTCGCCAGCGGCTTCAGCGCGCCCTGGAACTTCGCGCACGGCGGCGCGCCGGTGCTGAGATAGAGGTCGGAACCGTCGTTCCTGGCCAGGATCCGCAGGTATTCCTCGAAATTCACGGCGTTGGCTCTCCAGCCAGGCAAGGTGCAGCAAGCATAGGCATTTATCCGTGCTCGCGCCGCGCGATGTTCGCCTGCCGCGGGCCGCACCGGGCTTCGCTTGCGGCGCGCGTGATAGCCGTCACACTGCAGCAGCGCGCCCAGCGTGAGGCCCGATCGCCTGTGATGCGAGAACCTGGAGAGATGGACGATGCGCCGTGTTGCGCACCGGGCCGCGGCGCATGCGGCCCGGTGCGCGCGGCGTCAATCCTCGCTGCCGATGAAGCGGTAGGCCAGCGCACCGAGCACCGCACCGACGATCGGTGCGACCCAGAACAGCCACAGCTGCGCCACCGCCCAGTCACCGACGAACACCGCGACCCCGGTGCTGCGCGCCGGGTTCACCGAGGTGTTGGTGACGGGAATGCTGATCAGGTGGATCAGCGTCAGGCACAGGCCGATCGCGATCGGTGCCATGCCCGCCGGCGCGCGCTTGTCGGTGGCCCCGAGGATCACCAGCAGGAACATCATCGTCATCACCACCTCGGTGACGAGCGCAGAGACCATCGAGTAGCCACCCGGCGAATGCTCGCCGAAGCCGTTGGATGCAAACCCGCCCGCGACATCGAAGCCAGCCTTGCCGCTGGCGATCAGGTACAGCACGCCACCGGCGACGATGCCCCCCACGACCTGTGCGGCGATGTAGGGCAGCAACTGGTTCGCCGGAAAGCGTCCGCCCACGAAGAGCCCGACCGATACGGCCGGATTCAGGTGACAACCGGAGATGTGCCCGATCGCAACCGCCATCGTGAGGACCGTCAGACCGAAGGCGAGCGATACTCCGAGCAGCCCTATGCCGACATCCGGAAACGCCGCGGCGAGCACCGCGCTTCCGCAACCACCCAGGACCAGCCAGAACGTCCCAAAGCATTCTGCAGCATACTTTTTCATGCGCTTCTCCCTGCTGTTGTCGATTCTTTTAATCCACCAGCGGTCGGCACGGGATCGCAGCCGATCCGCCGCACCGCATTCTGGTCCGCTTCGGGGCACCCCGTCAAAGGCGCGCGATCACGACTCCCGGGGCGCATCGCACAGGCGGCAGTTGAGCATGAAGCCCAGCATGCCCGCGCGGCCCTCGGCGCTCGTCACCCAGGGGCGGTTCACCCACGGCGGGTCATGACGCACGTGCTGCATGTGCCCGCATTCCAGTTCGGCCACCCAGTGCCCTTCCTCGTCCTGGTGGAAGCCCACGATGCCCCGTTCCATTCAGTGCTGCCCTTCCCTCGGCGGCGGCGCGCCAATGCCGGTAGCCAGCTGTTCGAGCAGCTGCGCGCACAGCCAAGGCCTGCCGGTCCCGAATTCGAACAGGCGTGTGCCCGCGAGCCCGGGCGGCCACAACACGCGGCTCGCGCCAGTGACCGCGGCGTCCAGCCCCGGAACGATCGCCCCGCCGAGCCTGAGCCCGAGCGCCGCGAGCGCCTCGTCGGCGCCGAGGGCGCCGCGCGACGCCTGGAACCAGCCCCCGCCGGCATCGACCACGAAGGCCAGCAGGTGATCCTCGCCGCAGCCCGCCGTGGTCAGCTCCCCGACTGCGCGGATGCTGTCGGCGTCCACGCGCCAGGCAGCGCCGCCGGGCCCCGCATAGACCAGCGCGCCGCCCTGCAGCGCGAGCGAGGCCGCGAGGCAGACGCTCATGCGCACACCCGCGCCGACGCCGCGCTCATTCCTCGGCCCGCAGCTCGGCGATGAACGCGTCGGCCTGCGTGATCGCGCTCTCCATCTCGCGCACCAGCCTGTCCACGTTGGCCTGCACGCTGACCACCTCCTCGCTCAGCCCCGCGATCGCGCGCGCATTGAGGTTGTGCTTCATGAACAGCACCTGGTCGCGCAGCGGCACCAACACCGGCTCCAGCCGCGCCTCGGCCCTCTTCATGGCCGCGAGCAGCTGCGTGTACTTGCGCTTCGTGGCGTCGTACTTGCGCTGGCTGGCCTGGCGCAGCGTATCGCTGGAGTACTGCCCCAACTCCGCCTCCCACTCGCTGAACAGCGCCCCGGACACGTCCTCGACCGCGCTGATGCGCTCACGTACCGCGGCGGCCCGCGCTTCGCTCTCCTGCAGCGTCGCATCCAGCTTGTGGTACTCGCGCTCCAGGTCGCCCCCCTGGAAGGCGACCACGCCCCTGAACTGCTCCATCGCGGTGAGGAACTGCTCCTTGGCCTCGGTCTGGGCATCGCGCGCCGCCACCACGCGATCGACCATGATGTCGCGCTTGTGCACGCCGAGCTTTTCCATGGTGCCGTAGTAAGCGCTGCTGCACGCGCCGAGCAGCAGCGATACGGCGAAAAGTATGCCTGGCCCTGCTTTCATGTCATGTCTCCACTCATTTGCGCGAGCTTGTGGCGCACTGCCTCATCGTCCGTGACGGCGAGCAGCGCGCCGCGGATGCGGTCCGCGTAGCGTTGCGAAGCCAGGCCGGATCGTATCAGATGCAGTCCTTGCAGCAGCTCGTCGATCAACAGCCAGTGCTCATAGTCCATGCCGGGCGAACCGCCACGGCGCGTCCAGCCGTCGGCGTCGCCACCGCAGGCTTCGTAGGTCTCGAGCTGCTTCAGTGTCAGCATGGGTCAATGCTCCACGGCAGCGCGTCGCCGCTCCCTGTTCACTCGCCGATATCCTCGGCCCACAGCCCCGGATGCCGCTGCATGAACTCGCGCATCAGCGCGATGCACCGCGCGTCCTGGATCACCCGGATCCGCACGCCACGGCTCGCCAGCCACTGCTCCTCGCCCATGTACGACCGGTTCTCGCCCACGACTAGCCGGGGAATGCCGTAAAGAACGACCGCGCCGCTGCACATGGCGCAGGGCGAGAGCGTCGTGTACAGCGTGCACTCGCGGTAGAACGCGGCGTCGCGGCGGCCGGCGTTCTCGAGCGCATCCATCTCGGCGTGCAGGATGGTGCTGCCCTGCTGGACGCGGCGATTGTGCCCGCGCCCGACGATGGCCCCGTCGTGGACCAGCACCGATCCGATCGGTATGCCGCCCTCGCCGAGGCCGCATTCCGCTTCCTCTATCGCTGCAAGAAGGAAGGGATCCGTCATGGGTTTCGCTCCTGGTCATCAACCGGCATCAGGCGTCACCGCCGCCGGGCAGCCTCAGTTTGCCGCGAGCGCTTACCCGGCAGCCTTGCAGACCGCCTCGATCCGGTGCCCGTCCGGATCGACCAGGAACGCCGCGTAGTAGTGGGGCCCGTAGTGCGGGCGCCGGCCAGGCGCGCCGTTGTCCGTGCCCCCGGCGCGCAATGCGCATGCATGGAAAGCGTCCACGGCCTCGCGCGACGGTGCGGCGAACGCCAGGTGAAAGCCGGGGCCCGGCGCCGCGGCATCCGGCCGCTGCTGCAGGTAAAGCACGTCCTCGCCATCGAGCAGGCCGTAACCGATGGCATTTCCCGCCTCGAATACGCGGCGAAAGCCCAGCGCACCGAGCGCGGCGTCGTAGAACGCGCCGGACAAGGCCAGGTCGCGCACGCCAAAGGAAATGTGATGAAGCATGGTCGCGCCTCTGCCTCAGATGCCGCCTTCGCGCTCGACGACCAGGACGCGGGCCTAGGGCTCCGGCACGGATACCGGCGCATTCGATTGCTCCGGCTCCGGCGTCGGCGCTCCCGGCAGGGCGTTCATGTTGTCGATGTCGGCGGCAATCTTCCAGTCGCCATCGCTCCCGCGGCGCAGGACCAGCACGAACTTGCCGTGGTCCGGTTCGCCGGCAGCGGGCGCGAAAGCGCCGACGATATACGCCATGTCATGTGAGACCGCGTACGCCAGCGCGCGCAGCGACAGCGGGGTGCCCGCGGCTTCGGCATACCCTGCCGATATCCGGGCGGCGCCGCGCGCGGGTGGGCTGCCGCTATGCAATGCCATGCCGTCCATTGTGAACATCCCGGCAAGAGCCGACGGTTGCTTCTGCATCCAAGCCAGCTCGTAGTCGCGCAGCACGCGATCAAGCCCGGGCGGCAATGCGACCGTGGGCAATTCGACCGAGGGAAGGGCGGCGGACGGCATCGGGACCGCCTCGGGCAGTTCCTGCGCCTGCACGCCGGCGCTGAGGATGAGCGCCACTGCGAATGACTTCGGGATTTTCGTGCGCATGGCGGCAAAATCTCCTGATACTGCAGCCCCTCGAGATCGTGGTGCCGCATGTTGAGGTTCTCGCGCATCACCAGGGACAGCATCTCTGCGGGATTGGCCAGACACTGTCATGGCGCATCGGCCGCACACGCGCTCAGTCGCGTTCGGTGCGATCCTTCGGGCTGGAGAATTCCTTCACCGCGCGCAGGATCTGGCGAATGGTGATCTGGCCGAGCAGCGTGCCGTCGCTGTCGATCACCGGGCGGCGCCGTATCTTGTGCTTGAGCATGTCGGCGGCAATATCGACGATGTGATCGCCCGGCGACGCGGTGTGCAGGTTCTGCGAACTCATGAATTCGCCCACGCTGCCGATGCCCGAGTCGTTGTAGGTCGCGCTCAGCACGCCGCGCAGGCAGTCGGTCTCGGACAGCACGCCGATCAGCTTGTTGCGCTCATCGACCACGCACAGGCCCGATATCTTGTTCACGAGGATCAGGTGGATGGCATCGAGGAGGTTCGCGTCGGCGCGCACCTTGACGGGATTCTGCACCATGTAGTGCTTCAGTTCGACCTGCTTCAGCATGGATGTTCCTCCTGTGAGCCTCCACCACCGCGCGCCGGGCCCGCGAGCCCTCGCGGCTAATATACGCCGATGCCATCCGGCGGCAACACTCGCGCCCCCCCCTGCAGGCGCGGTGCGGTATCCGCAGCCGCCGGCGATGGGTTAACGTACTGGCGGTGTGCCGGGAAAACACTGGGCTGCCTGCCGCGATGGATCTGACATTCCGCCTGCAACTCGCAACCGCCGTCCTGGCAGGACTGGCGCTGGGCGGCATATTGCTCGCGACCCAGCGCGCAGGGCGCGCCAGCGTGCGCAACGCGCTCGTGCTCCTGCTGACGTGCGCGGGCGCCGAACTGCTCGCCGCCAGCCCGATCGCGCCTGACTATCCGCGCCTCGCGCGTGAGCCGCGATCCGGAAGCCGGATGCGATCCTGGTGGATGTCACCGACGGCTGCGCCCGCTATGCGCTGCGCTACTGGCTGCGCGACCCCCAAGTGGACGACGCCACCGACTCGCGGGTGCGCGCCCATGCGCTGGCCGCCCTGGATCGCGCCGGCATCCACCTCGCTTCGCGTCGCGAGGAGCGCCTGGTGTTCGCCGAGGACGAGGCGCGCCGCGCGGCGCTGGCCGCCGCGGAGATCGCGCGACGCATGAATACCCTGCGAATGGTACCGCTGTTCGGCTCGCTGTCGGACGACGAAAGGGCGCAGGTTGCGCAGCACCTGGTGCACGCGCCCTTTCTCGCGGGTGACGTGGTGACGCGCCAGGGCGCCGTGGCACACTGGCTGTACCTCGTGATCGAGGGCGCCGCCGAGATCTGCGACGAGACCGGCGGCACGCGCCGTTACGTGAGTTCGCTCGGGCCGGGGGATATCTTCCGTGAGCGCGGCATGCTCACGGGCGAGCTGCGCGGCTCGGCCGCCGGAGCACACGCGGCGGCAAGCGCGCGTACCGATATGCTGGCCCGCATTCGCGCCTTCTTTGGACTGGACTAGGACAACCGCATGAGTGACAGACCCAATACCCGTAACATGGCGCTGTTCTGCGACTTCGAGAACGTGGCGCTCGGCGTGCGCGATGCCAAGTACGCCGCCTTCGACATCCGCAAGGTGCTGGAACGGCTGTTGCTGAAGGGCAACATCGTGGTCAAGAAAGCCTACTGCGACTGGGAGCGGTACAAGGAGTTCAAGAAGGCGATGCACGAAGCCTCCTTCGAGCTGATCGAGATCCCGCACGTGCGCCAGTCGGGCAAGAACTCCGCGGACATCCGCATGGTGGTGGATGCGCTCGACCTCTGCTACACCAAGTCGCACGTCGACATGTTCGTGATCATCAGCGGCGACTCCGACTTCTCGCCGCTGGTGAGCAAGCTGCGCGAGAACAACAAG
>DAORUQ010000032.1:0-21518 GCA_035433265.1 Pseudomonadales bacterium | reverse complement strand
TTGCAGCGGGCAATCGCCGGGGAGCGCATCGAGCGCGATCACGACGCGCAACCGGCGAGCGCCTACCGCGAGGACGACAAGCGCGGCACCGTCGGCGCCGTGGCGCTGGACCGGCACGGCAATCTCGCCGCCGGCACCTCGACCGGCGGACTGACGAACAAGCGCTACGGACGCATCGGCGACTCGCCGGTGATCGGCGCCGGCACCTGGGCCGACAACCGCTCGGTCGCGGTGTCGGCGACCGGCACCGGGGAGATGTTCATCCGCACGGCCGCCGCGCACAGCGTCGCCGAACTGGTCCGCCTCGTCGGCAAGACCGCCGCAGATGCGGCCGACGCCACCCTGGCCGAGGTGGCCGCGATCGGCGGCGACGGCGGCCTGATCGTGCTCGACGCGAAGGGCGATTACGCGATGCGCTTCAACACCAGCGGTATGTACCGGGGCACGGTGGGCGAGGACGGCGCGGGCTGGGTCGGCATCTTCGGCGGGCCGGAGCGCCGCATCAGCCTGCCGGTCGCCCCCTGAGCGGCGCGCCGCGCGTGCGCGGCAGGCGGCAGGCGGCAGGCCGCGCTCATTGTGCGCTGCCCCCGTCCTTGTGGCCGAGGCCGGCATGCGAGGGCAGCGAGAGCCTGGCCACGATGGCCAGTGCGCGCACCGTGAAACCGACCGCGGTGCCGCCGACGACCGACACGATGTCCTGCGCGCCGCGCAGCCCGGCCAGCAGCACGTAACACACGGCACCCACCAGCGTGGCGGTTATATAGATCTCGCGACTCATGATGATGGGCGGCTCGTTCAGCGTGAAGTCGCGGATGATGCCGCCGAAGCAGGCGGTGAAAATCCCCATGACCACGGCGACACCGGGCCCCACGCCGGCCAGCAGCGCCTTCTGCGCGCCGAGCACCGCGAACAGCGCCACACCTATCGCATCGGCCCACAGCAAGGCCTGGGAGGCGCGATCGAGCAGCGATGCGGCCGCATAAGTGAGGAGCGCGGCGGCACTGCAGACCACGATGTACGTCGCGTCCTGCACCCAGAACACCGGCGCGTCCAGCAGCAGGTCGCGCACGGTGCCGCCGCCGACACCGGTCATGTTGGCCACGAACAGGAAGCCGATGATGTCGAGGCGGTGTCGCGCGGCGAGCAGCGCGCCGCTCACGGCGAAGGCGAAGGTACCCGCGAACGCGAGCCAGTCCATCGCGGACAGGGCGAGCACCGCCGCCGCAGCCTCAGGAGAGCATCGCGGCGGCGCGGAACATCGCGCGGGCCTTGTTCATGGTCTCTTCCCACTCCAGCGCGGGCACCGAGTCGGCGACGATCCCGGCGCCGGCCTGCACGTGCAGGCGTCCGTCCTTGATCACCGCGGTGCGGATCGCGATGGCCGTGTCCATCTCGCCGTGCCACGAGAGGTAACCCACCGCGCCGCCGTAGATGCCGCGCCGCGTGGGCTCGAGTTCGTCGATGATCTCCATCGCGCGGATTTTCGGCGCGCCCGACAGCGTGCCTGCCGGCAGCGTGGCGCGCAGCACGTCGATGGCGCTCAGGCCCTCGCGCAGGCGGCCCGAGACGTTGGAGACGATGTGCATCACGTGCGAGTAGCGCTCGACGATCATGCGCTCCGATACCGTCACGCTGCCGATCCCGGCCACGCGCCCCACGTCGTTGCGCCCGAGGTCGATCAGCATCAGGTGCTCGGCGATCTCCTTCGGATCGGCCAGCAGTTCGGCCTCGAGCGCGAGGTCCTCCTCGTGCGTGGCGCCGCGCCGGCGCGTGCCCGCGATCGGCCGCACGGTGACCTCGCCGTCCTGCAGGCGCGACAGGATCTCCGGCGAGGAGCCCACGATCTGGAAATCGCCGAGATCGAGGAAGTACAGGTACGGCGAGGGATTGAGGTTGCGCAGAGCACGGTAAAGATTCAGCGGACTGGCGCTGAACGGCGCGCTCATGCGCTGCGAGGGCACCACCTGCATCACGTCGCCGGCGAGGATGTATTCGCGGATGCGCTCCACCGCGGCCTCGAAACGCTCGCGGCCGAACTCCGACTCGAACGCCGCCTCGACGTCGCGCACACGCTGGCTGTCGCGCCGCCCGGCATCGATGTCCACCGGCGGCAGCCGCGGCGCCGGCCCCTCCAGGCGCTGCTGCAGCGCATCGAGCCGCGCCTCGGCACCGGCCGCGGCGTCCGCCTCGCGCGGGTCCACCGTTACGACCAGCGCGATGGCACCGGCCAGGTTGTCGAAGACCAGGAATTCCTCGGCGACCATCAGCAGGATGTCGGGCGTGCCCAGCACGTCGGGCGGCGCGCTCGCGGCGAGGCGCGGCTCGACCATGCGCACGCAGTCGTAGCCGAAATAGCCCACGAGGCCGCCCGCGAACATCGGCAGGTCCTCGTGCGGGAGCGCGCGCTCGCGCGCGAGGAATTCCTCGACGAAGGCGAGCGGATCGGCGTGCGCGACGTCCTGCTCCGCGTCCCCGTCGCAGAGCGTGATCCGAGTACCGCGGACCACGAGGCGCCGCCGGCACGGCAGGCCGATGATCGAGTAGCGCCCCCACTTCTCGCCGCCCTCGACCGACTCGAACAGGAAGCTGAACGGCCCGGCGAATTTCAGGTAGGCGCCGAGCGGCGTCTCGAGGTCGGCGAGCAGGCGCCGGACGACGGGGACGCGGGTGAAGCCCTCGCGGGCGAGCTGTTCGAGGCGGGTGGCGTTCATGGGGACTCCGGAAACTCGGGGAAATGGCAAAAGGCACGCGCACGAGCGCGCGTAATCGCGACTGTCACCATCGCCAGCGCCGGATCGCCCTCATGTCTGCTCCCGTGGGGAAATGTGCTGCGACAGATTCTACTGCAAGGGGCATTCAAAGCAATTCGCCGAGCCCGTCGACGACCAGGTCCGGCGCCTCGCGGCGGATGTCCTCGCCGTGGTTGTAGCCGCCCGCGACACAGATCACGCGCACCCCTGCCGCGCGCGCGGCATGCACGTCGTGGCGTGAATCGCCGATCATCAGCGCCGCGCACGGCAGCGTCCGCGCCTTCGCCATCGCCGCGAGCAACGGCCCCGGCGCGGGCTTCACGCCGGCGCCCGAATCGCCACCGAGCACCGCCGCGAAACCCGCATCCGGCAGCAGCGCGCCGAGCAGGCGTTCGGTGATCGCGATCGGCTTGTTGGTGACGCAGGCCAGCGCCACACCGGCCGCGCGTAACGAGGCCAGCAGCGCCGCGGCGCCCGGCATCAGCGTGGTCGCGCCGGCGCAGTCCTCGAGGTAACGCGCAAGGTAGAACCCGAGCGCCTCGTCGAGCAGGTCCTCGGCGACGTGTTCAGGCGCGGCATCCACGGCATGCGCCAGCGCCTCGCGCACCAGGTTGCGCGAGCCGCGACCCACCCAGTGGCGCACGCGCTCGCTGCCGGCCGGCGCGAAGCCCCGCGCGGCAAGCGTCGCGTCGAGCGCGCGGGCGATGTCCGGCACGCTGTCGACCAGCGTGCCATCGAGATCGAACATCGCGAGCGCGGGCAGGCGGCCGTCGAGCAGGCGCCGGATCAGGGCGTGCGCCACCGTCTCAGGGCCGCCGCGCGGCCGCGAGCTCCGCGCGCATCCCGGCGATCACCGCGGCATAGTCCGGCGCGCCGAAGATCGCCGAGCCGGCCACGAAGGTGTCCGCGCCCGCCTCGGCAATCGCGCGGATGTTGCCAGTGCCCACACCGCCATCGATCTCGAGGCGGATCGGAAAGCCGCTGGCGTCGATCAGCGCGCGCGCCTCGCGCAGCTTCCCCAGCGTGGCGGGAATGAACTTCTGGCCGCCGAAGCCGGGGTTCACCGACATCAGCAGGATCATGTCGAGCTTGTCCATCACGTAGCGCGCGGCATCCAGGCCGGCGGCCGGATTGAACACCAGCCCCGCCTTGCAGCCGGCGTCGCGGATCAGCTGCAGGGTGCGATCCACGTGCGTGCTCGCGTCGGGGTGGAAGGTGATGTACGTGGCGCCCGCCTCGGCAAAGGCGGCGGCGATCGCATCGACCGGCGTGACCATCAGGTGCACGTCGATGGGCGCGCTGACCCCGTGATCGCGCAGCGCGCGGCACACCATCGGGCCGATCGTCAGGTTCGGCACGTAGTGGTTGTCCATGACGTCGAAATGCACGATGTCGGCGCCCGCCGCGAGCACGGCGTCCACTTCCTCGCCCAGGCGCGCGAAGTTGGCCGACAGGATCGAGGGGGCAATCTGGAAGTCGTTCATCGCGAGTCGTCCACGGGCGCAGGGGAAGGCCCGCGATTGTACTGGATGAAACCGCCGAATTCCCGCGCCGGGACGGCCGCCGCGGTGGCTATACTGCGGCCATGCGCCGCACCACACGCCTCCTTCAGCCACTGCTCCTGGGCCTCGTGATCGCGGGCCCGCCCGGCAACGCGGCCGAGCCGCAAGCGCCGGCCCCAGCAGCATCACCCGTGCCGGCTGCCGCACCCGCCGTACCCGCCGCACCCGCCGCACCCGAACCCGAACCCGCGCCCGCGATCGATCGGGATCTGGACGCGCTGGCCGTCGTGCTGGCCCAGGAACGGCGCATCCTGAAAGCGGACGGCCACGAGTTCGCGGTGTTCGTCACGCAAGCCCGCGGGCCGGTGGCGCGGGGCGCGCTGGTGCTGATCCCGGGCGACGGCAGTCATCCCACCTCGGCGGCGGGCCTGGAACAGATCCGTCAGTCCATGCCGGCGCATGGCTGGGCCACGTGGCTGCTGACACTGGAGCCGCCACCGCGCATCCATGCGGAGCAAATCGGCACACCCGGGGCTGCGCCGCCCGCTGCTACGGAATCCGCGCCCGCCGGCGCGGGGTCCGCAACGCTCAACGCCCGGCGTGCCGGCGCACTGGAGCAATGGGCGGTGCGCAGCCAGGCGCGCATCCTCGCCGCGATAGCCTCCGCCGCGGCCGAGGGCCGCCCGCTGGTCCTGGTCGCCGAGGGCAGCGCCGCCGTGCTGCTGACCCGTGGCATGGGCAGCGCGCCCGGCTCGGTGCGGGCCGCGGCGCTGCTGGATCCGGTGGAATTGCCGGGGCTCGTGCTCGAGTGGCCCAGGGGCCTGGCCAGGCCGGTGCTGGAGGTACTGAGCCCGACTGCGCCTCGTGAGCAGGGCCGGCTGCGCCGTGAACAGGCCGCCGCGCTGCAGTTGAAGCATTACCGCCAGCTCACGCTGGAGACCGGGAGCTGGCACCCCGGGCCCGCCGATGCGCCGCTGACGCGCCGCCTGCGCGGCTGGCTGACTACGCTGGAGGCGACTCCGGGCGCCGGTCCAGGCGCCGGTTGAGCGCGGCGTAGCGCTCCGGCGTGCCGACGTCCTCCCAGTCGCCGGTCCAGATTTCGCCGCTCAGCACACCGCGGCCGGCCGCCTGGCGCAGCGGCTCGCGCAGCGGGAACACCGTGTCGCTCCAGCCGTCCAGCAGCCGCGGCGACAGCAGCGAGATGCCCGAATACGTGCAGCGTCGCCCCACCGCCGAAGTGCCCACCCTGCCCGCCGCGTCGAGGCTGAAATCGCCGCCAGCGTGCTGCGGCGGGTTCGGCACCAGCACCAGCCGCCCCAGTTCGCCCTCGGCCAGCGCGCGGGCAGCGAGCCGCGCCAGCGGGTAATCGCTCCAGATGTCACCGGCCACCAGCAGGAACGGCTGCTCCCCTAGCAACGGCAGGGCACGGCGGATTCCGCCCCCGGTGTCGAGCGGGCCTTCGGGCTCGCGGCTGTAGCGGATGGCCACGCCGAACGCCTCGCCGTCGCCCAGATGCTGCTCGATCAGCGCACCGAGCCATGACACATTGACCACGAGCTCGGTCAGGCCGGCGGCGGCGAGCTTCTCGACGTGGTAGACGATCATGGGCTTGCCGGCGAGCGGCAACAGCGGCTTGGGCAGCGTTTCGGTCAGCGGGCGCAGACGCGTGCCGAGTCCCGCGGCGAGGATCATCGCCTTCATCGCGCGCGGTACCAGTCCTGCCCGCGCGCGACCGGCAGCACGCGATCGCGCAACCAGTCCGCGAACGGCGCCGTTTCCGGATGGGCCGCCGCCACGTCGAGCGTGTAACGCATCACCAGCGGCAGGTCGTGCAGGTAGCCGGGCTTGCCGTCGCGCAGCCAGAGCCGCGCGAAGATGCCGAGCACCTTGATGTGCCGCTGCAGCCCCATCCAGTCGAACCAGCGCCGGAACGTGGCCGCGGGCACGGGCTGCATCGAGCCTGCCGCGACCGCGCGCGCCGCGAAGGAGGCCGCCCAGGCCTCGACCCGCGCCGGCGCCCACTGCACGTAACAGTCGCGCAGCAGCGAAACCAGGTCATAGGTGAGCGGGCCGGTCACGGCGTCCTGGAAATCGATCACGCCCAGCGCACCGCCGGGCAGCAGCATGAGGTTGCGCGAATGGTAGTCGCGATGCACGAAGACCTGCGGCTGCTCCTGCGCGCTGGCAACCAGGCGCGCGAACAGTTCCTGCAGCAGGGCCCTGTCGTGCGCGCCCAGCGCGATCCCGAGCAGCCCTTTCAGGTACCAGTCGGGAAACAACTGCATTTCCTGCAGCAGCAGCGCCCCGGAATACGCCGGCAGATGCCAACCCTCGCACGCGGTCGCGGTGCCCTGGATGCGCAGGAGCGTATCCATCGCCCGCGCATACAGGCGATCGACGCTGTGCTCATCGAGCGCGCCCAGCATCAGGGTATCGCCGAAATCGCTCAGCAGCAGGAAACCGCTCGCGCTGTCATGGGCGATGACCTCGGGGGCGCACACCCCGGCCTCGCGCAGCATCGCGGCAATCCGCGTGAACTCGAGGTTGCGCTCCTTGTCCGGCGGTGCGAATACGGCGATGCGCGTGGGCTCGCAGCCCTCGAGGCGGAAATAGCGCCGGAAACTCGCATCGCCCGCCACCGCGGACAGGCCCAGGCGTCGCCCCGCGACCGGCTCGACCAGCTTCGAACACCACTGCAGCAACGCGTCCATTGTCGATTCCGGTCAGGGTAACGCGGCAAGGCGAGGACGCCGCACAATCAGCGCCCCGCCAGTCGATCCTCGTGACGCGATGCCGCTATAATGCGGCCCTCGGCCAGAGCGTCGTGCATTATCCACGCTTCCCCGGAGCTGAAAAGATCCGCGGCTGATCCAACCCGAGGCCCGGACTTCAACGGAATGCAGAGCAAGCCCGTCATTTTCCTTTCCCGCGTCATCGCCGGGCTGGCGAGCGCCGCGGTGCTGCACGCCGCTGCGGCCGACAACGGGCAATGGCAATGCCGGGGCGCGGAGACGGGCGGCTGGGACTGCAGCGCCGTTGCGCCGACGATTGCGAGCGGCGCGGTGCGATCCACCCCGAGCGCCGCGCCGAATGTAGCAGCGGATGCAACGCCCGATGTCACACCGGATGCAGCGCTCGATGCTGTGCCGGCTGCTGCGCCCGATGCCGCGCCGGCAGGATCGGTGGCCGGGTTGGCGGATGCCGATCTGCTCGCCGAGACCATGGACTGGGTGACACTGCGGCGCCTGAGCCCGGAGCAGGCCGCGGCGATCGGGGCACAATGTCGGGGCGCTTATATCGAGCCGCCGCTGGAGCCTCCCGCCGAAGGCGGAGCGCAGATTGGCACCGTCCACGCCTCGTCGGCCGAATCCGAACTGCTGCAGAACCCGGAAATCGCGAAATTTTCCGGCAACGTAACACTGCTGCAGGGCGATCGGCGCCTGCGTGCCGATCGCGCGACTTATTACCGCGAACAGGACCGCGCCGATATCGAGGGCAACGTGCAGTACCGCGAACCGGGCCTGCTGGTACGAGGCGAGTCCGCATCGATCGACACGGCGCAGAACTCCGGCGAATTACGTGAAGCGCGCTTCGTGATGCACCGAGAGCACGCGCGCGGCGAAGCGAAACTGGTGCGGCGCAACGTCGACCGCACCCTCGAATTCGAGGAGACCGTCTACACGCAGTGCGAACCCGGCCACGACGACTGGCAGCTCGCGGCCGACTCGATGCGCGTGGATCGCGAAACCGGGCGGGGCACCGCGCAAAATGCCCGGCTCGAGGTCAAGGGCATACCGGTGCTCTACACGCCGTACCTGAGCTTTCCCGTCGATGACCGGCGCATGAGCGGGCTGCTCTGGCCCACGTTCACGAACTCGTCCCAGAACGGCCTGGACGTCACCACTCCCTACTATTTCAACCTCGCACCGAACTACGACGCCACCCTGCTGCCGCGCTACATGAACGATCGCGGCACCATGATCGGGGGGGAGTTGCGCTACCTGAATCGCTGGAGTTCCTGGGCCACCAGCGGCGCCATCCTGCCGAATGACGAGGTCGCCGACGAGGACCGCTGGATCGCCAGCCTGGAGCACACGGGCGCCCCGGTCGAGCGCATGGGCACGCTGATCAGCTACACCGAGGTGAGCGACGAGGACTACCTGCGCCAGCTGAGCTCGACCGGGCTCGAAGTGCAACGATCCATCTTCCTGCCGCAAACGGGCCAGGTCACGTACCGACTCGACGACAGCTGGGTCCTGGCGGCGAAGGCGCAACAGTACCGGCTGCTGGATCGAGCGCTCGCCGAGCCCTACAAGATCATGCCGCGCCTCGAAATGAACCGTCCGTTCAGCGGCACTCCGTTCGCGCTCGATTACTCGCTCACCAGCGAGTTCACGGTCTTCGAGCACAAGGATCGCGCGGAGCTCACCGGACAGCGGCTCTACCTGGAACCACAGATCGCCTTCCCGATGCAGTGGGCCGCGGCCTTCGTGCGGCCGGCACTGGGCTACCAGTCGATCAGCTACAACCTGGACGAGAGCCTCACGCTGCCGGGTGACGAATCCCCGTCGGTCGGCGCGGCGATGGTCAACCTGGATGCCGGCTATTTCCTCGAACGCGACACGAGCCTTTTCGGCACCGCGTTCCTGCAGACGCTGGAGCCGCGGGCGTTCTACCTGTGGGTGGACCGGGAGGACCACAGCGACCTGCCGAACTTCGACTCTTCCGACCTCACCTTCAGCTTCAGCCAGCTGTTCCGCACCACGCGCTTCAGCGGGCGCGACCGCATTGCCGACGCCAACCAGGCCTCGCTCAGCGTCACCTCGCGCCTCATCGACGACGAGAACGGCATGGAACGGGTGACGGCCAGCGTCGGCCAGATCTACTATTTCGAGGATCGCCTCGTGACGGTCTGCGATGCGCAGCGCGCGCAGTCCCAGCCGAGCTGCCGCACGCGCGTGCCGCCCTCGGGCGGATGGAGCGACGCGCAGCCCGCGGATGCGCAGTCGGTCTCCAGCTCGGAAATTGCCGCGGAGGTGCAGGTCCGGCCGACGCGCAGCGTCTCGGTCACGGGCACGACGCTGCTGGACGTGCATCGCGAGCAGGTGAACGAAGGCGGCGCCTTCGTTCACTGGACCCCCGATACACAGACGATCGTGAACGCGGGCTATCGCTATCGCCGCGAGCAGACCTCCTATGACATTTTCGGCAACCTGATCAGCGAGACAATCGACCAGGCCGACTTTTCGGCCGTATTGCCCATCAGCGACCGCTGGCGGGTATTCACCCGCTACCAGTACGATTTCACCAACGACTACAGCCTCGAGGAGCTGGCGGGGCTGGAATACAGCTCCTGCTGCTGGTCGGTGCGCATGGTGTACCAGGAAGGCGTGGACTGGGATCAGGGTCGCGACTACGGCTTCTACCTGCAGTTCGTGCTGCGCGGCCTCGGCGGCCTCGGCAAGAACATCGACCAGCTGTTGCAGGACAGCATCTTCGGCTTTGGCAGCAACCTGGAGGACAACGGCCTTGCGTATTGAATCGACTGGAGCGGGAAGCCGGTGGCGCGCTGCCGCGGCGATAGTGCTGTGCTGCTGGGGACTGGCCGGGGGCGCGCTGGCGCAGACGCGGCAGCTCGAGGGCGTGGTCGCGATCGTCGACGACGACATCATTCTCGCGAGCGAATACCAGGACCGCATGCGCCAGGTCACCGAGAACCTCGCGCGGCAGAAGATCGAAATGCCGCCGCAGGAGGTGCTGGCGCGCCAGGTGCTCGACCGCCTCATCCTCGAGCGCATCCAGCTGCGCATGGGCGATCGCGCCGGGGTGCGCATCAGCGACGAGCAGCTGAACGAGGCGCTCACCAACATGGCGCGCCAGAGCGGCGCGAGCCTGGAGCAGTTCCGCGCCCAGATCGAGGCCGACGGCGGCTCGTACGCGGCGGTACGCGAGCAGGTACGCCAGGAAATGATCCTCTCGCGCGTGCAGCAGGGCAACGTGCGCAATCGCGTCCAGGTGACCGAGCAGGAGGTCGATGATTACCTTGCCTCGGAAGAAGGCCAGAAGCGCACGGCAGCCGTCTACCACATCGGGCACCTGCTCCTGCCGCTGGCCACGGACGCCACGATGGAGCAGGAACGCGCCGCCATGGCCTACATGGAGGGGCTGCGTTCGCGGCTGGCCTCCGGCACCGCCTTCGAGCGCTTCATGCGCGCGCCCGACAAGACCCCCTACGCGTTCACCGGCGGCGATCTCGGCTGGCGCCTCGCCGGCGACCTGCCGAGCGTGTTCCTGGAGACGGTTCCGGCGCTCGAGACCGGCGCGATATCCGCACCGGTGCGCAGCGCCAGCGGCCTGCACCTGGTGAAGCTGTTCGAGAAACGCGGCGGCAGCGGACAGATGACCCAGCAGACCCGCGTGCGCCATATCCTGATCAAGCCCTCCGAGGTGCGCAGCGACGCGCAGGCGCAGCAGCTGGCGGCGCAGTTGCGCGCGCGCGTGCTGGCGGGCGAGGACTTCGCGAAACTGGCGCGCGAATTCTCGGAAGACATCGGCTCGGCGCGCGAAGGCGGGGACCTCGGCTGGACCAGCGCGGGACAGATGGTTCCGGAGTTCGAGCAGGCCATGAACCAGACCGGGGCCGGCGAGATCAGCGCACCGGTGCGCAGCAGTTTCGGCTGGCACGTGCTGCAGGTCGAGGAGCGCCGCACCCAGGATCTCAGCGACGAGATGAAACGCAACCAGGCACGCAACATCCTGTTCGGCCAGAAGTACGACGACGAACTGAACACGTGGCTGCAGAAGATCCGGGACGAGGCTTTTGTCGAAATCAAGATCTGATGCCCGCGCCGATGCGCCGGTGCTCGCGCTGACCCCGGGAGAACCGGCCGGCATCGGTCCCGACCTGGTGGTTACGCTGGCGCAGCGCGGTTTCGACGCCAGCGTGATCGCCATCGCCGACCCGCAACTGCTGCTGGATCGTGCGCGCGCACTGGGGTTGCCGCTGGACATCCTGCCGCCGGACCCCCTGCCCGCGCCGCCACGCACGCTGCGCGTGCTGCCGGTTGCGCTCGGACGCCCCGTCGTCCCCGGGACGCTCGACAAGGCCAACGCGCCCTATGTGCTCGCGACGCTGCAGGCCGCCGTAAGCGCCTGCATGAAACGGCGCGTGGCCGCGCTGGTGACGGGCCCGGTGCACAAGGGAATCATCAACGATGCCGGCGTGCCCTTCAGCGGCCACACCGAATTCCTCGCCGCCGCCACCGGCACGCCACGCGTGGTGATGATGCTCGCCACGCCCGGATTGCGGGTTGCGCTGGCGACCACGCACCTGCCCTTGCGCGACGTCAGCGACCACATCACGGCACAATCGCTGGAACAGGTGCTGCGCATCCTGCACCGCGACCTGCGCCGGCATTTCGGTATCCGCGACCCGCGGGTCCTGGTCGCGGGGCTGAACCCGCACGCGGGCGAAGGCGGCCACCTGGGTCGCGAGGAGATCGACGTGATCATCCCCTGCCTGCAGCGCCTGCGTGCCGAGGGCATGACGCTGATCGGTCCGCTGCCCGCCGATACCCTGTTCACACCGCATCATCTCGAGGGCGCCGACGCCGTGCTCGCGATGTACCACGACCAGGGCCTGCCGGTGCTGAAGTACAAGGGCTTCGGCCAGGCGGTCAATATCACGCTCGGTCTGCCGATCATCCGCACCTCCGTGGACCACGGCACGGCGCTGGACCTCGCGGGCACGGGCAAGGCGGACACCGGCAGCCTGCAGTTCGCCCTGCAGACGGCGCACGACATGGCCGCGCGCAGCGCCGCCCTGCGCGCGGCGGAGCGCGGCTGATGGCCGGTGGCCCGGCGGGGCACCGTCCGCGCAAGCGTTTCGGGCAGAACTTCCTGACCGATCGTCACGTGATCGACCGCATCATGCAGGCGATCGACGCCCGCGCCGAAGACACCATCGCGGAGATCGGCCCGGGCCACGGGGCACTGACCGAACCGCTGCTGCGCAGCGGCGCCAGGCTGCACGTGGTGGAACTGGATCGCGACCTGGTGGCCCGATGGCGCCTGCACGAGAGTGAGCGCTTCAGCGTGCACGCCGCCGATGCGCTCGACTTCGATTTCCGCGCGCTGGCCCCGCCCGGAGGCGGGCTGCGCGTCGTGGGCAACCTGCCCTACAACATCTCGACGCCGCTGCTGTTCCACCTGCTGGAGCAGGGCGACTGCGTGCGCGACATGCATTTCATGCTGCAGCGCGAGGTGGTCGAGCGACTCGGTGCCGAACCGGGCAGCGCCGATTACGGTCGCCTCAGCGTGATGGTGCAGTACCGCTGCGCGGTGCAGCCCCTGTTCGAGGTGCCGCCCGGGGCCTTCCATCCCCCGCCGCGCGTGGTGTCGGCCATCGTGCGACTGCTGCCCCAGTCGCATCCGCACGGACGCGCGCACGACTACCGCATGCTGGAGCAGGTGGTCCGCCAGGCCTTCGGGCAGCGGCGCAAGACGCTGCGCAACGCGGTTGCGGGCCTGCTCGATGCCGCGACGCTGGAGCGCCTGGGCATCGATCCGGGCCGGCGCCCGGAGACGCTCACCGTGGGGGAGTTCGTCGCGCTCAGCAACGCCGTCGCGCCGCAACCAGGCGCTGGCGCCTGATGGCAACCTACGCGATCGGCGACGTGCAGGGCTGCCATCAGCCGCTGCTGCGATTGCTCGACACCCTGCGTTTCGATCCGACGGCCGATCGGCTGTGGTTCGCCGGCGACCTGGTCAACCGCGGCCCCGAATCGCTGCAGGTGCTGCGCTTCGTGCGCGGGCTCGGCGAGCGCGCGGTGATGGTGCTCGGCAACCACGACCTGCACCTGCTCGCGGTATCCGAGGGCGTGCGCAAGGCACTGCGCAAGGATTCGTTGGGCGCGATTCTCGAGGCGCCGGATCGCGAGGAACTCCTCGGCTGGTTGCGCTGCCAGCCCCTGGCCTACCGCGGGAGCGATTTCACGCACGTGATGGTGCACGCGGGCATACCACCGCAGTGGAGCGTCGAGGACACCCTCGCGCGTTCGCGCGAAGTGGAGGCCACGCTGCAGGGGCCGCTGTACCGGGACTTCCTACACCACATGTACGGCAATTTCCCCGACACCTGGGACGAGCGGCTCGAAGGATTCGAGCGACTGCGGCTGATCACCAACTACCTCACCCGCATGCGCTTCTGCGCCGCCGACGGCAAGCTGGATCTCGACAACAAGAGCCCGCCCGCGGACGCCAATCCCGGCTTCGCGCCGTGGTACGCCCACGCGCTGAGGCGCAGCGCGGGCGTCCCGGTCGTGTTCGGCCACTGGGCCGCGCTGGAGGGCCGGGCGGAGCGCGCCGACGTGCACGCCCTCGACACCGGCTGCGTATGGGGAGGCCGGTTGCGCGCCATGCGCCTCGAGGACGGCGCGCTGTTTCACTGCAATTGCTGAACAATCCCTGTGGGTCCGCATTCATGCGGACATGTGCCGCGGTAGGTCCGCATTCATGCGGACAATTGTCCGGCCGAAGCCGGACCTGCAGCTCCTGCGAATTGCTAAACTGCCTTTCTGTCAGGCCACGGCAAACACGGTGCAAATCTATCTGGTCGGCGGCGCGGTGCGCGACCGCATGCTCGACATCCCGCCATGCGAACGGGACTGGGTCGTCGTGGGCGCCAGCCCCGAGCAGATGCTCGCACTCGGCTTTCGCCAGATCGGGCGCGATTTCCCCGTGTTCCTGCATCCCGAAACCAGCGAGGAGTACGCGCTGGCGCGGCGCGAACGCAAGAGCGGACACGGCTACGCGGGCTTCACCTGCGAGACCGGCTCGCAGGTCTCGCTCGAGGACGACCTGGCGCGGCGCGACCTCAGCATCAATGCGATGGCCGAGGACCGGGACGGCCACCTGATCGACCCTTACGGCGGCGCTCAGGATGTGCGCGATGGCGTACTGCGCCATGTATCGGATGCCTTCGTGGAGGATCCGTTGCGGGTGCTGCGCGTGGCGCGCTTCATGGCAAGGTTCGCGTCACGTGGCTTTCGCGTTCACCCCGCCACCATGACGCTGATGCGCGACATGGCCGCCAGCGGCGAGTTGGCGCACCTGGTCGCGGAACGGGTGTGGACCGAAACCCGCCGAGCGCTCGGCGAGGCGAGTCCGCAGGAATACTTTCGCACGCTGCGCGAATGCGGGGCGCTCGGGGCGATATTTCCCGAGATCGACGCGCTGTTCGGCGTGCCGCAACCGGCACGCCATCACCCCGAGATCGACACCGGCGAACACGTATTGCTCTGCCTGCGCCTCGCCGCGCAACTGCGGCTGACGGAGCCGGCGCGCTTCGCGGTGCTGGTGCACGATCTCGGCAAGGCGCTCACGCCGCGCGAACGCTGGCCCTCCCACGTCGGCCACGAGAAGCTCGGCGCGGTCGCGGTGCGGGCGCTGTGTGAACGACTGCGCGTGCCGGTCAAGTACCGCGAACTGGCGCTCGTGGTATGCCTGCACCACACGCGCTGCCATCGCGTGCTGGAAATGCGCGCGCCCGCGATCGTGTCGCTGCTCGAGGACGTGGACGCGCTGCGCAACGGCGAGCGCTTCGAGGAATTCCTGGCGGCCTGCGAGGCGGACGCGCGCGGGCGCACCGGACTGGAGCAGCGCCCCTATGCACAGGCCGAAAAGCTCAGGCGCGCCCGCGCCGCCGCGGCCACGGTAACGGCCGCATCCGCACTGGCACGCGGCCTGCACGGGCCGCAAATCGCTGTCGAGATGCATCGATTGCGCTGCATCGAGGTCGCGCGGCTCGAGGGAGAGGATCATGGGGAATAGCAGCTCCGGGCGCGTCGCACTGGTCACCGGCGCAGCGCATCGCATCGGCGCGGCGATCGCGCGCGAGCTGCATCGCGCCGGGTGCCGCGTACTGATTCATTACCGCAGCTCGGCCGCGGGCGCGCAGCAGCTGCTGCGCGAGCTCAATGCCGTGCGCCCCGACAGCTGTGCCGCCGTGCAGGCGGACCTGTGCCGGGCGAACGATGTCCGGGAGCTGGCCGCGCAAGCCTGGGCACTCGCCCCCGGACTCGACCTGCTGGTGAACAATGCCTCGGCTTTCTACGCGACCCCGCTTGGCAACGTGACCGATGCGCAATGGAACGAATTGTTCGACGCCAACCTGAAGGGCGCGTTTTTCCTCAGCCAGGCGCTGGCGCCGGCGCTCGCGCGCAGGCAGGGATCGATAGTCAACATCGTCGACATCCATGCGGACATTCCGCTGCCCCAGCACACCGTGTACGCGATGGCCAAGGCGGGGCTCGCAATGATGACGCGCGCGCTGGCGGTTGAACTCGGCCCGTCGGTCAGGGTCAACGGCATCGCTCCGGGCGCGATCCTGTGGCCGGAGCAGCCGAACGCGGTGCTTGGAGCTGCGCATGCCGATGCCCTGCTGGCACAGACCGCGCTGAAGCGAATGGGCACGCCCGAAGACATTGCCGGAGCGGCGCGGTTCCTGGGCCTGGAGGCGCCCTACGTGACCGGGCAGATCCTCGCGGTGGATGGCGGGCGCAACCTCTATTGATCGCGCCGGACGCCGCGCTCGATCGACACCCCGACGCCCCGGGCACCGGGCACGGCGCCAGGCTTGTCGAGCTTGATCCGCAGCCACGGCACGGCGAATTCCGCCATCAACGCGGTCGCGACGGTCTCGGCGAGCGTTTCCACCAGCTGGCAGGAACTCACCGCGGCCAGCGCGCGGACACGCTCGGCGACGGCGTGGTAATCGAGCGCGTCGGCGATCGCATCGGAGCGTGCCGCGGCGGCGGTATCTCTCGCCATCTCGAGATCGAACTCCAGCACCTGCCGGACCGTGCGTTCCCACGGGTAGACGCCGATCACCGTATCCACCCGCAAGCCGCGGATATAGACGACGTCCATCACGATCTGCCGCGGCCGGTGCACGACGCGATCATGCCACCGGTTCCAGCGTATCGATGGGCCAGCGCGCCTGGGCGCGCACCGCGAGATCGTCGTGCTGGCCGGCGAGCAGGCGCTGGCAACCGGCGAACGCCACCATGGCGCCATTGTCGGTGCAGAACTCCGCACGCGGATAGAAGACCCGCCAGCCGCGCGCCTGCGCCTCATCGCGCAAGCGTTCACGCAGCTCGCGGTTCGCGCTGACGCCGCCCGCCAGCACCAGTTGCGTCAACCCGGTCGATTGCAGCGCACGCCGGCACTTGATGAGGAGGGTGTCGATCACGGCCTGCTGGAATCCGTGCGCGATATCGGCCTTGCACTGTGGCGCGATGACGCCGCCGGCCTGCTGCAGCCCTCGAAGTGCGTTGGCGGCAGCGGTCTTCAGTCCGCTGAAACTGAAATCGAGTCCGGGCCGGTTGGTCATCGGGCGGGGAAAATCGATCCGCCCCGGCACGCCGTCGGCAGCGAGCGCGGCCAGCTGCGGCCCGCCCGGATAACCGAGCCCCAGCATCTTGGCCACCTTGTCGAAGGCTTCGCCCGCCGCATCGTCGAGAGACTCCCCGAGGATTCGATAGGCCCCGATTCCCTCGACCAGCACCAGCTGGGTGTGTCCGCCCGAAACGAGCAAGGCCACGAAGGGAAAGACCGGACGCTCCGGTTCCAGCATGGGCGCCAGCAGATGCGCCTCCATGTGATGCACCCCGACCGCCGGGACACCCCATGCAAAGGCGAGTGACCGTGCGACGCAGCCACCCACGAGCAGGGCGCCCAGCAGGCCAGGCCCTGCCGTGTACGCCACCCCGTCGATGGTCTCCACGGGACACGCGGCCTCCTGCAGTACCCGCCGGATCAACGGCAGCGCTTTCTTTATGTGATCCCGTGACGCGAGCTCGGGAACCACGCCGCCGTATTCGGCATGCATGGCCACCTGGCTGTGCAGGCAATGCGCAAGCAGGCCCCGGTCCGAATCAAAGACCGCAACCCCCGTCTCGTCGCAGGACGTTTCGATGCCTAGCACACGCATGGGCGGGGATGATAACCGCCGCCCGGGGCGAACCACTACGGGGCGGCAATATTCCCCGCTGCGCTCGTTTTGCATTCTGGCCGCATTGCCTTTAGAATTCGGCGCCCCGCCTGCCCTCCAGGTAGCGGGAGCATCGTTACGTGATCCGAACAACTGTCTGGTAGGTCCTGAATGCCGTCCATCAAGGTAAAAGACAACGAGCCCTTCGACGTGGCCCTGCGCCGCTTCAAGCGCTCCTGCGAGAAAGCCGGCGTGCTGGCTGAAGTCCGTCGTCGCGAGTTCTACGAGAAGCCGACCTGGATTCGCAAGCGCAAGGCGGCAGCCGCCGTAAAGCGTCACCTGAAGAAGGTGAGCCGCGAATCGCGTCGCCAGCAGCGCCTGTACTGATCCCGCACCCGGCGACGGTCCGATGAGCGACGCCACGCTCAAGACCCGCATAACCGAGGCCATGAAGGCCGCGATGCGGGCGCAGGAAAAGGCCAGGTTGGGCGCTATCCGCCTGATCCAGGCCGAAATCCAGCGCGTCGAGGTCGACGAGCGCATCGCAGTGGACGATGCGCGCGTCCTGGCGATCCTCGACAAGATGATCAAGCAACGGCGCGACTCCATCCAGCAGTTCGAAAGCGCCGGGCGCCTGGACCTGGTGGAGATCGAGGCCGGAGAACTGGCGGTGATCCAGGAGTTCCTGCCCCGGGCACTCGGCGAGCCCGAACTGGAACTGCTGATCGACGGCGCGATGCACGCAAGCGGCGCCGTGGCCATGAAGGACATGGGCAAGGTCATGGCGATCCTCAAGCCGCAGGTGCAGGGAAGAGCGGACATGGGCCTCGTCAGCCAGCGCATCAAGGCCCGCCTCACCTGATCGCTCCCCCCGCCCGACGATTGGAGTTCGACTCCTGCGTTCCTGTAACATGCCGACGCACTCCCATGCGCAGTCCGCGATGTCAGGAAGAATCCCGCAACAATTCATAGACGACCTGCTTGAGCGGGTGGACATCGTCGATGTCATCGATTCGCGCGTCAACCTGCGCAAATCCGGCAAGAATTACTCTGCCCTCTGCCCTTTCCACGACGAGAAGAGCCCCTCGTTCAGCGTGAACCCGGACAAGCAGTTCTACTACTGCTTCGGCTGCGGCGCCGGTGGCAACGCCATCGGCTTCCTGATGGAATACGAACGGCTCGATTTCCCCGCCGCCGTCGAAAAGCTGGCCGGCGTAGCCGGCGTGGAAGTCCCCCGTGAAGGCGGGGCGGCCGCCGCCTCACCGCGCCAGGCAGAGCTGGCGTCGCGCCTGGAAGCGGCCGCGAAGTGGTTCCAGGCGCAATTGCGCACCCATGCGCAAGCGGCGCAAGCCCGGCAGTACCTGCAAGGCCGCGGCCTCAGCGAGGAAACGATCGAGCGCTTCGGGATCGGCTTCGCCCCTCCGGGATGGGACGGCCTGCTCAACGCGCTCGGCCGCTCGGAGGCGGACCGCACGCTGCTGCTCGACGCCGGGCTGCTGATTGCCCGCGACGACGGCGGATTGTATGACCGCTTTCGCCACCGGATCATGTTCCCGATCCGCGACAACCGGGGCCGCGCCGTTGCATTCGGCGGTCGCGTGCTCACCGACGAAAAGCCGAAATACCTGAACTCGCCGGAAACGGCGATCTTCCACAAGAGCCAGGAGCTCTACGGCCTGTTCGAAGCCAGGCGCACGGTACGCGACCTCGACCGCGTGCTGGTGGTCGAAGGTTACATGGACGTGGTGATGCTCGCGCAGCATGGCATCAACAACGCCACCGGGACGCTCGGCACCTCGCTGACATCGAATCATCTGCAGCGGCTGTATCGCTACACGCCCAGCGTGATCTTCTGCTTCGACGGCGACGAAGCGGGTCGCAAGGCGGCCGCGCGCGCGCTGGAGATTGCCCTACCGGCAATGCAGGACGGACGCCAGGCAAGCTTCCTGTTCCTGCCCGAAGGCGAAGACCCCGACAGCCTGGTGCAGCGAATCGGGGCGGACGCGTTCCGCAAGCTGCTGTCCACGGCCACGCCGCTGTCGGAATACCTCTTCGAGCACTACGGGCAGGCCATCGACCTGGAGCACCTGGACGGCCGTGCCCGGCTCAGCAACCTGCTGCTGCCGGCGATCAACCGGATTCCCGGGGCCGTCTTCCGCGAGCTCATGCGTACGGCCCTGGCTGAACGGGTCGGGATGCCGGTCAATCGCCTTCCGCAGGCGCCCGGTCAAGCGCCCGTCACGGCATCACCGCCGACCGACTCGGCCGCGCCGGTGCGCCCGCAGGCGACGCGATCGCCATCGCCGACGCCTGCAGCAACGGCGCAGCGCCGGGTCCAGGGCTCGACACGGCATGCCATACGGTTGCTGCTGCAGCACCCCGAGCTGGCCGCCCGCACCCCCGACTTCGAGCGGCTCGAGACGCTGGAGGATCCGGACCTGCCGCTGCTGCTGCAGCTGGCGAAACAGCTCAAGCAAACCCCGCACACCAGCCTGGGCGCCATGCTCGGGTACTGGTATGGTACCGAGAGCGGCGAACTCCTGACGCGCCTCGCGGCCAAGGATCCGGTCCCGGGCGCCGATCCGGAACGGGAGTTCGACGACGTGATGGAACACCTGGCACAGCGCGCGAGCAGGAAATCAGCCACGGAGCAACTGCGGGAACTGGAGCGCATTTCCTTTGCCGAATTGAGCCCCGCACAGAAGCAGCAGTACCTGGAGCTACTGCAGTTGCGCAAGAAGTAAGCCCACGCTACCGGCGTGCCCGGCCACGCGTCGCGCCCATGGTGGCGCGAACCGTATTTTTTCGTAGGGCCCGACGTCACTTCTGTCTTATAATGCACGGCTATCTTCTCGCCCCCTGACACTCATGCAGGTTCACGAATGTCGGATCCAGCCCAGCAGTCTCGCCTGAAAGATCTCATTGCCAAGGCAAAGGAACAGAATTATCTGACCTATGCCGAGGTGAACGACCACCTGCCCGAAGACATTTCGGATCCGGACCAGGTCGAAGAGATCATCCAGATGATCAACGACCTCGGGATACAGGTCTTCGAGGAAGCGCCCGACGCCGAAGCGTTGCTGCTCACCAGCGGCGACACCCAGGCCGACGAAATCGCCGACGAGGCGGTTGCCGCCCTCACGGCGGTGGAATCCGAAGCGGGACGCACCACTGACCCGGTGCGCATGTACATGCGCGAGATGGGCACGGTGGAACTTCTGACTCGTGAAGGCGAGATCCAGATTGCCAAGCGGATCGAGGAAGGCATCCGGGAAACCATGGCTGCGATCTCCTATTTCCCTGGCACCATCGAGCAGGTGCTGAAGGAATACGATCTCGTGGCAACCGAAGAGCGCCGCCTTTCGGACATCCTTACCGGATACCTGGAGCCTGCCGACGAAGTCCCGGCCGCCACGCCCGCCGAACCAGCCGGCAAACCCGGTGCGAAGAAGGCTGCGGCCGCAACGGACGACGAAGAGGAAGAAGAGAGCGAGGACGGCAGCGATACCGATGAGGTTGAAAGCGGGCCGGACCCGGAACTCGCCCGGCAGCGCTTCGATGAACTGCGCAAACAGCTGGCGAAAGCCGTCCGCACCATCAAGAAGCATCCTCGCGACAGTATCCAGGCGCAGAAGGAACTCGAGAAGACAGCGGAACTGTTCAAGTTTTTCAAGCTGTCTCCGCGCCAGTTCGATCCGCTGACCGAGCGCGTGCGCACGACGGCCAACCAGGTTCGTGAGCACGAAAAGGTGATCATGAACCTGTGCGTCAACTACGCACGCATGCCGAAGCAGGTGTTCCTGAAGGAATTCCCGGGCAACGAAGCCAACGACAAGTGGATCGAAAAGCTTGCGCGTCGCAAGCAGCCTTACGCTACGAAGCTGCACGAAGTGCGCGACCAGGTGGCACAGGTCCAGCAAAAAATCGCGGAAATCGAGGGCGCGCACGGCGTGTCGGTTGCCGAACTGAAAGAGATCAATCGGCGCATGTCGATCGGCGAGGCCCGCGCCCGACGCGCCAAGAAGGAGATGGTCGAGGCGAACCTCCGATTGGTGATATCCATTGCCAAGAAGTACACGAATCGCGGCCTGCAGTTCCTCGATCTGATCCAGGAAGGCAACATCGGCCTGATGAAGGCCGTCGACAAGTTCGAATACCGCCGGGGCTACAAGTTCTCGACTTATGCCACGTGGTGGATACGCCAGGCGATCACCCGGTCCATTGCCGACCAGGCGCGCACGATCCGCATTCCGGTGCACATGATCGAGACCATCA
>DAORUQ010000031.1:0-21568 GCA_035433265.1 Pseudomonadales bacterium | reverse complement strand
CCCTCGTGTGGTGCGTGCTGGCCAGCGTGTACGCCGCGGTCACGATCGCGGTGCCGTCGTTCAACCAGGGGCGCTATCTGGGCGCGGCGCTGGAATCGGCGCTCGACCAGGGCGTTGCGGTCGAGGTCTTCGTGGCCGACGGCGGCTCGGGCGACGATTCGGTCGCGGTCATCGAGCGCTTTGCGCCGCGGCTCGCCGGCTGGCGCAGCCACGCCGACCGCGGCCAGGCGGCGGCCATCAACGAGTGCATCGCGCGCGGCTCGGCGCCCTACGTGTGCTGGCTGAACAGCGACGACCTGCTGTTGCCCGGGGCCCTCGCCACGCTGATCGCCGCCCTCGATGCCGCCCCCGCCGCGCCGATGGCCTATGCGCGGGCATGGAACCTGGTCGAGGCCACGGGCCGGCGCGATCCGGTGTGGGTGGAGCCCTTCGACGAGCGCCGCCTGGCGCTGCGCTGCATCGTGTCGCAGCCCGCCACGCTGATCCGCCGCTCGGCCTGGGAGGCGGTCGGCGGACTCGACGAGAGCCTGCACATGGTGATGGACTACGACCTGTGGTGGCGGCTCTATCGCCGCTGCGGTGCGCCCTGTTTCGTGGACGCCGTGACCGGCGTGAACCGCGAGCACGCCGGGACCAAGACCCGCCGCAATCGCGCGCGCCATTACCGCGAGGCCATCGCCGTGGTGCGCCGCCACTACGGGCGCGTGCCGCTGAAGTGGTGGCTGTACCAGCCCTACGCGGTGTGGTTCAAGGCGTTGACCGGATGAATGCCATGGGCAGTCAGGCGATGACGACGGCCAGGCGAATCGGCGACATCGAGCTGTTGCACCTCGCCGGCATGGCCGCCGCGCAGCGCTGGACGGCATCGGCGTGATGAGCCGATGCGGCTATAATGCGCCCCACTTTTTCATCAGGGCGCCTGCGTGCTGATCCAGCTGATTCGCGCTGCGTGGCGCTCCCGGGGGTTCATCGTCAGCAGCGTGCGGCGCGAGTTCGCCGCGCGTTACGGCAATTCGCTGCTGGGTTCGGCCTGGGCGGTGATCAATCCGCTCGCGATGGTCGCGGTGTACATGCTCATCTTCTCCCAGGTGATGCAGGCGCGGCTCCCGGGCGAAACCGGCACGCTGGCCTACGGCATCTTCCTGTGCGCGGGCATCCTCAGCTGGGGGCTGTTCTCCGAGATCATCCAGCGCGGCATGACGGTGTTCCTCGATCACGCGAACCTGCTGAAGAAGATGAATTTCCCGCGCATCTGCCTGCCGCTGATCGTGCTGCTCAATGCCGGGATGAATTTCGCGATCATCTACGGCCTGTTCCTGCTGCTGCTGCTGGTCACGGGGAATTTCCCCGGCGCCTACCTGCTGGCGATGCTGCCGGTGCTGGCGATCCTCTGCGTGTTCGCGCTCGGCCTGGGTATCGTCGCCGGCGTGCTCAACGTGTTCTTTCGCGATGCGGGGCAGTTCTTCGGCATACTGCTGCAGTTCTGGTTCTGGTTCACCCCGATCGTGTATCCGCTGTCGATACTGCCCGAGGCCATCCGGCCCATCGTGCTGGCCAACCCGCTGACGCCGCTGATGCTGTCGCAGCAGGCGATCGCGCTGGGACAGGGCTGGCCGCAGTGGTCCGCGCTGGTCGCGCCCGCGCTGTGCGCGACGCTCGCCCTGGTGGTCGCGCTCGCGCTGTTTCGCCGGCGCGCCGACGAGATCGTGGACGAGCTATGAGCCATACGGTCGAGGTCATCGGGCTGGGCAAGGCCTACCGCCACTATCCGAACCGCTGGTCGCGGCTGGCCGAATGGCTGCTGCCCTTCGGCGGGCCGCGCCACCAGCAGAGCTGGGCGTTGCGCGACGTCAGCTTCACGGTGTCGCCGGGCGAGGCCGTCGGCATCGTCGGCTTCAACGGCGCCGGCAAGAGCACGCTGCTGCGGATCATCACGGGCACCACGCGCGCCACCGAGGGCGAGGTGCGCCTGCACGGGCGCGTCGCGGCGCTGCTCGAACTCGGCATGGGCTTTCACGGCGAGTTCACCGGGCGCCAGAACGTGATGATGAACGGGCAGCTGCTCGGGCTGGAGCGCGCCGAGCTCGAGGAGCTGATGCCGGCGATCGAGGACTTCGCCGAGATCGGCGCGTATTTCGACGAGCCCCTGCGCACCTACTCGAGCGGCATGGCGATGCGCCTCGCCTTCAGCCTGGCCACGGCCCGGCGCCCGGAGCTGCTGATCGTCGATGAGGCGCTCTCGGTGGGTGATGCCTACTTCCAGCACAAGAGCTTTTCGCGCATCCGCGAGTTCCGCGAGCAGGGCACCACGCTGCTGATCGTCTCGCACGACCGCCTGTCGATACAGGCGCTGTGCGACCGCGCGATCCTGCTGCACGAGGGGCGGCTGCTGCGCGAGGGCGAGCCCGAGATCGTGATGGATTTCTACCACGCCCTGATGGCGGACCGCACCTTCGCGCACATCCGCCAGGAGCTGAATGCGCAGGGCGTGGTGCAGACCTTCTCGGGCACCGGCGAAGCCACGATCGTGTCGGTGACGCTGCAGAATGCGGGCGGCGCGACCACCGATGCCGCGAAGGTCGGCGAGGAAGTCGTGATGAGCGTGCGCTTTCGCGTGCACGTGGACCTGCCCACGCTGGTGGTCGGGCTCATGATCAAGGACCGCCTCGGGCACGAGATGTTCGGCATCAACAGCCACCGGCTGTCGATCCCGATCGAGAACCTTGCCGCCGGCTCGGAGCACGTGTTCCGCCTGCGCTTCGTGATGAACCTGGGCGAGGGGCATTATTCCGTCACCACCGCGCTGACCCGTTCCGACGCGCACGTCGACCGCACCTACGAATGGAGGGACCGCGCCCTGATCTTCTACGTGATCAACGTCGCGCATCCGCGCTTCGTGGGCTGCAACTGGCTGGCGCCGGTGGCCAGCCTGGACGCCCCGGACGCTGCCGGCCGTGTCGCCGACGCCACGGGTAGCTGAGACGTGGGCCGGCCGATGCACTTCCTGCTCTATTCGCGGATCAATGCCGGCAACATCGGGCGCTCGCTGGGCGCGCCCGAGTACAGCTATTACTTCCTGCTGAAGGAGTTTCGCGTCGCCTTCGAGCGCCTGGGCGCGGTGACCGTCGTCGAGGATCCCGCCGCCGAGGCCGATGCGCTGTTCGACCGCTTCAGTGCGCAAGGGCAGCAATGCGTGCTCATCGCGTTCACGGCGCCGCAGAACCTGCCCGATGTGCGGCGTTGCCCCGTCGTGCCGGTGATCGCGTGGGAGTTCGAGCGCATTCCCGACGAGCCGTGGGGTGGCAATCCGCGCAACGACTGGCGCGTGGCGCTGGCCGGCTGTGCGCGCGCGATCACGCTCTCGGAGCACGCGGTCGCGGCGTTGCAGCGGGCGATGGGCGCGCAGTTTCCGGTGCTGGCGGTGCCGGTGCCGCTGTGGGAGCGCATGGCCGGCGTGCGCGAGCGCCTCGCCAGCGGGCGCGAGGACGGCCAGCCCGGGATTTGCGTGGACGGCGCCGTGCTCGACACGCGTGACTTCGAGAGGGGCCCGGACCGGCTGCGATGCAACCGCCCCTACGCCGCGTATGCGCTCGAGTTGTGGGACGGACAGGCGCACGCGCTGGATTTTCGCCTGCTGTCGCCAGACACGGGTGCGTTGCTGGGTTTTTACCGGCCCGAGCCCTGGGGCGCGTGGTCGCGCAACGCCGAGATCGCGATCGCGCTGCCGTGGCTGCTCCACGGCGAGGTGGCCATCGAGCTCGACGTGCGGGCCTACGGCAGGAACCAGGGCCGGCCCCTGGTCGCGGCGCTGGGCGATGCGTTCCAGCCGCTGTGCATCGGCGGGGGCGAGGAATTGCATACGCTGCGCTTCCGGCTCGGCCGGCCCGCGTGCATGCTGCACATCATGGGCATCGATCCCCGCCCGCTGGCGGGGGCCGCCGAGGAGCGCAGCATCGGCTTCGGCATCACCGGGCTCAGGCTGCTGCCCGCCGTCGAAGCGCCGTCGGACGGCACGATCAGGCTCGAATTGCGCGCCGGCTGCCCCGAGAGCGCGCTGCTGCAGGAGTTCTGGGCCCCCGAGCCGTGGGGTGCCTGGTCGGCTTCGACAGCGCCGTGGCTGATGCTCCCCCGGCCGGTGAACGGGCGAATAGCCATGCGGGTGGAAATGGTCGGCTATGCGCAGAATGCCGGGGCGCCGCTCAGCCTCTACCTCGGCGAGCAGACCCGCACGATAGTGCCGAAGGCCGAGGCCGAGGTGATCGCGCTCGAATTCGATCTGACCGAGCCGGCGCAGGTGGTGGGGTTCACCGGGGTCCGCAAGCTGCCGGCATCCGAGCCCGAGGACGCACGCACGCTCGGCATCGGCTTGTGCCGCCTGGCGATCGACGAGCTCGACATACTCGATGCCATGCCCCTGCCCCCCGCACCCGCGCGCGCGGTGGCGGCGCACGTGCGGCAGGCGCTCACGCTGGACGGTGTGGTCTACACCAGCGTCCTGAATCCCCGCGACGACCGCAAGAACTGGGACATGCTGGTCTCTGCCTTCTGCACCGCGTTCGCCGGGCGCGACGATGTCACGCTGCTGCTGAAGATGACGCAGCAGTTGCAGCGCAGCTACATCTTCGAGCTGCACAGCCTGATGCAGCGCCTGCCGGCGTTTGCGTGCCGGGTGGTCGTGGTCCACGGTTTCCTCGACGAACAGGATTACGGGCAGCTGATCGGGCGCACGGATTTCTACGTCAACGTGTCCAAGGCCGAAGGGCTCTGCATCCCGCTGATGGAGTTCATGAGCTGCGGCAAGCCGGCGCTGGCGCCGCGCCATACCTCGCTGCTCGACTACCTCGACGATGCCAATTCGATCGCGATCGAGGCCACCACCGAGCCGTGCATCTGGCCCCATGACGAACGCGCGCTGCTGCGCACCCTGCAGTACCGGGTGAGCTGGGAGTCGACGGTTGCCGCTTTCCGTCACAGTCTCGGCGTATACCGCGAGGACCCGCAGGCGTACCGGCAGATGGGCGTGGCGGCGGCTGCGGCGATGCAGCGCTACTGCACGGTCGAGCGCGTGACCGACAGCATCGGGGCTTTCCTCGGCGTGGCGCCGGCCGCCGGCGCGCAGCGCGAGGCCGGCCGGTTGCGCCCGGGTGCCGACGCATGATCTTCCTGGTCCACGTGCCGTTCACCGCGGACTCGATCGAAGGCGAGGTCGGACGCGCCGACTACAGCTACTACTTCGTGATGCAGGCCTACCTGCCCGTGCTGCAGGCGCTGGGCAGGGTGGTCGAGATCGCGGACCCGCTGCGCGAGGCGGACGCCTGGTACCGCGACTGCGCCGCCAGCGGCGAATACTGCGTGCTGCTGTGTTTCGCGCCGCCGCACCGGGTGCCCACGCGCCTCGAGTGCCCGGTCGTGCCGGTGTTCGCCTGGGAGTACGACAGCCTTCCCGACGAGCCCTGGGGCGACAGGCGCGAGACCGACTGGTTGCGGGTGCTGGCGATGCTGGGCAGCGCCATCACGCACTCGCAATTCACGGCACGGGTGGTGCGGCGCGCGATACGGCCGGACTATCCGGTCGTGTCGGTGCCCGCGCCCGTCTGGGACCGCTTCGCGCCGCTCGCCGCGCGGCGACGCGAGACCAGCGGCGCCGACCGGTCCGTCGAACTGGACGGGACCCTCATGGACAGCCGCGCATGCGATTTCACCGAGCCGCCACAGGCGCTGATCGCCGCGCACCCGCGCCGGCGCCAGCAGCTGCGCCTCGATGGCGTGGTGTATACGGCCGTGTTCTGCCCGCTGGACGGACGCAAGAACTGGGAGGACCTCGTCAGCGCGTTCTGCTGGGCCTTCCGGGATGTCGCGGACTGCACGCTGGTTCTGAAGCTGGTGCATCACGATCGCGACAAGGCGCTCGAGGAGGTGCTGGCGCTGCTGCGCAAGCTCCCGCGCACCCCGGCGCGCATCGTGCTGCTGCACGCGCATCTCGATGACGCGCAGTACGCCAGGCTCATCTGCGCCACCGATTTCGCGGTCAACTCCTCGCTCGGCGAAGGCCAGTGCCTGCCGCTCATGGAGTACATGTCGGCCGGTGTGCCGGCCATCGCGCCGGCGCACACCGCGATGCTCGACTACCTCGATGGCGAGTGCGGCTTCCCCGTGCGTGCGCACGAGGAGCTGTATCACTGGCCGCAGGACATGGGCCTGATCCTGCGTACCCGGCGCTTTCGTCCCGAGTGGGAAGGGTTGCGGCGCGCCTACGCAACGAGCCGCGAATTGCGCGGCGCCGACCCGGATGCCTATGCGCGCATGGCCGAGGCGGCGAGCCGGCGCCTGCAGCAGCATTGTTCGCAGGACGTGGCGCGCGAGCACCTGGCGCGCTTCTTCGCGGCGCATGCCGCCGCGATCGGCTACGCAAGGCGCGATGCGCGCGCCGCCGCTCTTGCGGCGACGGGAAATGCCCCATGCGCGCGAAGCTGAGGCAACTGCTGCGCCGTCGTGCGCCGGCGCCGCCTGATGGTGACGCCGGCGAACGCCACGCCGTCGACGATGCCGACCCGCGGCGCGACCCGCGCCATTGCGGCCTCGTCGACATGGTGATGAGCGACTGGTTGAATGCCGAGACCGGCGAGCTGTTCACCGGCTTCGCGCTGGGCCCGCAGGACGAGCTGCTGGATGTCGGGTGCGGTGACGGTCTTGCCGTGATGTTCGCGGCACAGCAGGGCGCGCGCACGACATTCTGCGACCTCGACCCGGCGAAGGTGCGCTCCCTGTCGGATCGCCTGAGCGAGCGCGGCCTCACGCGCCATGCCGGGCTGGTGGCCAGCGGCGACCGCCTGCCGCTGCCGGACGGGTGCATGAGCCGTATCATCGCCACCGAGGTTCTGGAGCACGTGGAGGATCCCGCGGCCGTGCTGCGCGAGATGGTGCGCGTCGGCGCACCGGGCGCGAAGTACCTGATCAGCGTGCCGGATGCGGCCTCGGAGCGCTTCCAGCAGCCGTTTGCGCACGCCTCGTATTTCGCCGCACCCAATCACGTGCGCATCATCGAGCCGCGCGAACTGGAGGAGCTGGCCGAATCGTGCGGGCTGCAGGTCGAGGGCCGCGGCCAGTGGGGTTTCTACTGGTTCCTGTGGATGAACTTCTTCTGGGCGAGCCAGCGGGAGGCCGGCGACGACGCGACGGCGATGGACCGCATCCGTCCGCCGTATCATCCGCTGTTGCAGAGCTGGACGGAGACCTGGACGCGCCTGCTGGAGCTGCCGGAAACGGAGGGCTTGCGCCGCGCGCTGAACGGGCTGATGCCGAAGAGCCGCGTGATCGTGGCGCGGCGCAAATAACACGGGACACCGGTTGCCGCGGCAGCCGGGCAGGGGACATAGCGACATGGGCAAGTGGATCCAGGACAGGGCACCGGGCGGCGACAGTGCGGTTGCCGCCATCGAAGCGCGCCTCGCGGCGCTGGAGTCCGGCCTCGCGCGCCTCGTTGCCGCGCAGGAGCAGGCGGCGCAGCCCAACTATGTCGACCGCGGCACGCAACAATTGCTGGCGATGCAGTACCGCCGCGATGCCGCCGCCGGTGTGGTGCACGACTTCGGGAGCGTCGAGTTCCGCAACCACTCGCAGAACGGCGAGGACGGCATCCTGCACTACCTGTTCAGCGTGATCGGCACCACCAGCAGGTACGTGGTCGAGATGTGCGCCGGCAACGGGCGCGAGTGCAACGCCGCCAACCTGATCATCAACCACGGCTGGCACGCGCTGCTGTGCGACGGCAGCGAGGAGAACATCCGCATCGCCAACGACTTCTACTGGCGACATCCCGACACGATGCGCATCCCTCCGGCGATCTGCCAGGCATGGCTCACGGCGGAGAACGTCAACGAGGTGATCGCGCGCTACGGATTCGATCGCGAGATCGACCTGCTGTCGATCGATGTCGATGGCAACGACTACTGGCTGTGGCGGGCGATCACGGCAGCGAATCCGCGCGTGGTGATCATCGAGATCCAGGCCGGCTGGATGGCCGATGCCGCGGTCACGGTGCCCTACGATCCCGAGTTCTGCGTGCGCAAGCTGGTCGATCCGGTGCTGCAGACCGAGGTCGATTATTGCGGCGCCTCGTTGCCCGCGATGGTCAAGCTCGGGCGCGAGAAGGGCTACCGGCTGGTGGGCGCCAACCGCTACGGCTTCAACGTGGTGTTCGTGCGCAACGACATCGCCGCCGAGCTGCTGCCGGAGATCCCGGCCGAACAGTGCTTTGGCCACCCGGTCGCGCGCTGGCAGTACGGGCGCGTGCAGCCGCTGCTGCGACGCGAGGCGTGGGTCGAGGTGTGAGGCCAGCCATATGACGTCCATCGCCGTCGTCATTCCCGCCTACCGGGTCGCGCGGCAGATCGTGCCGCTGATCGCGCGCATCCCGCCGCTGGTCACGCGCATCATCGTGGTCGACGACGCCTGTCCGGAGCACAGCGGCGCGCTGGTGCGCCAGCAGGTGAACGACCCGCGGGTGCGGTTGATCGTCCACGCGCAAAACCAGGGGGTGGGCGCTGCGGTGATCAGTGGCGTGCGCGCGGCACTGGAGGGCGGCGCCGACATCGTGGTGAAGCTCGACGGCGATGCCCAGTACGATCCGGAGCTGATTCCCTACCTGGTCCAGCCCATCATCGCGGGCAATGCCGACGTCACCAAGGGCAACCGCTTCTTCTTCCTCGAGGACGTGGCGCAGATGCCGGCGCTGCGCCTGTTCGGCAATGCCGTGCTGTCGTTCGTGAACAAGGCGGTCAGCGGCTACTGGGACGTGATGGACCCGACCAACGGCTTCATCGCGATACACGCCGAAGTGCTTCACATGCTGCCGCTGGACAAGCTGGCGCCGCGCTATTTCTTCGAGAGCGACCTGCTGTTCCGGCTGGGCACGCTGCGCGCGGTGGTGCAGGACATGCCCGTGCGGGCGCACTACGCCGACGAGCAGAGCAGCCTGCGCATCGGCGCCACCGCGCTCGGCTTTCCGCTGAAGTACGCCAGCCGCCTGTTCAAGCGTGTCTTCTACAACCATTTCCTGCGCGACTTCAACCTCGGGTCCGTGAGCCTGGTCGTCGGCCTGCTGCTGCTCGGCAGCGGCGGCATCTTCGGCGCGCTGGAATGGTACCGCAGCTACGCGACCGGCCACCCGGCGACCGCCGGCACCGTGATGCTGGTCGCGCTGCAGCTGATCGTGAGCCTCAACCTGCTGATCCTGTTCCTCACCGTCGACATCGGCAACGTGCCGCGCAGGGTGCTGCACCGCTCGGTGCTGCGCCAGTCGGGCAGGCGCAATCCGTGACCGCGGCGCGCGTGGCCACGACGCAGCGCGGTCCCGACCTGGCGGCCGCGGCGCTTATCCTGGCGGCCTCGCTGGCGCTGTTCGCGCCGGCGCTGTTCGGCCCGCGCGCGATCCTCATCGGTGACTCGCTCTTCCACGGCATCCCGATGCTGCACTACCTGCGCGAGGTGCTGTACGGCGACTACAGCCTGCTGTGGACGGATCTCGTGTATGTCGGGCACCCGGTCTTTGCCGAAAGCCAGGGCGGCTTCCTGAATCCGCTGAACCTGCTGGTCGCCGCGCTGTTCGAGCCGCTCACCGGCGTCGACGTCTACCACGCGCTGTGCACCTTCCTCGGCGGCCTCGGCGTGTACCTGCTGTGCCGCGAGCTCGGCTGCCGCCCGGTGAGCGCGCTGTTCGGCGCCGCGGCGACGATCGGCTCCACGATGTGGCTGACGCTGCAGGGCAACCTGACGATCTCCAACGTCGCGATGGCCGTGCCCTGGGTGATGCTCGCCTTCGAGCGCCTGTTGCGGCGTGCCGACGTGCCCGGCGGCCTGTGGCTGGCGCTGGCGATGAGCTATCTCGTGCTGGCGGGCTATCCGCACGTGGTGCAGGGGATCGTGGTGTTCCTGTTCCTGTCGCTGCTGCCCGTCGCGTTCGGCTGGGCGCGGCGCGGCGAATTCGTGGCGCGGGTCCGTGCCCTGCTCGGGCCGGCACTGGTGGCCGTGGTGCTGACGCTCGGGCTGTGCGCGGCGCAGCTGCTGCCGATGCTCGAGCTGGCCGGCGAATCCCATCGGGCCGCGGGCGTCGATTACGTGCGCTTCCAGCCGCAAACGTTCTTTCGCGGCTTCCTGTTCACGGACATGGTGCCCGAGGAGCTGACGCCGAATTTCACCCTGCTCGGCAGCATGGCCGTCTCGGCGCTGTTCGTGGCGGGCGTGTTCTCGGCGCGCGGCGCGCGCGCACCGGGCGTGGTGCTGGCGACGCTGTCGCTGTGCTATCTCGGCTTCGGCGCGCAGGCGCCGGGCTTCGAGTTCATCCACCGCCATGGCCTGGTGCCGGGGATGCGTTTCTTCCGCCTGATGACCCCGTATTTCTATATCGGCATCGTCGGCGCGGGAGTGGTCGCGGCGCTGGGTGTCGAGGCGCTCGCCGATGCCGGGCGGCCGGCGCGCCGCCGTGTCGCGCTGTTGCTGGGCAGCGCGCTGCCCGTACTCGGCGCCGCGCTGGCGTTGCACACGGCACAGGTGCACTGGTGGCACTACGCGAGCCTTGCGCTGTGCGCTGGCTGCGCCGTGGCGCTGATCCTGGCGCGGCGCGAGGCCTTGCTGCCGGCGGCGCTGCTGATCGCGCTCGCCGTCGAGATCGGGGTGCTGCGCGCGCAGGCAATCTACTTCGCGCCTACCGACCTCGTCGCGCGCCCGGGCGTGCTGCAACAGACCTGCTGGCGCGCCGGCGCTTGCGCGGCCAACACCGCGGACCTGTCGATCAATACGGTCATCGTCGGCTTTGCGCACGCGCGCTCGCGCGAGGCGCCGCTGCGCATACCGCAGGCGCTCGCCGCGTTGTCGCCGATGACGAACATGCTGTGGGACGTGCCGGCGATCAACGGCGCGATGGCGCTGCAGCTCAGGCGCTCGAAGCTCGCGACCGACCTGGTGCGCGAGGAAATGCTGCAGGGCACGCCGCGCGCGCCCGGGACACGCATCACCGACATCCTCGGCGTGCGTTACCTGACACTCGGCGGATTCGCGCCCGCCGCGGATGCGGCGCTGCGCTCGGGCGAGGCGCTGGCGCCGCTCAGCGAGAATCCGGCCGCGCGCGGGCGCTGGCAGTTCTATCGCGACGCGGTGTTCGTGGAATCCGCCGACGCGGCGCTGGCGCGGTTGCGGGCTGCCGAACCCTGCGCGAACCTGCCGCTGGTGATCGAGGGCCTGCCCAGTCCCGATGATCCGCGCAGTGCCTGTGACGCCGCGCCGGCGCCGGAGACGGCGCGCATCGAGGTGCGCGCGGCGACGGCCGACGATATGCGCATCGAGGTGCGAACCGATGCGCCGGGCTGGCTGTTCGTTGCCGATTCCTGGTATCCCGGCTGGCGCGCGCGCGTGAACGGCGAGGACCGCACCGTGTACCCGGCACAGCTGGCGGGCAAGGCGGTGCGCCTGGATGCGGGCCTCAATCACGTGCGCCTGCGCTACGCGCCGCTGTCGTTTCGCATCGGGGTGTGCATCAGCCTGGCGGCGGTGCTCGCGTTCGCGCTCATCGCGCTGCGCGCGCGGGTACGGCGCAGCAATGTGCAGGAGGCAACGGCCTGATGTTCGAGCAGTTCCCCAAGACGCGCCCCGCATTGCCCGAGGAGATCGCGCGCATCTACGTGAGCTGGTATCGCGAGAACCGCGAGGGCGGCTCGGCCGCGGCCAGTGCCGCCCAGGCCGTGGAGGCCTGGCTGCACCGGCACTTGGCTGCCGACCTGCGCCCCGGCGCGAGCGGTGTCAGCACGCTGGAGCTCGGCGCGGGCACGCTGAACCAGCTCGGCTTCGAGCCGGCGTGCGGCCCCTACGACATCGTCGAGCCCTTTGCCGAGCTGTTCCGGGACTCGCCCGCTCTCGCACGCGTGCGCCACGTCCATGCCGACATCCGCGAGGTGCCCGCCGAGGCGCGCTATGACCGGATCACCTCGAGCGCGGTGCTCGAGCACCTGTGCGATCTGCCGGAGGTGGTCGCGCGCTCGTGCCTGCTGCTCGCCGAGGGCGGCACGTTCCGCGCATCGATTCCCAGCGAGGGCACCTGGGTGTGGTACCTGAGCTGGAGACTGAGCACCGGCCTGGAGTTCTGGCTGCGTCATCGCCTCGATTACGGCAGGATCATGCGCCATGAGCACGTGAACACGGCGCGCGAGATCGAGGCGGTGCTGCGTTATTTCTTCGGCGAGGTCTCGATGAAGGTGCTCGGCCTGTCGCGCGGCATTTCCCTTTTCCAGCACTTTGCCTGCGCGCAGCCGCGCCGCGATCGCGCCCGCGCGTATCTGCACGGCTGAAGCTGTTTCATTCGCCCCGGGGGCCAGATGATGACGAACAAGGTCTACGCGCTCGCGATACTCACGATCCTGCTGAACGCGGTCGCGCAGATACTGATGAAGGCGGGCGCCTCGGCATCCGCGGCCGACGCCGCGCCGCTGCTGCGTGCGTGGGGACTGATCGGCGCGGCGCTGCTGATCTACGTGATCGGGATGGCGCTGTGGATCTACGTGCTCAGGCAGGTCGAGCTCACGCTGGTCTACCCGTTCATGGCGCTGTCCTTCGTGGTGGTGCCGTTGCTGAGCGTGCTGTTCCTGGGCGAGCGCGTCGACCTGCCGTACATGGCCGGCGTCGTGCTGATCATGGGCGGCATCTACCTGTGCAGCGCCGTTTGAGGCTGCTGCGCGCCGGCGCCGCGGCGGCGCGGCCGGACAATTGCGGAGCGTGACGAGATGAAGGGACGGATCGACGACATCGAGGTACTGCGCGCGATCGCGGTCATCTTCGTGTGCATCGAGCACATGCACATGAACCTGTTCGCGTGGGTCGGCGGGCCGCTGCACACGACCTTCTTCGGCTGGACCGGGATGTGGTCCGGCGTGGATCTCTTTTTCGTGATCTCGGGATTCGTGATCGCGCGCAGCCTCGTTCCCGCGATCACGGCAGCGGAATCGACGCACGAGCGCCTGGTGACGACGCTCGCGTTCTGGATCCGCCGCGCGTGGCGCCTGATTCCCTCGGCGTGGCTGTGGCTGGCCGTGATCCTGGTCGCCTGCGTGTTCTTCGACCGCTCCGGCGCCTGGGGTTCGCTGCGCGCGAACCTCGAGGGCGCGCTCACCGCGGTGTTCAACGTGAACAACCTGCGGGTGATGCTCACCTACGGGAAATTCGAGGCCGGCGCGACCTTCCCCTACTGGAGCCTGTCGCTCGAGGAGCAGTTCTACCTGGTGCTGCCCTTCGTGGTCTGGCTTTGTGGCAAACGCCTGCCGCTGGTGCTCGCCGTGGTGGTGGTGCTGCAGCTGGTGTTTCCGCGCACGCCGCTCGGCACCATCATGCGCTGCGACGCGCTGGCACTCGGCGTGCTGATCGCGATCTGGTCGCGCCTGGACAGCTACCGGCTGTTCGAACCGCGTTTCATGGCGAACCGCTGGGTGCGTATCGCGCTGGTGAGCATACTCGCCGGCGGCCTGGCCCTCGCCGGCGGCGAGGACATGCACGTGCCGGTGCCGATCAGCCTGGTGGCCTTCATCGGCGCGATACTGGTGTTCATGGCATCCTACGACCGCAACTACATCATGGCGCCGGGGTGGATCAAGAAACTGTTGCTGTGGGTGGGCAGCCGTTCCTACGCGATCTACCTGATCCACATCCCGGCCTATTTCGCGACGCGCGAGATCTGGTTCCGCCTGCAGCCGCCGGGCATCGGCTTCGATCCGAATTTCACCGGCAAGTTCCTGGTCACGGCGGTGGTGCTGATGGTGGTGTTCGCGGAGCTCAATTACCGGCTGGTCGAGATGCCGCTGCGCCGTCGTGGCGCGGAGATCGCGACACGCTTTCGCGCCACGCACCTGCAGCCCGCTGCCTGAGGAAGGCCGGTTTAGCTGTACTCGCTCACGTAAAGCTTGGAGCATCTGACATGGGTCGCATCAAGGCCGCGAACAGCGCATTCAGCGAGATCTACAACAAGGACGTGTGGGCGCTCGACTCCGGGGAATGGCATGCGCAGCAGGCAGGCTACGAACCGCTGGAGTCCTGCTACGCCCGTTTCGTCGCGCTGCTGCAGGACTTCATGCGCCACAATCGCGTGCGCTCGGTGGTGGAGTTCGGCTGCGGTTTCTGGAGCTACGCGCGGGAAATCGACTGGAGCGGCATCGAATACGACGGCTTCGACATCGTCGACGGACCGGTGCGCTGGAATCGGGACCACCATGGCGCCGACAATATCCGCTTCCACCGCCTCGAGGACGGTACGCGCCTGCCTCCCGCGGACCTGCTGATCAGCAAGGATGTGCTGCAACACCTGCCCATCGCGGACATCCGCTACTACACGGACATCTTCCGGCGCAACTATCGCTTCTCGATCATCGCCAGCGGCGTCTTTCCGGATCACGACACCAACAGCGAGATCGCGCCCGGCGAGTGCCGCTCGCTGCGGCTGGACCTGCCGCCCTTCGATATTCCCTGCGCGGTGCTGCAGCGCTGGGAATACATCGAATTCGGCAAGCCCGTGGTCAAGGACGTGTGCCTCGTGACCGGCCTGCCGGAGAGCGCCGCGGCGGGCGGTGCGATCGTGCGCGACGTCGACGCCTGAGCCGCGTCAGGTCTTGCGCGCGGCGGGCGCGAACACGAAGTGCTTGCGCAGGAAGAAATTCCAGAAGAACACCAGCGCGATAGCGCCGATCTTGGCGGCGTACACGTTCATGCCGAGCATCTCGACGCCGGCGTACAGCGCGGCCTGGTGCCACAGCAGCCCGACCGCGCTGACCGCATAGACCGCCAGCAGTTCCTTGCGCCGCGAAAAGCGCGCCCCGGCCGCGAACACGTGGCGCACGCTGAGCACGTAGTTGACCCCGGTGGCGAGCAGGAAGCCCGCCATACCGGCTACCAGGTAATGCATGCCGAGCAGGTTGATCAGGGCGGCGAAGACCGCGATGTCCACCACCGCGGCGACGCCGCCGACGAAGAAATAGCGCACGATCTGCACCGGGTCGCTACCGCAACAGGTTGTATTTCAGGATGCAGTAGATGGCGCGCACGCCGTCCTTCCAGCCGATCTTCTTGCCTTCCTCGTAGGTGCGCCCGTGATAGGAGATGCCCACCTCGTAGATGCGGCAGCGGCTGCGTGCGATCTTCGCCGTGATCTCGGGCTCGAAGCCGAAGCGGTCCTCCTCGATCGCGATGCCCTGGATGAGTTCGCGCCGGAACACCTTGTAGCAGGTTTCCATGTCGGTTAGGTTCAGGTTGGTCAACATGTTGGATAGCAGCGTCAGCAGGCCGTTGCCGAGGCGATGCCAGAAATACAGCACGCGGTGCGGCTCCGAGCCGATGAAGCGCGAACCGTAGACCACGTCGGCCTTGTCCTGCACGATCGGTGCGATCAGCACGTCGTACTGCCGCGGATCGTATTCGAGGTCCGCGTCCTGGATGATCACGATGTCGCCGGTCGCAGCCGCGATGCCGGTGCGCAGCGCGGCACCCTTGCCGCGGTTCACGGGCTGGTGGATCAGCCGGTCGATGCGGGCGGCGAGCCGCTCGCGCAGCAGCTCGGTGGTGCCGTCGGTGGAGCAGTCGTCGACGACGATGATCTCCTTGTCGCCGCCCGGTGCGTTGCGCACGGCCTCGATGAGATCCTCGATGGTCGATTTTTCGTTGTAGCAGGGTATGACGATGCTGAGCGTCACAATGTTTTCCGGAAGTATGCGATGGTCTTCGCCAGGCCGTCCTCCAGCCCCGTCGCGGGCTCCCAGCCGAGCAGCTCGCGCGCCCGCGAGATGTCCGGCTGGCGCTGGCGCGGGTCGTCCACCGGCAGCGGCCGGAAAACGATGCGCGAGGACGAGCCGGTGAGCCGGCGGATGGTCTCGGCGATCTGCAGGATGGTCGATTCGACGGGATTTCCGAGATTGACGGGGCCCGGATCGTTTTCGGCGTTGTCCATCATGCGGATCATCGCTTCGACCAGGTCGTCCACATAGCAGAACGAGCGTGTCTGCGTGCCGTCGCCGTAGATGGTGAGGTCCTCGCCGCGCAGCGCCTGCACGATGAAGTTGCTGACGACGCGGCCGTCGTCGGGCTGCATGTTCGGGCCGTAGGTGTTGAATATCCGGATCACGCGGATCGCGAGCCGGTGCTGGCGGTAGTAGTCGAAGAACAGCGTCTCGGCGCAGCGCTTGCCCTCGTCGTAGCAGCTGCGCGGCCCGACCGGGTTGACGCGTCCCCAGTAGGATTCGTGCTGGGGATGGACCTCGGGGTCGCCGTAGACCTCGGATGTCGAGGCCTGCAGGATGGGGGCCTTCAGCCGCTTGGCCAGCCCGAGCATGTTGATGGCGCCGTGTACCGAGGTCTTCGTCGTCTGCACCGGATCGAACTGGTAATAGATCGGGGAGGCAGGGCAGGCCAGGTTGTAGATCTGGTCGACTTCGGCGTAGAGAGGAAAGGTGACGTCGTGGCGCAGGATCTCGAACAGCGGATTGCCGAGCAAATCGAGCACGTTCGACTTGCGCCCGGTATAGAAGTTGTCGACGCACACGACCTCGTCGCCGCGCGCCAGCAGTCGCCGGCACAGGTGCGATCCGATGAATCCCGCGCCGCCGGTAACCAGAATTCTCTTGCCTTGCGTCATGCGCCGATCCAGTCAAAACGGAATGAACAGCCGGCAGTCCGGCTGGCGCCGGCGCGTGGGCCCGTCGGGATCAGTCCCGGCTCGCGATTCTAGCATCGGGCTCTGCGCCGGCGCGCGGCTGCGGCGCGGCGTCCTTCATAGAGGCGAATCCGCGCAGGCCGATGCGCAGGCGCTCGACGCGGCGCTGCATCTGTTCGAGCGCCAGCGAGCCCGCGAGGCACACGGCCGCGGCGCTGGTCACGAAGCCCGCGGTCGCGCTGACCGGCATGCCGGTGAGGTGCTCGACGACGAAGAACGCGAGGCAGTGCGTGATGAAGACGGGATAGGCGAGGTTGCCCAGTCGCTCGTCCCAGCGCTTCAGCGCTGCCGGCAGGGCGCGCCTGCCGCTGGCCAGCGCCAGCGCGAGCAGCGGCAGCGCCATGGTGGCGCCGAGCGTGATTTCCCGCGCGCGCTGCTGGTGGATCGCCACGCCGGCCAGCGCGCAGCCGGCGAGCAGGACATAAAGAAACCACAGCGCGAATGCGATGCGGCGGCTCGTGGTGCCGCCCTCGGCGTAGAGATAGCCCATCAGGAACACCGGCAGCACGCCGAAGATGTAGCGATAGCTCAGGGTGTCGCTGTTGAGCGTCGGCGATTCGTGCACGAATCCGAACAGCTGCACCGCGAGCGTGGCTGGCAGCAGCACCAGCAGCAGCGCCCGCCAGCGGAACAGCAGCGGCAGCAGCAGGTAGAAATGGAACTCGGTGGCGAGCGACCAGGCCGGCGGCACCAGGGGGTGCGGCAGCAGTTGCGGGATCACGAAGGGCCCGAAGATGTAGTTGGCGGGCAACAGCAGCGCGTTGAGCAGCACCTTCAGCGGTGTGGGCTCCTGTTGCAGCAGCCAGAATCCGGGCGAGGGGCCCCAGGCCCACAGCAGCGCCACGGTCGCCGCCAACGCCACGAGGTATTGCGGGAACAGTTTCAGCACGCGGTCCGCGAGGAAGGCGCGCGCCGGCCGCGCCGAGTAGCGCCCGAAGCGTTCGATGCTGCGCCGCATCAGGTAGCCGCTGATGGTGTAGAAGCAGATCACGGCCATCACGCCGGGATTCAGCGCCCAGTGGAACCCGGGCACGTGCGAGAGCAGCACCGCGGTGGCCAGCGCGAAGCGGATCAGGCCGAGCAAGGCGTGCCTCCCGCATCGGGTGCGCGCCGCGCAGGGCGCCGCGCGGCGCTTCGCCGCGGGAGTTCAACGGTCATGGCTGGTGGCGTGCGCGGCATCTGGGGCTCCACCCGGGATGGCGCACCTTAAGGCAGGGGCCCGGAGGTGACAAGCCGGCGCGCAGCGCGCTGCACAGCGCAACAATTCACTGCCGGCGGCTGCGGGGCTTGGCAACGCCGCGCCGCTTTGACTAATATCGGCTCCATCGCCGCTTTGCGGCATTGCGTCACAGATCCGTAGCACGATGAGCTTCCAGGGCCACATCGCCAGTCTTTCCGCGCCGCGCTCCCTGCGCGCGCTGCGTCTCGCCCTGCTGCTGCCCTGAGGGGCAGTATACCGTTCGTCCACATTTCCGTTACCCCGACAAATTCACCAGGATGGGTGCCCCCTGCGCGCCCGCCCGGACACGAGGACAAGCCATGAGCAAGGACCGGTTGATCATTTTCGATACGACGATGCGTGACGGCGAGCAGAGCCCCGGCGCGTCGATGACCAGGGAAGAGAAGATCCGCATCGCGCGCTCGCTGGAGCGGCTGAACGTGGACGTGATCGAGGCCGGCTTCGCGATCGCGAGCCCCGGCGACTTCGAGGCCGTCAAGGCGGTGGCCGAGACGGTCAAGAACTGCACCGTCGCCAGCCTCGCGCGCGCGGCCTACCGCGACATCGAGGAAGCCGGCGCGGCGCTGAAGAACGCCGTGCGACCGCGGATCCACACCTTCATCGCGACTTCGCCGATCCACATGCAGTACAAGCTGCAGATGACGCCCGAGCAGGTGCTCGACCAGGCGGTGCGCTCGGTGAAGCAGGCGCGCAACCACACCGATGACGTGGAGTTCTCCTGCGAGGACGCCAGCCGCTCGGAGTTCGACTTCCTCTGCCGCGTCATCGAGGCCGTGATCGCTGCCGGCGCCGGCACGATCAATCTTCCCGATACCGTCGGTTACGGCGAGCCGGGGCAGTATGGCGAGTTCGTCGGGCGACTGATCCGCACCGTCCCGAACGCCGACAAGGCGATCTTCTCGGTGCATTGCCACAACGACCTCGGCCTGGCGGTGGCGAACTCGCTGTCGGCGGTGATGCACGGGGCGCGCCAGGTGGAGTGCACGATCAACGGGCTCGGCGAGCGCGCCGGCAACGCCTCGCTCGAGGAGATCGTGATGGCGGTGCGCACCCGCGCCGACATCTTCCCGGTCGAGACGCGCATCGTGACCGAGGAGATCGTCCCGGCCTCGCGGCTGGTGTCCTCGATCACCGGTTTCCCGGTGCAGCCCAACAAGGCCATCGTCGGCGCCAATGCCTTCGCCCACGAGGCCGGCATCCACCAGGACGGGGTGCTCAAGCACCGCGAGACCTACGAGATCATGCGCGCGCAGGACGTGGGCTGGAGCACCAACCGCCTCGTGCTCGGCAAGCACTCGGGCCGCGCCGCGGTGCGCGCGCGTTTCGAGGAACTCGGCATCGGCTTCGAGACGCCCGAGGAACTCGAGAGCGCGTTCAAGCGCTTCAAGGAGCTCGCGGACAAGAAGCACGAGATCTTCGACGAGGACCTGCAGGCGATCGCCGGCACCGTGTCCAGCGAGGACGAGGCCGAGCGCTACCAGTTCGTCGCGCTCGAAGCCATCTCGCACACCGGCGAGAAGCCGCGCGCGACCGTGACGCTGAGCATCGACGGCGTCGAGCGCCGGAGCTACGCGGAAGGCGACGGGCCGGTGGACGCGGTGTTCAAGGCCATCGAGAACGAGGTCCACAGCGGCACGAAGCTGTTGCTGTTCTCGATCAACGCGATCACCACCGGCACCGATTCGCAGGCCGAGGTGATGGTGCGCCTGGAGCGCGATGCGCGCATCGTGAACGGCGCCGGCGCCGACACGGACATCATCGTCGCCTCGGCGAAGGCCTACCTGCATGCGCTGAACGTGATGGGCGGCGCGGTGCGCGCGCATCCGCAGATCGGCGGTATCTGAGCGCGCCGCAATGGAGGAGGGCCTGCGCCTCGCCTACCTCGCCGCGATGGACGTGCCGGTCTGGCTGTTGCGCGGCAGCGAACCGGTGCCCGTGTTCGACGAGGAGCCGCCGCCGGCGCGCGAGCAGGCTGCGCCGGTTGCGGCCGATACCGGTCCGGTGCGTCTCGCGCGCGACCTGCTCGGCGAGGACAGCGGGCCGCGCGCCGGGGTGACGCGCGCGGCGACGCCCGAGCGCAGCGGCGCGCCGGCGCGCACCGCGCCGCGCGTGGCGGCGCAGCCCACGCCCAGCCTGCTGCTGGTCGAGGCGGGGCGCTATCTCTTCATCGAGGCGAGCAGCGAGCAGGGCGGGGACCGGCGCGTCGTGGAACTGATCGGCGCGATCGCGCTCGCGCTCGGCGGCGAGCCCGTGGCGCCGCGGGCGCAGCGCTTCGACCTGCAGGCGCTCGGTGCGCTGGCCGATCGCGCGCAGGCGCGCGACGTGCTGCTGGGGCGCCTGGCCAGGCTGGGTGAATCGCAAACCGTCGAACACGTGGTGCTGCTCGGCGAGCGCCCGGCCGCGGTGCTGCTGGGATGGGACGAAGCCCGTTTCGCCGGGCGTATCGCGCGCGTTCAGCGCGTGCCGGGCCTGGAGCCCGGCGTGCTGGTCACGCTGTCGTGCGCGCAGATGCTCGCCGACGCGGGGCTCAAGCGCGCGGTCTGGCAGGAGCTCTGCGCGGCGCGCGCCCGCCATGATGCCTGAGCCGCGACCGGCCGCCGCGGACGACGCCGAGGCGATCGCGGCGCTGGATGCGCGGGTCAATCCCTCGCCGTGGAGCGCGGATGCCGTGCGCGAAACGCTGGCGCGCGCCGGTGGTTTCGTGATCGCGCCGCCGGGCGCGCCACTGGCCGGGTTCGCGCTGTTCGCCCAGGCCGCCGACGAGTGCGAAATCCTCGATATCGCGGTCGATCCGGCCGCGCGGCGTAACGGGCTCGGCGCACGCCTGCTGGCTGCCGCGCTGGCCGCCGCCGCCACGCGCGGGGCGAGGCGTTGCTTCCTGGAAGTGCGCGCCTCGAACGCCGGTGCGCAGGCTTTCTATCGCGCGGCCGGCTTCGTCGAGGACGGGCGGCGCAAGGATTACTACCGCAGCGGCCAGGGGCGCGAGGACGCGCTGCTGATGAGCCGCGCGCTGCCATGAGGGAGACACCGATGCCGATCGTCGCAACCGAGTCGTGGACGCTGGAACTGCCCGAGGAGTGGTCGGCGCAGGAGGACGAGGACGTCGTGGTGATCGAGGACGAGGACGGCGTGAGCTGCCTCGAGATCTCGGCGCTGGTGCTGGAGAGCGGCGCCGTGGGCGAGGAGGATCTGGCCGAGTTCAGCCGCGATCTTCTCGACGAGGGCCTGAAGCCGCAGGCGGTGCGCGTCGCCGGCTGGAGCGGCAAGCTCTTCGAGCACGACGACGAGGAGTTCCACTGGCGCGAGTGGTTCCTGCGCCAGGGCGCGCATTTCGTCTACGCCGGCTACCACTGCCTGCGCGAGCACGCCGGCATGGACGACGCGGCTATCGCCGAGATCCTCGCGACGCTGGAGCCGTGCTGAACCGCACGCCGTGGGTCCGGTTTCACTTCAGAGGGTGTTCGCAAAAGCCATTACCTTGCGAGCGAGCGGCTTGGTGCGTCGCTGGCTGTGCTGCCCGCTATTGTCCTGCGGGGCACGCACGAGTACGTCCCTGTAGCTCCGCGCCGCGTCCTGCGGCGCAAGGCCCCGCA
>DAORUQ010000030.1:0-21803 GCA_035433265.1 Pseudomonadales bacterium | reverse complement strand
CGCGCATCGGGCCAGAGGGCAGCATCGATGTTGAACGCGATCGCCTCGAGCTCGAGCTGTGGCGCCGCCACCGGCGAGACCACCAGCTTCAGGTGCTTGCCGCCCAGCAGGCGCTGGCTGCGCAGCCAGAACTCGCCGTCGAACAGCGGCTCGGGGAAGTGCTGGCCCCAGGGCCCCGCCTCGCGCAGCTCCTCGGCCTGCGCCAGCGAGAACTCGCCGGCACCCAGTTCGCCGTCGCTCTCCAGCACGCTCTCGAGGTCGCTCGCTTCGAGGTGACGACGCACCTCGGCATCGAAGGCGCGCGCGAACTCCTCGAAGCGCTCCGCCGCCAGCGTGAGCCCCGCGGCCATCGCATGGCCGCCGAAGCGCTCGACCAGCCCCGGCGCCGCCGCGGCGACGGCGGCGATCGCGTCGCGGATATGGAAACCGCGGATCGAACGCGCGGAACCCTTCAACTCGCCCGCGCCACCGGGCGCGAAGGCAATCACCGGGCGGTGGTGCTTCTCCTTGATGCGCGAGGCGACCAGCCCCACCACGCCCTGGTGCCAGTCGGGGTGGTACAGGCAGGGGCCCCACGGCAGCGCGTCCTCGGCAATCGCGCCCTGCTCCATCAGCCGCAGCGCTTCCTGCTGCATGCCACCCTCGATGTCGCGCCGTTCGCGGTTCCACGCGTCGAGCTCGGCGGCCATCTCGCGCGCGCGCGCCGGCTCCTCTTCGAGCAGGCAGCGGATGCCGAGTCCGATGTCATCGAGCCGTCCGGCGGCATTGATGCGCGGTCCGACCGCGAAACCCAGATCGGCGCTGACCACGCGCGCGGGATTGCGCCCGGCGAGCTCGAGCAGCGCGCGCACGCCCGGGCGCCCGCGCCCGGCGCGGATGCGCTGCAGCCCCTGGCGCACGAGGATGCGGTTGTTGGCATCGAGCGCCACCACGTCGGCCACGGTGCCGAGCGCCACCAGGTCGAGCAGCTCGCCGAGGTTGGGTTCTGCGAGCCCGCGCGCGGCGAACCAGCCGCTGGCGCGCAGCCGCGCGCGCAGCGCGCCCATCAGGTAGAACACCACGCCGACGCCGGCCAGGCTCTTGCTCGGGAAGGCGCAGCCGGGCTGGTTCGGGTTCACGATCGCGCAGGCGGCGGGCAAGGTCTCGCCGGGCAGGTGATGGTCCGTGACGAGCACGTCGATGCCGTGCGCGGCCGCGGCCGCCACGCCGGCGTGGCTGGCGATGCCGTTGTCGACCGTGATGATGAGCCGCGGGTGCAGCGCGGCCGCGACCGCGACGATCTCGGGACCCAGCCCGTAGCCGTGCTCGAAGCGGTTCGGCACCAGGAAGTCCGCGCTGGTGCAGCCCATCGCGCGCAGTGCGAGCAGGCCCAGCGCGGTGCTGGTCGCGCCGTCGGCGTCGTAATCCCCAACGATCAGGATGCGCTCGTCGCGCGCCAGCGCGTCGGCCAGACGCGTGGCGGCCTGCTCCAGCCCGAGCAGCACGGGCGGCAGCAACTGCGCCAGCCCCTGCTCCAGATCGCTCGCATCCGCCACGCCGCGCGCGGCGTAGAGCCGTGCCAGCAACGGGCTGACGCCTGGCGCAGATGCCGCGTCGGCGCGCGCGCTGCGGCGCCGGATCGCGCGCCTCATGCGCGGCTCACGCGATCCTGCCGCGGATGAACTCCTGCACGGCGCGCACCTCGTGCGGCAGCACGGCGCAGCGCTCGGGCCGCTCGAACAGGTCCGCCATGTAGTGCGGCAGCGCCGGTTCGCGAGCCACGCCGGCGCGCGCGATCGCCTCGGGGAATTTGGCCGGGTGCGCGGTGGCCAGCGTGACCATCGGCACGCCGGGATCGTCGCGGCATTCGCGCGCGGCGCGCACGCCGATCGCCGAATGCGGATCCAGCAGGTATTCGGACTCCTCGTAGACCCCGGCGATCGTCGCGCAGGTCATCGCGTCATCGACGCTGAAACTCGCGAACTCCGCGCGCGCGGCCGCGATCACCGACTCCGGCACCGCGACCTCGCTGCTGCGAAAGCGCTGCATCAGGTCGGCGAGCGCGGCGGCGTCGCGTCCGTAGAATTCGAACAGCGCGCGCTCGAAGTTGCTCGAGATCACGATGTCCATGCTCGGCGACAGCGTGTGCGCGAGCGCCGACTTGCCGTAGCGGCTGCTGCTCATGAAGCGGTGCAGGATGTCGTTGGCGTTGGTCGCGATGACCAGCTGGCGCACCGGCAGCCCCATGCGCCTGGCGAGGTATCCGGCGTAGATGTCGCCGAAATTGCCGGTGGGCACCGCGAAGGACACCGCGCGCTCGGGCGCGCCCAGTGCCAGCGCCGCGTGGAAGTAGTAGACGATCTGGGCCATGATCCGCGCCCAGTTGATCGAGTTCACCGCGACCAGCCGCCGCCCCTCGGGCAGGAAGGACTGGTCCGAGAAGCTCTGCTTCACCATCTCCTGGCAGTCGTCGAAGTTGCCCTGCACCGCGATGTTGTGGATGTTGTCACCGGGCACCGTGGTCATCTGCCGGCGCTGCACCTCGGAGACGCGCTGGTGCGGGTGCAGGATGAAGATGTCGACGTTGGCGCAGCGGCGGCAGCCCTCGATCGCCGCCGAGCCGGTGTCGCCCGAGGTCGCGCCCAGCACCACGACGCGCTGGTGGCGCCGCGCGAGCGACACGTCCAGCAGGCGCCCGAGCAGCTGCAGCGCGAAATCCTTGAACGCCAGCGTCGGCCCGTGGAACAGCTCGAGCAGCCACTCGTTGTGGCCGAGCTGCACCAGGGGCGCCACCGCCGGGTGGCGGAATCCGGCGTAGGTCTCGCGCGTGATCGCACGCAGCTCGTCCTCCGCCAGGAAACCCTCCACGAAGGGCTGCATGATCGTGGCGGCGAGATCCGCGTAGTCGAGCTTCGCCCACGCGCGCATCTGCCCGGCGCTGAAGCGCGGCAGCGTTTCCGGCACGTACAGGCCGCCGTCGGGCGCGAGCCCGGTGAGCATCACGTCCTCGAACGCGAGTGCGGGTGCCTGGCCCCGCGTGCTGATGTATCGCAACGCAAACCTCCTTGAATGCCGGCCTCAGCCGTCGAGCTTTTCCATGCGGATGCGCGTGACGCGCCCGCGCGTGCTCTCCAGCGCCTCGATCGCGGCGATGGCATCGCTCATGCGGCTCTCGATCGTCACGCTGGTGAGCAGGATCATGGTCGCGGTCTCCGAGCCCTCGGGCGCCTCCTTCTGGATCAGCGCCTCGATGCTGATGCCGGCCTCGCTGAGGATCTGCGCCACGCGCCACAGCACGCCGGGGCGGTCGACCGCGGCCACGCGCAGGTAATACGAGGTCTGCACCGCGGACATCGGCAGCACCGGCTCCGAGGACAGGCGATCGGCCTGGAACGCGAGGTGCGGCACGCGGTGATTGGGATCGGCGGTCAGCGTGCGCGCGACATCCACGATGTCGGCGACCACCGCCGAGGCGGTCGGCTCGGATCCCGCGCCGGGCCCGTAGTAGAGCGTCGGACCCACCGCGTCGCCCTTGACCAGGATCGCGTTCATCACGCCGTTGACGTTGGCGATCAGGCGGTCGTAGGGGATGAGTGTCGGATGCACGCGCAACTCGATGCCCGCCGGCGTGCGCCGGCAGATGCCGAGATGCTTGATGCGATAGCCGAGCTCGGCGGCGTAGGCGAGGTCCTCCCGGGCGAGCGCGCCGATGCCCTCGGTGTAGACCTTCTCGAACTGCAGCGGGATGCCGAAGGCGAGCGAGGCGAGGATCACCAGCTTGTGCGCCGCGTCGATGCCCTCGACATCGAAGGTCGGATCGGCCTCGGCGTAACCGAGCGCCTGCGCCTCGGCGAGCGCGTCGGCGAAGCTGCGCCCCTTCTCGCGCATCTCCGAGAGGATGTAGTTACCGGTGCCGTTGATGATCCCGGCGACCCACTCGATGCGGTTCGCCGCCAGCCCCTCGCGGATGGCCTTGATGATCGGGATACCGCCGCCGACCGCGGCCTCGAAGGCCACGGTCACGCCGCGCGCGCTGGCGGCGGCGAAGATCTGGTTGCCGTGCTGCGCGATCAGCGCCTTGTTCGCGGTCACCACGTGCTTGCCGGCGGCGATGGCCTCCATCACCAGTTCGCGCGCGGTGTCGCAGCCGCCGATCAGCTCGACGACGATGTCGACCTCGGGGTCGCGCACCACCGCGAAGACGTCGCGGCTGAGGCGCGTGGCGCCGGTGTCGCAGCGCGGGTTGTCGCGGCGCGCGCCGATGTGCGTGACGATCACGTCGCGGCCGACGCGGGCTGCGATGTCCTGGCTGTTGCGCGCGAGCACGCTGAAGGTCCCGGAGCCGACGGTGCCGAAACCACAGATGCCTACCCTGATCGGATCCAAGAAAAACTGCTCCTGCATGATGGCCCGGCCACGCAGGGCGTGGCGGGCGCAGCGGGTGCTGCGCCCGGCCGGGCACGGATTACGAGGCGCGCGATCATAGCAGGACTTGCATCCCGAATCACCGCGCCGGGCGCACCCGCGCGCGCCGCTGCGCTCACTCGATACCGAGCAGCTTCGCCAGATCCTTCGCCGGACGGTAACCGGGCACCAGCGTGCCGTCCTCGAGCACCAGCGCCGGCGTGCCGTTCACGCCGACCTGCTCGCCGAGCAGCATCTGCGCGGCGACCGGGTTGTCGGCGCAGACATTCTCGGGGATCTCCTCGCCGTTCTTGAGACTGGTGAGCGCCGCACCGGGGTCCTTGGCGCACCAGGCACTGGCGATCTTGCGAAAGGACGGCGAGCCCAGGCCCGCGCGCGGAAACGCCAGGTAGTGCACCGCGATGCCCAGCGCGTTCAGCTCGGCGACTTCGCTGTGCAGCTTGCGGCAGTAGCCGCAGTCGACGTCGGTGAACACCGCGATCGTCGCCTTGGGATTCTCGGGCGCGAAGATGATCATGTCCTCGGGCTTCACCGCGGCGATGAGCTCGGCGCGCTCCTTCTGCCGGCCCTGCTCGGCCAGGTTCACGAAGCCCGATTTCTGCACCGCGAACAGGTCGCCGGCGATGAAGTGACTGCCGTCGGCGTCGATGTAGAGCAGCGGGCCGCCCTTGACCTGCACCTCGTAGAGGCCCGCCACGGGGCTCGGGCGCGGCTGCTCGTACTGCAGGTCCGGGCGCGCGGCGCTGAGCGCCTTCAGGATGACCTCGGCCTGCGGATCCTCCGCGCGGGCGCCGGCACCCATGATCATGCCACCCAGCAGGACACCGCCGATGAGGCGCTGCAACTTCGCGAATACCATCACGTGAACTCCCTCTTTGCCGTTGATTGCTGCGGGTTGGAAACCGCCGCTGGTTTTTGGTTCAACGCCTCATCCGCGCGGATGGTGCGCCGCGTGCAACTGCTTCAGGCGCTCGCGCGCCACGTGCGTGTAGATCTGCGTGGTCGAGAGATCGCTGTGCCCGAGCAGCATCTGCACCACGCGCAGGTCCGCGCCGTGGTTCAGCAGGTGCGTCGCGAAGGCATGGCGCAGCGTGTGCGGCGACAACGGCTTCGTGATGCCCGCCGCCGCGGCGTGCTGCTTGATCCGGTGCCAGAAGGCCTGGCGGGTCAGCGCTGCGCCACCACGGCCCGGGAACAGCATCGTGGTGCTGCCCTGCGGCACCAGTTGTCCCCGTGCCTCGCGCAGGTAGCGCGCGAGCCACGCAAGCGCCTCGTCCCCGACCGGCACCAGCCGCTCGCGCGCGCCCTTGCCCACGATGCGCACCACGCCCTGCCCGAGATTGACCCGCCCCAGCTCCAGCGTCACCAGTTCACTGACGCGCAGTCCGCAGGCATACAGCAGCTCGAGCATCGCCCGGTCGCGCAAGCCGATCGCGGTGGCGGTATCGGGCGCCGCCAGCAGGCTGTCGACGTCGTCCTCGCCGAGGCTGCGCGGCAGCGCACGGCCGATGCGCGGGCTCTGCACCTGCAGCGTCGGGTCCGCGGCAATTCGCCCCTCGCGCAGCAGGTGACGATAGAAATTGCGCAGGCACGACAGCTGGCGCGCCGCGCTGCGCGCCGACTTGCCGGCACGCAGGCCGTCGGCCAGGTAGTCGAGGATCGCGGCGCGATCCGCTGCGTCCAGCGCCAGCCCGCGCGGCGCCAGCCAACCCGCGAAGGCCTCGAGATCGTGGCGATACGCGAGCAGCGTGTTCGCGCTCAGGCCCTTCTCCATCCACAGCGCATCGAGGAATTGCTCGATCGCTGCGTCGGCGGCATGTGCGGGCATCGGAAGGTGCAACAAAAAAGGTGGCTTGCGCCACCTTTTCCGCCAGCGACAGTGCCGCTTATTCCGCGCTGGCCTTGGACGTGAGCTTTTCCTTGATGCGCGCTGCCTTGCCGCTCAGTTCGCGCAGGTAGTACAGCTTCGCCTGGCGCACGTCGCCGCGACGCTTGACCTGGATGTTGGCCACCGTCGGGCTGTAGGTCTGGAACGTACGCTCCACGCCCACGCCGTGCGAGATCTTGCGCACGGTGAACGCCGAGTTCAGGCCCCGGTTGCGCTTGCCGATCACGACGCCTTCGTAGGCCTGCAGACGCTCGCGGTCGCCTTCGACCACGCGCACGTCCACGACCACCGTGTCGCCCGGCGAGAAATCCGGCACGTTCTTGCCCATTTGCTCGGCTTCGAGCTGTCCAATGATAGTGTTCTGCATGACCTGTTCCTCAGTTGATCCAAACCGCGCACTCTGGCGCAGCCCCTTGCCCGTTGCGCAACGCCCCCGGGGCGCTGCCCCTCAATCCTCACCCTTCGCCAGCAGATCCGGCCTGCGCGACCGGGTTCGTGCCGTAGCCTGCTCGTGGCGCCAGGCCCTGATGCGTTCGTGGTTGCCGCTCAGCAGCACCGGCGGCACCCCGCGCCCCTCGAAGACCTCGGGCCGCGTGTAGTGGGGGCAGTCGAGCAGCCCCTCTGCAAACGAATCCTGCGCCGCCGACTCGCCGTGCCCGAGCGCACCCGGCAACAGCCGGATCATCGCATCGAGCAGCACCATCGCCGGCAGCTCGCCACCGCTCAGCACGTAGTCGCCGAGTGACAGTTCCTCGTCGACCTCGCTCTCGATCACGCGCTCGTCGACGCCCTCGTAGCGGCCCGCAACCAGCGCGAGCGGCCCGCCAGCCGCCAGTTCCTCGACGCGCCGCTGCGTCAGCGGCGCGCCCTGCGGCGACAGGTAGATCACCCGCGCACCCTCGCCCAGCGAGCGCTTCGCGTCGCGGATCGCCGCGCACAGCGGCGGCGCCATCATCAGCATGCCGGGCCCGCCGCCGTAGGGCCGGTCATCGACCGACCTGTGCCGGTCGCTCGCGTAGTCGCGCGGGTTCCAGCAGCGCAGCTCCACGAGCCCCTCGCGGCAGGCCCGCCCCGAGATGCCGTGCCCGGTCAGGGCATCGAACATCTCCGGAAAAATCGTCACCACCGCGACGCGCAACATGACTGTCGTGCCTCGCGGGTCAAAACTCCGGGTCCCAGTCGACCAGCAGCTCGCGCCGCGCGCGGTCCACCGCCAGGATCACCTCGTCAGGGATCCAGGGAATCAGCCGCTCGCGCTGATCGAGGCTGCCGTCGCAGGCACGCACCACCAGCACGTCATTGGCCCCGGTCTCCATCAGGTGGTCGAGGCGACCCAGCAGCACCGTGGTGCCGTCTGCCAGCCGCGCCCGCACCTGCAACCCCTCGAGCTCGTTCCAGTAAAACTCGCCGTCGTCCAGTTCCGGCAGTGCCGCCCGCGGCACCGCGATCTCGGCCTGCAGGAACTGCTGCGCCTGGTCGCGGTCGTCGCAGCCCGGCAGGTGCACCACGATGCCCTTGCCCTGGCGGCGCCCGGCGTCGATCTCGCGGACGTCCCAGCCCGTCGCGGTCTTCAGGTGCCACGCCGGGTAATCGAGTATTCCCTCGAGCGGGTCGGTGAAGGACCAGACCTTCAGCCAACCCTTGATGCCATACACCCCGCTGATGCGACCCAGCACCACCAGATCGCTGTCGGCGGGAGTGTTCACGACAGCCTGTCAGGCCGCCTGCGCGCCCTTCCTGGCGCTTTCCTGCACCAGCTGCGCCACGCGGTCGGACAACTGCGCGCCCTGCTTCACCCAGAAATCGATGCGGCCATGGTCGAGACGCAGGCGCTCTTCCTTGCCGCTGGCGATCGGGTTGAAGAACCCAACGCGCTCGATGAAGCGGCCGTCGCGTGCGCTGCGGCTGTCGGTCACCGTGACCTGATAGAACGGACGCTTCTTGGCGCCTACACGTGAAAGTCTGATCGTTACCATGACAAGGTTCCTGCCGTTGATCCCAGGGGATTCGCCGTTGCCGACGCCAGCCGCCACACGCCGCCGGCCCCGCAAAGGGCGAGCATTCTAAGAGAAAGCACTTGTATTTGAAACAGTTGCGGTCACCCGCCCCGAGGTATGCGGATTTTTACCGCCGCGGGAATCCCCCGCCGGGTGGCATCATGCCCCCGAGCCCGCGCATCATGTTCTGCATCGCGCTCTTGTTGCCGAGCTTCTTCATCATCTTCTGCATCTGCTTGTGCTGCTTCAACAGGCGGTTGAGGTCCTGGATCGTGGTGCCGGAGCCTTCGGTGATGCGGCGCTTGCGCGATCCGTTCAGCATGTCCGGGTCACCGCGCTCCTTCGGCGTCATCGAATTGATGATCGCCTCCATGCGCACGAACATCTTCGTATCGACCTTCTGCTGCGCCATCTGCGCCAGCCCGCCCATGCCCGGCAGCTTGTCGAGCATGCTGCTGATGCCGCCCATGTCGCGCATCTGCTGCAGCTGGTCGCGAAAATCCTCGAGATCGAAGCCCTTGCCTTTCTTTATTTTCCTGGCGAGCTTCTCGGCCTTGTCGCGGTCGAGCTTGCGCTCGGCCTCCTCGATCAGCGACAGGATGTCGCCCATGCCGAGGATGCGCGAGGCGATCCGGTCGGGGTAGAAGGGTTCCAGCGCATCGGTCTTCTCGCCAACGCCGAGGAACTTGATCGGCTTGCCGGTGATCGCGCGCACCGACAGCGCCGCGCCGCCGCGCGAATCGGCGTCCGCCTTGGACAGGATCACGCCGGTCAGTGGCAGCGCCTCGTTGAAGGCGCGCGCGGTCTGCGCCGCGTCCTGGCCGGTCATCGCGTCGACCACGAACAGCGTCTCGACCGGCTTGACGGCCGCGTGCAGGTCGCGGATCTCCTGCATCATCGCCGCGTCGATCGCGAGCCGGCCGGCGGTGTCGACGATCAGCACGTCGGCGAACTGGATGCGCGCGGTCTGCAACGCGCCCTGCGCGATGTCCAGCGGACGCTGGCCCTCGTGGCTCGGCACGAAACCGACGCCGACGCTCTCGGCCAGCGTCTCGAGCTGGCGGATCGCCGCCGGGCGGTAGACGTCGGCGCTGACCATCAGCACCTTCTTGCCCTTTTCCTTCAGCCAGCGCGCGAGCTTCGCCGCGCTGGTGGTCTTGCCGCTGCCCTGCAGGCCGGCCATCAGGATCACCGCGGGCGGCTGCGTGGCCAGGTCGAGCGTCTCGTTGGCAGTGCCCATCGCACGCTCGAGCTCGAGCTGCACGATCCGCAGGAAGGCCTGGCCAGGGCTCAGGCTCTTCATCACCTCCTGCCCGACCGCGCGCTCGCGCACCTGGTCGATGAAGTCCTTGACCACCGGCAACGCGACATCCGCCTCGAGCAGCGCCTGGCGCACCTCGCGCAGCGTGTCCTTGATGTTGTCCTCGCTCAGGGTCGCCTTGCCGGCAACCCGGCGCAGGGTCTCTGAAAGGCGCTCACTCAGGGTGTCGAACATGCTGGAGTTCCGTTGTCCCGCCGCGGGCGGCGCTGAAAAATAGCGCGCGAGTATACCCGAGCGAGTCGGGCGCATGAAGCGCGCGGGGTGACGCCCGCGGCAGCGCTCGCTAGACTACCGGCTCCCCGGGGCCCTGATCCCGGTCCACCACTGGATGCCGACGCCGCGTGCTTTCGATGACCACGGTTCTCTCCGGACTCGCCGCCTGCCTCTTTTACCTGGCCAGCCTCGCATCGCACCTGTTCGCCCTGCACGAGGGCCGCGCACAGCAGCGCTCGCTGCGCCTGGCGATGCTGCTGGCGCTGCCCGCACTGCTGCTGCACCTGCTGAGCTGGCTGGCCGAGGCGGTCACCGCGCAGGGCCTCGATTTCGGGCTGTTCAATGCCGCCTCGCTGCTGTTCTGGGTCGTCGCGGCGCTGGCCTGGGGCGCCAGCTGGCGCCTGCCGCTGGCCAACCTGCTGCTGGTCGTGTATCCGCTCACCGTGGTCGCGGTGCTGTGCGCACTGTTCCTGCACTCGCCCTACTCGCCGCGGCACGATCTGGGCTGGGGCATGGGCGCGCACATCCTGCTCTCGGTGCTCGCCTACAGCATCCTCGGCATCGCCGCGGTGCAGGCAGTGGCGCTGGGCCTGCTGATCAACCGCCTCAAGCACCGGCGACTGCACGGCGTCGTCGACGTGATGCCGCCGCTGCAGACCATGGAGTACCTGCTGTTCCGGCTGATCTGGACCGGGGAGGTGCTGCTCGCGCTGGCGATACTCACCGGCGCGCTGTTCCTCGAGAACATGTTCGCGCAGCACCTGGCACACAAGACCGTGCTGTCCATCGTCGCGTGGCTGGTGTTCGCGGTGCTGCTGTGGGGCAAGCACCGCCTCGGCTGGCGCGGCACCACGGCGGTCAAGTGGACGCTGACCGGCTTCGGCCTGCTGATCCTCGCCTATTTCGGCAGCAAGTTCGTGCTCGAACTGCTGCTGCAGCGTCCGGCCTGAGGCAGCCGCCGGCGAACCCGGGTTGCCATGCCCGGCGGTTTTCTTCAACATACCGGTCCCGTCTGACAGAAGGCACCCCTGCGCTTGAACGATTCCTCGCTGGAATTGCTGCTCGGCATTCTCATCGCCTGCCTTCTGATGTCGGCCTTCTTCTCCGCATCCGAAACCGGGATGATGTCGCTCAACCGCTACCGGTTGAAGCACCTGCGCAAGAACCATCGCGGCGCGCGTCTCGCCACGCGGCTGCTGGAGCGCCCCGACCGCCTCCTCGGGCTGATCCTGATCGGCAACAACCTCGTCAACATCCTCGCCTCCGCTATCGCCACCGTGATCGCGCTGCGGGTCTGGGGCGATGCCGGGATCGCGATCGCCACCGGCGCGATGACTGTCCTGGTGCTGATCTTCGGCGAGGTGACGCCGAAAACGCTGGCCGCGCTGCACCCCGAGCGTATCGCCTTCCCCGCTGCCTACGTGCTGAACGCGCTGATGTACGTGTTCTACCCCCTGGTCTGGTGCATCAACCAGATCACCAACGGCCTGCTCAAGGTGCTGGGAATCAATCCCGACAAGCGTCCCGAGGACGCGCTCAGCTCCGAGGAGCTGCGCACCATCGTCGGCGAGTCCGGCCCGATGATCCCGCCGCGCCACAAGCGCATGCTGCTGAACATCCTCGACCTGGAGGAAGTGACGGTCGACGACATCATGATCCCGCGCCACGAGATCCGCGGCATCGACGTCGAGGAGGACGACGCGCAGATCATCGAGGCATTGCGCACGAGCGAGCACACCCGCCTGATCCTCTATCGCGAGGACATCGGCAACATCCTCGGCATACTGCACCTGCGCACGGTGTCGCTGTTCCTGAACGGCGACCGCCTGGACCGCGAAGCGATGCAGCGCACTGCCGCGGATCCCTATTTCGTGCCCGAAGGCACGCCGCTGAACACGCAGCTGCTGAACTTCCAGAAGCTGAAGCGGCGCATGGGCATCGTGGTCGATGAGTACGGCTCGGTGCGCGGGCTGGTCACGCTCGAGGACATCCTCGCGGAGATCGTCGGCGAGTTCACCTCGAACATCAGCGACCAGTCGCCGGAGATCGTGCCGCAGCCCGACGGCAGCTTCGTGATCGATGGCGCCACCGCGATCCGCGACATCAACCGCACGCTGCACTGGGAGCTGCCGATCGACGGCCCGAAGACGTTGAACGGCCTGATCCTCGAGTTCCTGGAAACGATTCCGGAGGCGCACGTCGGCATGCGCCTGGGCCGCTACCACTTCGAGATTCTCGAACTGCAGGGCAAGGTGATCCACAAGGTGCGCGCCAGCCGCCCGCGCGGCGGCTGAGCATCAGCGCGCGGCCTGCCCCCACTCCTCGCGGTAGCGCCGATCTGCGCGCTCGAGCACGGCGCGCTTGTCCTCGTTCGTCAGCGTCGTCCAGGCACCGATCTCCGCGGCGCTGCGGTAACAGCCGATGCAGACATCGCGGGCATCCAGGGCGCAGACGCCGATGCACGGCGACTTCACGTCGGCGCGCGGGTCAGTCATTGCCCAGTTCCTGCAGCCGCTCGCGGAACAGCCGCGCGTTGGCGATGTAGTGCAGCGCGTTGCGCGCGATCGTGGCGCGCTGGTGCTCGTCGAGGATGCGTTGCACCCGCCCCGGCGAGCCCATCACGAGGGCGCCGTCGGGCACCTGCATCTTCTCGGTGACCAGCGAATTGGCGGCAATCAGGCAATTGCGCCCGATCACCGCGCCGTTCAGCACCACCGCGCCGATGCCGACGAGGCTGCCGTCACCGACGGTGCAGCCGTGCAGCATCGCCTGGTGCCCCACGGTCACGCGCTCCCCGATCAGCAGCGGATAGCCCGGATCGGCGTGCAGCACGCTGCCGTCCTGGATGTTGCTGCCGGCACCGATGGCGATGGACTCGTGGTCGGCGCGGATCACCACGTTGAACCACACGCTGGCCTCGGCGCCGAGCGTGACCGAGCCGATCACCGAGGCATTGGGCGCCACGAAGCAACTCGCGTCGATCGACGGCCGACGGCCGTCCAGTTCATAGATCATGTGCACCTCGCGGAGAATGATCAGCGCCGCAATTCGACGCCAAAATCGAAAACCGTGTTCAACAGGTCGACCAGCATGACCGCGGTCATGCCCCAGACCTGGCGCTCGCGCCACGGGTACCATGCCACGTCCAATTCGCGCCCCGCATCGACGATACGCTGCACGCGCAGGTTTTCCCGCTGCAGGAAATACGCGAGCGGCACGCGGAACACCTCCTCGAGCTCCGCCGGATTGGCCGACAGCTGCACGTCCGCCGGCACGACTCCCACGAAGGGATAGACACGCACACCGAAACGCGAGGTGCGCTGGCGCCCGGCGGCGAGGATCTCGACGCAGCCCGCATCCAGCCCGATCTCCTCGTGGCTCTCGCGCAGCGCCGTCTCGATCAGGCTGCGATCCGCGGCATCGCGCCTGCCGCCCGGGAAGGCGACCTCGCCCGGGTGCGATCGCAGGTGTGACGCGCGCACCGTGAGAATGACCTGCGGTTCGCGCTCGGCGGTGACGGCAATCAGCACCGCGGCATCGGCGTCGCCGGGCGCCTCCTGCGGCTCGCACAGCAGCCGTTCGCGGATCCGGGACAGCATCTCAGCCCCCGTGCTCCAGGCGCAGCACCCCGCACACCGGCTCCTCGTAGGGATGCGCCGCGCGCAGCGCGGCCAGCACCGCCTCCAGGTGCTCGCCGGCGCACGGCATCTCGATGCGCCATTCCTCCACGCGCTCGTCCTGCCCCGGCGAACCGATGAACGGCCGCGCGGCGTCGCCCGGGCGGAACTGCCCGGTACCGAGAGTCTGCCAGGCGCAACCGCTGTAGTTGCCGAGGCGCCCGGCTCCGGCGGCGAACATCGCCTCCTTCAGCGCCTCGGCGTGCGCGGGACCGACGTAGACGAAAACCTGGTAGCTGCTCATGTCGCGCCGCGCCTGCCCTCGGCGTAGCGCGCGACGAACGCGGCGCTGAAGTCCGCGAAACGCTGCTCCGCGATCGCCTCCCGTATGCCCCGCATCAGTTGCTGGTAGAAGTACAGGTTGTGGATGGTGTTGAGCTGCCCGCTCAGCATCTCGCCGCACCGGTCGAGGTGGTGCAGGTACGCGCGGCTGAAATTGCGGCAGGTGTAGCAGCCGCAGTCCGCATCGATCGGCTCTTCGCTGGTACGGTTGACCGCGTTGCGGATCTTCAGCACGCCGCGCGAGGTGAACAGGTAGGCGTTGCGGGCATTACGTGTGGGCATCACGCAATCGAACATGTCCACGCCGCGTGCCACGGCCGCGAGGATGTCGAGCGGCGTGCCCACGCCCATCAGGTAGCGCGGTCGCTCCACGGGCAGGCGCGGCCCGAGGTGATCGAGCACCATCAGCATCTCGTCCTTGCTCTCGCCCACGGAAAGCCCGCCGATCGCGTAGCCATCGAAGCCGATCGCGAGCAGGCCCTCGAGCGAGCGGCTGCGCAGCTCCGGATACATGCCACCCTGCACGATGCCGAACAGCGCGGCCGGGTTGCCCGCATGGGCCGCCTTGCTGCGCCAGGCCCAGCGCAGGCTGAGCTCCATCGAATCGCGCGCCTGCTCGAGGCTGGCCGGGTACGGCGTGCACTCGTCGAACACCATCACCACGTCGGAACCCAGCTCGCGCTGCACGCGCATCGAGGTCTCCGGGTCGAGAAACACCGCGCTGCCGTCCACCGGCGAGCGGAACCGCACGCCGTCCTCGCTGATCTTGCGCATGTCGCCGAGGCTGAACACCTGGAAACCGCCGGAATCGGTGAGTATCGGTCGCTTCCATCCCATGAACGCGTGCAGGTCGCCGAGATCGCGGATGATGCCCGAGCCCGGGCGCAGCATCAGGTGGAAGGTGTTGCCGAGCACGATCTGCGCGCCGATCTCCTCGAGGTCGCGCGGCAGCATGCCCTTGACCGTGCCGTAGGTGCCCACCGGCATGAACGCCGGCGTTTCGACCTCGCCGCGCGGAAACTGCAACCGCCCACGGCGCGCGGCGCCGTCGCGGGCGAGCAACGAGAACTGCAGGAAGCATTCAGCCATTGCGGCCTCCCGGTGCGGACTTCAGCAGCGGCGGCCGTGCGCCCTGGACGAACATCGCATCGCCGTAGCTGAAGAAGCGATAACGGCGCTCGACCGCCTCGGCATAGGCCGCGAGCACGCGCTCGCGGCCAGCGAAAGCGCTGACGAGCATCAGCAGCGTGGACTCGGGCAGGTGGAAATTGGTGACCAGCGCATCGACGCAGCGAAAGCGGTAGCCCGGGTAAATGAAGATCGAGGTATCGCCCTGGAACGGCCGGATCGCCGTCTCGTCCGAGGCCGCCTCCAGTCCGCGCAGCGAGGTGGTGCCCACCGCGATCACGCGCCGCCCCTCGGCATGGGCGCGCATGACGCTGGCGCACAGTTCCTCGCCCACGTCGATGTACTCGGCGTGCATGCGATGATCCTCGACTTGCGCCGTGCGCACCGGCTGGAAGGTCCCGGCCCCCACGTGCAGCGTGAGAAACGCGGTTTGCACGCCGATCGCGCGCAGCGCCTCGATCAGAGCCGCATCGAAATGCAGCCCGGCGGTCGGCGCCGCCACCGCGCCGTCGCGGGCCGCGTATACCGTCTGGTAGCGCTCGCGATCGAGCGCGCCGTCCTCCCGGTCGATGTAGGGAGGCAGCGGCATGTGCCCGATGGACTGCATCACCGCGAGCGGGGCGCGATCCGCGGGAAACTCCAGCTCGAACATGTCATCGTGCCGGCCGAGCACACGCACGCGCGCGGCCTCGCGGCCCTCTTCATCGAGCAGCAGCAGTTCGCTGCCGGGCTTCGGCGCCTTGCTGGCGCGCAGTTGCGCCAGCACGCGATGAGTGCCCAGCAGCCGCTCCACCAGCACCTCCACGGCGCCACCGGTGGCGGCCTTGCAGCCGAACATGCGCGCGGGAATCACGCGCGTGTCGTTGAACACCAGCAGGTCGCCCGCGCGCAGCAGGCGCGTGATATCGGCGAACTGCAGGTGCTCGGGATGCTCGCGCGCGGGATCGAGCCACAGCAGGCGAGCGCCGGTGCGCTCGGCGCAGGGATGGCGCGCGATGAGATCATCGGGCAGTTCATAGCGGAAATCGCAGACTTTCATGGCAGACCCGTGCCGGCAAGGCGGCAAGGGTATAGAGGCACCGGCGCCAAGGCAATTGCGGTTGCGGTTGCGGTTGCGGTTGCGGTTGCGGTTGCGGTTGCGGTTGCGGTGCAAAGATGCATTGCTATAATGCCGCGCGCTTCACTGGGCCAGAGTGTCGGAACTGGTAGACGAGACGGATTCAAAATCCGTTGTCCGCGAGGGCGTGCGGGTTCGAGTCCCGCCTCTGGTACCACCCGCTTATCGGTTGATTCGGCACGCCGGTCGAGGCGTGTCCGCAACAACGCCGTCACAAAGCGCCGGCAAACCTGCGCTTCGTCAATTTTATGCAGAACTAACATTGACTTCGAAGTCAGATGTGCAAGAATTTCACCGCTATCGACCCGATCGCATGATTGACCTTCAAGGAGACCACAGATGCGTACCATGACCAAGAAAGCCGCCCTTCTGTCCGCAGCACTCGCCGTTACGCTGCTCAGCGGTTGCGCCTGCAACGATCGCCTCGACGCGCTCGAGACCCGCGTAGGCACCGTTGAGAAGACCGCAAACGACGCGCTGGCCGCTGCCAACCGCGCACAATCGACCGCCGACGGCGCTGCTGCAGCTGCTGCCGACGCTCAGAAGAGCGCAAACGACGCAGTTGAAGCCGTCAGCCGCATGGCTGAGAAGTGCTGCCGCAAGTGATCTGAGCCGGGTCCACAGACCCGGTCCCGATCTTGCGTCGCTGCCCCGCGCGCACCGCCTTCACGGCGGTGTCCGCGGGGCAGTCTCATTTCGGGGATACGTGAAATTTGCATCCGTGGGCTGAGCACGTGTTCCAGCGCACGGGAGGCCGTCAGCGCGAGCTGGCGATACCGGCGGAATCGTCCACGGAAACGCGGACCGGCATGCCCGAACGGCGCAGGGCAGCAGCCTTGGCACCGACCCAGTTGATTTCCACCGGCGTCGAGCTCAGGCGGCGCGCCAGGTGGATGGCATCGGCCACGTCGGCTTCCGGCACGTGGACCTCGCGCTGCTCCTCGAGCGCCTCGTGCACCTCGACGTAGAGCTCCCCCTGCTTCCAGCCCACCTTCACCGGCGCGTTGACGATGCGCACCGTCGTGCCCTTGGCTACGCGACGGGCAAACTGCTCCACGTCCTTGTTGTACATGCGGATGCACCCGGCACTGACGCGCATGCCGATGCCGAGCTCCTTGTTGGTGCCGTGGATGTAGTAGCCCCTGGTGCTCAACTGCACCGCCCACGGACCCATCGGGTTGTCCGGACCCGGCGGCACCACCGCCGGCAGACGGTGCCCCATGGCCAGGTGATCCGCGCGGATCGAGGGCGGCGGCACCCAGGTCGGGTCCTTGATCACACTGAGCACCTTCGCGCCCGCAACCAGCGGCGTTTCCCAGCCTTCACGGCCGATGCCGATCGGGTAGGTCTCCACCGTGCCGCCATCGGGCTGGTAGTGGTACATGCGCATTTCAGCCAGGTTGATCACGATGCCCTCGCGTTCGCCCGGCGGCAGGATGAACTGCAGCGGCAGCACCAGTTCGGTGCCCTCGCCCGGCACCCACGGGTTGACACCGGGGTTGGCGGCAACGAGCTGACGAAAGCCGACACCGTAGGCTTCCGCGTAGGTATTGATGGTGTGCTCGTAGTCGGCCACCGTGACCGTCATGACCTCGCCGACGATGTCCTCGCCGGGAGAAGGCATGTCCAGCGTCAGGGCTGTCGCGTGCAGCGAGCAGAGAACACCGAAAAGCAGTAACAGCTTGCGCATCTGTTTCTGTACCGCCCGGAAAGGGAATTGGCCCCGCATTCTAGCAACAGAAGGCGGGGCGTCTCGACCCGACCGGCCAATGTCACGCCGTCCCGGCTATCGGTCGACGCCGAGAATCACCCCGCTGGTCGGCACACCGGTGCCCGCGGTGACCAGCGCATGCTCCACGCCTGGCGTCTGGTTGACCGCCGTGCCACGCACCTGGCGCACGCCCTCGGCCACGCCGTTCAGGCCGTGGATGTAGGCCTCGCCAATCTGTCCGCCGTGGGTGTTTACCGGCAGCTTGCCGCCGCGCGAGATGTGACCGGCGCGAATGAAGTCCTTGGCCTCGCCACGCCCGCAGAAGCCGAACTCCTCGAGCTGCGGCAACACGAACGGCGTGAAGTGGTCGTACAGCACCGCGGTCTGGATATCCTGCGGTCCCACGCCGGCCATGCCGTAGAGCTGGCGCGCGACCAGGCCCATCTCCGGGATCGCCGTCAGGTCTGGACGGTAGAAGCCGGTCATCATCTGGAAATCGCCGGCCGCGCCCTGCGCCGCGCTGCGGATGACCACGGGCTTCTGCTTCAGGTCACGCGCGCGCTCGATCGAGGTGATCACCATGGCCACCGCGCCGTCGCTCTCCTGGCAACAGTCGAAGAGGCGCAGCGGCTCGGCGATCCAGCGCGATTTGCGGTAATCGTCGAGCGTGATCGGCTTCTGGTAGAAGAACGCCGCCGGGTTGGTCGCGGCGAAATCGCGCGTCGATACCGCCACACGGCCGAAATCGTCCGGCTCCGCTCCGTGGGTGTGCAGGTAGCGCTTGGCACACATCGCGACCCACGACGCCGGGGTCGACAGGCCGAACGGCATATACCAGCCGAAGTGCACGGTCTCGAAAGAATTCGGGTCGTTGCTGATCAGCCCACCCTGGCCGAAGCGGAAGCCCGAGCGCTCGTTCATCGCGCGGTAGACCACGACCGCCTTGCACACGCCGGTGGCCACCGCCATCGCCGCGTGCAGCAGCGGGCCGCAGGCCGCGCCGCCACCGTAATGCGTGCGCGAGAAGAATTTCAGCTCCTTGCCGCCGAGGAGCCGGTAGAGCTCGATCTCGGGGTTGTTGTCCATGGTGTAGGTGGCCATGCCGTCGACTTCGTCGATCGACAGGCCCGCGTCGGCCAGCGCCATGCTGATCGCCTCGACGCCGAGCTGGATCTCGCTGCGCCCGGAATCCTTCGAAAACTCGGTGGCACCCAGGCCGACGACGGCCGTCCTGCCGCTCAGAAACTTGTTGTCGCTCATCGTGTTCTCCTCAGGGCAGCGCCACGGTCACCGTGCCGGTGACGTGGTAGCCCAGACCATTCTTGCCGCCGACCTCGATGTCGACGGTCTTCGCGTCGCTGTGCACCTCGGTCACCTTGCCCTTGATCACCATCGTGTCGCCGGGATAGTTCGGCGCGCCGAGGCGGATCTTCACCGAGCGCAACAGCGCCTCCGGACCGGCCCAGTCGGTGACGTAACGGCCGACGAATCCGTTGGTGGTGATGATGTTCATGAAGATGTCCGGCGAGCCCAGCGCCTGCGCACCCGGCTTGTCGTGGTGCACGTCCTGGAAATCACGCGTGGCCAGTGCCGTCGAGACGATCAGGCGCGTGGTGAGCTCGATGCCGAGCGGCGGCAACTCGTCACCGACCCGCACATCCGCGAACTTGAGGGTGGTCCTGTCCTGAATGCTCATAGTCCGATCTCGATGGTCTGGTTGGAAAGGCTGGCGCCGAAGCGGGCCAGGATCCGGTTGCTGCCCCCGAGGCAGAGCTCGACCTGCCGCGCCCACAGGAAGTAACGGTGGATCGGCGCGTCGAGGTCGGCGCCGGCGCCGCCGTGCAGGTGCTGGCAGGCGTGACCGACCCGGTGCCCCGCCTCGCAGGCCCACCACGCGACCGAAGCCACCGCGGCTTCCGCAGGAAGGCTCTCGGACATGCGCCACGCTGCCTGCCACGCCGTGGATCGCAGGGCCTCGACGTCGATGTAGGCGTCGGCTGCGCGGTGCGCTACGGCCTGGAAGCCCGCGACCGGCTTGCCGAACTGCTTGCGCTCGACCGTGTGCGCGGCGGTGCGGCGCAGCGCGTCCGACAGCACGCCGAGCTGCATGAAGCCGAGCGCCGTCGCGGCGCGCGTGCCGATCCACTCGGCGATGCAGGCGCCCTCGCCCGGCTTGCCGAGCAGGTCCGCGGACGCCACTTTCACGCCCGTGAATGCCAGCGTATCGACCGGTTCATGGTTGGTGCCGCGCTGGCGCTCGCGCTCCAGGCCCGCGGCTTTGGCCGGCACCAGGAACACGTGCATCGCGCCGTCATCGCCTTGCGCCGGCACCACGATCGCCGCGGCTTCCAGGCTGTATGGCACCCGGTCCAGCGTGCCGTCCAGACGCCAGCCCGCACCGTCCGCGCTCGCGCGCGGCAGCCGGTCGGCATGTCCTCCGACCTCCGGACAGCACAGGGCGCCGCTCAGCAGCAGTTCGCCGCGCGCCACGCCCGGGAGCCACTGTGTGCGCTGTGCCTCGCTGCCGAATGCCGCGATCGGCAGCGCGCCCAGCACCACGGTGGCCAGCAGCGGCAGCGCGGCGACGTGGCGGCCCTGCTCCTCGAACACCGCGCACAGCTCGGTGAAGCCCAGTCCACTGCCGCCGTGTTCCTCGGCCAGCGCGACCCCGATCAGGCCCGCCTCGGCGAGCAATTTCCACAAGCCGGTGTGGTAGGCGATCTCGTGGCGGTCGAAGCGCTTGAGCGCCTCGTCGCCGGCCTGGTCGGCGAAGATCTGTGCCGCCAGGTCCTGGATCGATTGCGATTCTTCGGAACGCGTGAAATCCATGTTCGACCTCCCTTATTTATTTCACGACGCGGAACAGCGGCAGCGTGCAGCCTTCCTCGACTTCGCGGAACACCACCTCGACCGCGGCGCCGATCTGCACCTCGTCCGGGTGCGTGTCGATGACCTGGCTCACCAGGCGCGTGCCTTCCTCGAGCTCGACCAGCAGGATCGTATTCGGGTAATCGAACGGCGGGATCTGCGGATGGTGCATCACGACGAAGCTGTAGATCGTGCCCTTGCCGGAACTGCTCACGGTGTCCCACTCGAGCGACTGGCACGAGGGACACATCGGCCCCGGCGGGTGGCGCAGCGTGTTGCAGGCCTTGCAGCGCTGTATCAGCAACTGGCCCTGGCGCACGCCTTCCCAGAAGAACTTCGTGTCGTGGTTCTCGATCGGGCGAAAACGCTTGATCTTCGCCGGCTTCGCGGCTTCGCCCGCGGGAGCCGCTTCCTGCGCACGGTCCGGCGCGCGGTAGAGGAACACGCGAAAACGCATGTCGCCGACCTTCTCGCCGTTCTGGTCGAAGAACTCCTCGAGTTCGGTCACGAAATAGCCGGTGCCGAGCGCAGTGGTCTTCTGCGGCGAGATCGACTCGATGCTCGAGGTGTGGTGCAGCTTGTCGCCCGGCTTCACGTAGCGGTAGTAGTTCTGCTCGCAGTTCACCGCAACCACGGCCGGGAAGCCGATCGTCTTCAGGTACTCGAACACCTCGAAGGGCTCGCGGCTGTCCGAGCCGGGAGCCCACTTGCCACCGACGCCGCGCATGGTCCAGACCTGCAGCATCGTCGGCGGCGCCACGAGCCCGCCGTGCACCGACTGCGCCGCGAACGCCGGGTCGATGTAGACCGGGTTCTCGTCGCCCAGCGCCTCGCACAGCTGCCGGATCATCGGCGCGTTCACCTCGTCCCAGCTGTTGTAGGGACCGCAGGGCGGGCGGCCCACGTAGCTCTGAATCGTCTCGTCTGTCTCGCTCACGACAATGCATCCTCCCGGTATGGGGTTGTTTGCTTCAAATCCTGCCCGGCACCCCGGCGCTGCGCCGCAGGTGTGTTACCAGTGCGGCATGCTTCAACCGCTCCGCAGGCGGGTTCTCGAGGAACAGGGCGCGATAGAACATGACCGAGATCCACTCCGTCATTTCCTCTTCGTCCAGTTCCATCTCGCGCAGCGCCGGAGCGCGCACGATGTAATACTCCGACAGCAGATGCTCGCCCATGCCGGCCAGCATCGTCGTC
>DAORUQ010000029.1:0-21816 GCA_035433265.1 Pseudomonadales bacterium | reverse complement strand
CACGCCGACCAGCAGGCACAGCGTCACCAGGATCATCACCGGGACCCGCATCCACAGCGGCGGTTCGTGCGGCGTCCTCGGCAGGTCGACGGGCTCGCCGTTGAAGAACACGTCGTGGATGAAGCGCAGCGAATAGGCCACGGCAAAGATGCCCGCGAAGGTGACGGCGGCGGGCAGCAGCCAGCCGTTGCGCATCTGGCCGCCGGCCGCGACGGCCTCGGCGAAGAACATTTCCTTGGACAGGAAGCCGTTGAACAGGGGCACGCCGGCCATCGCCGCCGCCGCCACCATCGCCAGCAGGGCCGTGTACGGCATGTGCTTCCACATGCCGTTGACGCGCCGCATGTCACGCGTGCCGCACTCGTGGTCGATGATGCCGGCGGCCATGAACAGCCCCGCCTTGAAGATGGCGTGGTTGATGAGATGGAACACGCCGGCCACCGCCGCCAGCGGGGTACCGACGCCGAACAGGGCGACGATGAGGCCGAGGTGGCTGATGGTTGAATAAGCGAGCAGGCCCTTGAGATCGTGCTTGAACAGCGCGACGACCGCGCCGAGCAGAAGGGTCACCAGCCCGGTGCCGCCGACCCAGAACGTCCATTCCGGCGTTCCCGAGAGCACCGGAAACAGGCGGGCCAGCAGGAACACGCCGGCCTTCACCATGGTGGCGGAATGCAGGTAGGCCGAGACCGGCGTGGGCGCCGTCATGGCGTGCGGCAGCCAGAAGTGGAACGGAAACTGCGCCGACTTGGTGAACGCGCCGAGCAGCACCAGCGCGAGCACCGTGGTGTAGCGCGGGTCGGCGCGCACCGCCTCGCCATGCGCGAGCACCACGGAAAGCTCGTAGCTGCCGACGATATCACCGAGCAGCAGGAAGCCCGCCAGCAGCGCCAGGCCGCCCGCGCCCGTGATCGTGAGCGCCATGCGCGCACCGCGACGCGCCGCCGCGCGCCTGCGCCAGTACGCGATCAGCAGGAACGACGACAGGCTGGTGAGCTCCCAGAAGATCAGCAGCTGGATCAGGTTCTCCGACAGCACGACGCCCAGCATCGAGCCCATGAAGAGCATCAGGCAGGCGTAGAGCCGCCCGAGGCTGTCCTGTGCGGACAGGTAGTAATGGGCATAGAGGATGACCAGCAGGCCGATGCCGAGGATCAGCAGCACGAACAGCAGGCCGAGACCGTCGAGACGAAAGGCGAGGTCCAGACCCGCCGTCGGGATCCAGGGCAGTCGCTCGATCGCGGTGTCCCCGGCAAGGGTTGCCGGTAGCAGCGGTGCCAGCCACAGGCCCGCCAGCGCGATCACGCCGGCGGTACACCAGGCGGTCGCGGCGCGACCGCGGCCAGCGGCCAGGGCGACCAGCGGTGCGCCGAGGAAGGGCGTCAGCACCGTGAGCAGCAGGCTCATCGTGCCGATGGCCCCCGCGCACCGGGCGGCAGATCGGCGCTGCCCCACGCGCCGGCAACGCGCGGGCGCCGTGCATTGGATCGTGTACGCAAAATCTCCGGCCTCGCGAGACTATCGAGCCGGCACTTTACAGGCCGGGACGCGCCGTTGACAGCTTCGCGACCGGTCGGGCGCTGCGGGCACGAATCCGCATCGCGCGCCTGACTACCGCCAGCCCTGCAGTTGCGACTAATGCCGATCCAGATCAAGGAATTACCAACCGGTGGCCAGCATACTGCTTTTATCCGACAAAATCAGTCGGATTTATCCACAGTATCAGGAGTCCGCATGCAAACCGTCCACGCCTGCAACCACACCACCGCCGAGGCGATCTACCCCTTCGACGCCCGCGGCGTTGCCAAGCGTTTCCGCCACGCGGCGATCTTCGGCGCGCTCGATTCGCTGCAGCCGGGTGAAACGATGCGATTCTGCAACGACCATGATCCGCTGCCGCTATTGGGCCAGTTGCAGCAGCGCTACGGCGAGCAGGTGTCCATCACCTACCGGCAGCGCGAACCGGGCGCCATCGTGATCGACTTCGCCAGGCTCTGACACGCCGCGCCGGGTGCCGGGCGCCGGGCTCATTCGATCCCGTCACCCGGCGCCCGGCAGGCTCGAGGCAGCAAGCACATGCACTTTCCCGAGTTCTTCCAGCGCGTGCCGCGCTTGCGGGTGCGTGATCCCCTGGCCGAGTTTCTCGGTACCGCGCAGGATGGCCTGCTCGAATACGGCTACGAGGACGCCGTGCGGCTTGCCGGCCACTCGTGCCCTACCGTGGCTTCGGCGTATGTCATGGCGTGCCGCGCGATGACGATGCTGCACGGGCAGGGCGTGCCCGAACGCGGCAACCTCAGGCTCGCGTTCGCCGACGATCTCGAGCAGGGGGTGACGGGCGTGATCGCCAGCGTGTTCGGTCTGCTCACCGGTGCGGCGCAGGAAGGAGGCTTCAAGGGCCTCGGTGGTCAGTTCGTGCGTCGCGGACTGCAGCAGTTCGGTGTCGCGATACCGCTCGCGGTGCGCCTGACGCGCATCGACACCGGCGAGGCGGTCGACGCCGCGGTGGATCTGTCGCGCGTACCCGCGCATGGGGACATGTCGCTGCTCCTGGGACGTTGTATCCGCGACGAAGCGGATGCCGTCGAGCGTCGGCGCTTCGCCCAGTTGTGGCAGGAGCGGGTTGCTCGGATCCTGCTCGAACACTGGCAGGATGACGAGGTGTTTCAACTGGGTGCGGTGAAAGCGAAGAACTGAGAGCCCGGGAGCCACCGCATTCGACGCCGCGCGATGGCGCCGCGTGACGGCAATTCGCGTAAGCATGGCTCGCGTCCCCGGCACGCGCGCGACGGGCAGCGGTGCAGTCAAGGGTGTGTGACACCCTCCGGCTTCTTCGGCAGCGCGAACGCGATCAGGTAGTCGCCCTTGGGTTCCTGCGGCATGCCGAAGTGGCCGCCGGCGGCGATCACCACGAACTGTCGATCGTCACTCGGGGCGCGATAGATCGTCGGCGTGGCATGTCCTCCGGTGGGAAGTTTCGCCTTCCACAGTTCGGCGCCGGTGACGGTGTCGAAGGCGCGAAGGTAGTAGTCCGGCGTGGCGGCAATGAAGGTGATGCCTCCGGCGCTCACGCTGGGGCCACCGACGCTCGGGGCGCCCTTGATGCGCGAGAGGGGCCACGGCGCCATCTCCTCCAGCGTGCCGAGCGGCACTTCCCAGCGCTTCTCGCCGGTAGCGAGGTCCACGGCGACCAGCGTGCTCCATGGCGGCGCGATGCACGGCGCCCCGAGCGGGGACAGTATCGGCATGCTGCGCACGCAATACGGCGTCCCGGCCTGCGGCGAGGTGAAGGGATCCTTGCCGATCTCGCACTTGTCGCGCGGTATCAGTTGCAGCATCTCCGGCATGAACAGTGTGTTCAGGATGACGAGGCCGCGTTCGGGGTCGATCGCCGGCGTGCCCCAGTTGTTGCCGCCCATGTCGGCCGGGAACTGCACGGAGCCCTGCAGCGACGGTGGTGTGAAGATGCCTTCGTTCAGGAGGCCCTCGATCTGCTTGCGGCACTCGCCCCGGTCCCAGAACGTGAACCCCCAGGCGTCGTCCGCCGTGAGTCCGCCGGGGTGCAGCGGCGCGGGTTTCGTGGGAAACGGTTGTGTGGCGGCGAGATATTCACCCGGCACTGCCCCGTGCTGCGGCGCAGGTCGCTCCTCCACGGGAAACAGCGGTTCGCCCGTTTCACGGTTCAGCAGGAACAGGTGCCCCATCGTGGTCGGCTGCGCCAGCGCGGGGATCGGCTTGCCGTCGCGCGCGAAGTCGAACAGCGTCGGCTGTGCCGGGGTGTCGTAGTCCCAGATGTCGTGATGCACCATCTGGAAGTGCCAGACGACCTCGCCCGTCTCTCCCTTCAACGCGACCACGGAGCTCGAGTAATAGTCGTCCACGCCCTTGCGGTTACCGCCGTAGAAGTCGCTCGAGGTGTTGCCGGTGGGCAGGAACACGAGTTTGCGCTCGGGATCGACCGAGATGATCGACCACACGTTGGTGGTGCCGCGGTGATAGACCGGCTGGCCCTGCGCATCGAACTCATGCTGGGTGCCGGGCGGGATCGCATCCCAGTACCACACCAGTTTGCCCGAGCGTACGTCGAAGGCGCGCACCACGCCGCTGGGCATGTGGTCGTGCGTGCGGTCCAGCACCATCGCGCCGGTGATCACGAGGTCGTCGAGAATCGCCGGTGGGGACGTGACGGAGTAGTCCTGCGGCGAAAACCTGCCGAGGCCCGCGCTCAGGTCCACCTGGCCGCGCTCGCCGAAGTCCTCGCAGGCCTTGCCGGTCTTCGCGTCGACCGCGATCAGCCGCGCATCCAGCGTCCCCATGAAGATCCGGTGATCGCAGGCCGCGCCCGTCGGCGTGGCGCTCCGCCAGCTGCTCACGCCTCGGCAGTTGACGAGCATGTCCTGCGAAGTGTCCACGCCCGGGTCATAGCTCCACTTCTCCTCGCCCGTGGCGGCGTCGAGCGCGAACATCCGGTTGAGCGCGCTGCAGCCGTAGAGCGTGTCCCCGACCACGAGCGGCGTGAGCTGCCAGCTGCTGCCCGGTACGTTGTCGACCGCGACGCCGTCGAGCATCCCCTTGCCGGCTTCGCGCTTGTCGCCGGTGCGGTATACCCATGCCTGTTGCAGCACGTGCACATTGTCGCGCGTGATCTGTTCTGCCGCCGAGTAATGGCCACCTCCCGGCGCGCCCCCGTAGGCGTTCCATTCCGCCACCAGCCCGGGCGCGTAGTCGACCGGCGCGTGACGATCGCAGGAAACGACCAGGGTGCTCGTCAGCGCGGGAATGAGCAGGTAGCGGAGTGTTTGCAACGGAGTGTCCTTGCGCTTGGGTCGGGTCGGGTCGATGCGCCGGCGACCATGGCCGTGTCACCGTGCACACGACGCGGTGCGCGACGGCCCGCGGCTGCGAACACTGAAGAGCGGCCGTCGCATTGGCAACTTTCGAATTGTTCATGTTGCCCGGAATGGGCGCCGGGCTGCCGGGTGAGCGGCAAGGCGCTTCAACCGCCGTCGGGCAGCAGCAGGAAGCGCGCGACCATGTCCTTTAACGCCGCCCTGAATGCGGGGTCCTCGAGCAGGGCGGGCGCGTCTTCCGCGGCCCGGTCGATGATCGCGCCGATGCCGCGCGTGAAGATGAATTGCGCGCTGGTGTCGTTGGCTACGCGCAGCGTCGCGCCGAAGCGGGCGAACATGTCGCCGGTGGAGGTCATGGAGCGGCGCAGGCTGTCCGGTCCCGCGCCCTGCGCGATGCCGCCGGGCGTGAGCTGGAACTCGCGGTGGTACTTGCGGTAGAAGTCCGGGGCGATGGCGAGCAAGCGACGCCGCGAATCGATGCCGTGGTCTATCAGGCTCTCCAGCGTGTCGCGACTGCTTTGTGTCGCCACGTCCATGAATAGCGCCGTGATCGCCGCGCGCTCGCGCACGAGCAACTCTTCGTAGACGCTGGCGAGGATTGCGTCCTTGTTGGGGAAATACTGGTACACCGAGGCCACGCCCACGCCGGCCACCTCGGCGATGCGGTTGGTCGTCAGCGCCTCGGCACCCTCATGCTCGAGAATCCGCAGGCAGGCCTCTCGTATGGCGCGCACGAGACTGATCGAACGGCTCTGTCGGGGCTGCTTGCGCGGCCGCGGTGCGAGGTGCAGTTCGGTGGGCTTGCTCCAGTTCTTCTTCATCTGCGGGATCGCCGGTCGTTGTCAGAGGCACTCCGGGCGGGTGCCCCCGCCATCGCGCAGTTTAGTCCGATCTTGCGCCCATGCCTGCGGCAGTTGGCCATCGGGCGGTTGTTGCTGCATGGCGAGCGAAGCCCGGTCGCGGTTCTGCGCGATGGCGGTGAACTCCGACAAATGTGAATGGGTCGTCGCGCGGCGTGCCGTTGCCCTTCGTGGCGTGGATTTTTTCTCTTTGATTCAATTACATGTGGCGACGACACGGCGATCCCGCGCGCAGTGCGAATGCGAGTTGTACGCCGGCGGCGTCGAGGGCGAGAATTCGGTTTGATGCCCAAATGACCGGAACCGGAGACCCCTGCGTGAAACAGACACTGATTTCCGCCGACTCGCACATCACCGAACCACCGGACCTGTACGTGTCCCGCGTGGATACGAAGTATCGCGACCGCGTGCCGCATCTGGTGCGCAACGGCGAGCGTGGCGACATGTTCGTGATGGGCGATCCCCTGCCGCCGATCCCCGTGGGACTCATTGCCGCGGCCGGCAAGGACCCGATCGAGATTCGCACGGAAGGCGTGAAATGGGAGGACATGCATCGGGGCGGCTGGGATCCCGTGGCCCGGCTGCTGGAGCAGGACCAGGACGGCGTGTCGGCGGAACTGATTTACCCCACCGTGGGCATGATGTTCTGCAACCACCCGGACTTCGAACTGAAGCGTGCCTGCTTCCGGGCGTACAACGCATGGCTCGCGGAGTACTGCGCGAGCGCGCCGAACCGTCTGCTCGGCATCGGACAGATCGCGATGCACGATCCGCTCGAGGCGATCGCCGACCTCGAGGACATGCGCCGCCTCGGCATGCGCGGCGTGATGCTGCCGGGTGAACCCGCGCAGGAGGACTATGACAGCCCGATCTACGACGACTTCTTCCGTGCGGCCGTCGAGATGCGGTTGCCGGTTTCGTTCCACATCCTCACCTCGCGTGGCAAGCAGTATCGCGGTTCGGCGCTGAACGGCTTCATGAACACCATGCGCGCCTGCCAGGACGTGATGGGCATGCTGGTATTCGGCGGTGTGTTCGACCGTCATCCGGATCTCAGGGTGGTCAGCGTCGAGGCGGACGCGGGCTGGGTACCACACTATATGTACCGCATGGATCATGGCTACCTGCGCCATCGTCACCACATCACGCCGGGCAAGGAGTTGCAGCGCAAGCCATCGGAATACGTCTCGGAGAACATCTACGTCACCTTCCAGGACGACTGGACGGCCTTCGGTGCTGCGAAGGCCGGGATGATCAATCCGGAGCGCGTGATGTGGGCCAATGACTATCCGCACTCGGACTCGACCTGGCCGTGGTCGCAGCCGCTGCTGGCGAGCCAGTGCGACGGCATGCCCCGCGAGATGCTCGAGAAGATCCTGTTCCGCAACGTTGCCGCGCTCTACGACATCGATCTGGCGACTATCGAACAGGGCAAGGCGGAGCTGGTACCCGTTGCCGCGGGCGACGAGGGCGTGCATGGCTACAACGCCAGCAGCGTGAAGAACGCCGGACGGCTCGCGGATCTGCCGGGCATGGCGGCGCCGGTCAATTTCATTCTCGCTGAAGAAGCGCCGGCGCGCTGAGGCGCCGCGCGCCCGGAGTAGTCTCATGCTGGACACGATCGTACGCGGCGGCCTGGTGGTCGACGGCAGCGGTGCAAGCGCGCGCATTGCCGACATCGGGATCAGGAACGGCGTCATCGAGGTGATCGGCGCGATCGCGCAAGCCGGCGCGCAGGAGATCGATGCACGCGGACTCGTCGTGACGCCCGGCTTCGTCGATATCCACACGCATTACGACGGACAGGCGGTGTGGGATCCGTACCTGAGCCCTTCCTGCCTGCACGGTGTTACCACGGTCGTGATGGGCAATTGCGGCGTGGGCTTCGCGCCGGTGCGAGCAGGCGAGCGCGACTGGCTGATCCGCCTCATGGAGGGCGTGGAGGACATTCCGGGCACCGTGCTGGCGGAGGGTATCGACTGGCAGTGGGAAAGCTTTCCGCAATACCTCGCGGCGCTGCGCCGGAAGCGCTTTGCGCTCGACGTGGCGGCGCAGATCCCGCACGGCCCGTTGCGCACCTGGGTCATGGGCTCGCGCGGCGCTGATCCGACGATGCATCCGACGGAAGCGGAAATCCGTGCGATGGGGGAGTTGGTCAGCGAGGCGCTCGCGCTGGGTGCGATCGGCTTCTCGACCTCGCGCACGGTGGTGCATCGCTCCAGTGACGGCAAGCCCACGCCGAGCCTGAGCGCAAAGCCCGCGGAACTGCTCGGCATCGCGCGCGCGATGCGAACGAGCGGGCGCGGCATCTTCGAAATCGTTTCCGACTTCAGCCCGCTCGAGCACGAGTTCGCGCTGATCCGCGAGATCGCGGCACAGAGCGGCCGGCAGGTGTCGGTGGCGCTGACGCAGACGCCCGAACAGCCCGATGCGTGGCGGCGCATCCTCGAGCTGATCGCGGGCGCGCGTGCCGAGGGTCTCGATATCCACGCGCAGGTGGCAGCGCGGCCGATCAGCGTGCTGATGGGATTGTCGAACCGCGTGAATTTCCTCGCGGTGTCGGCGTCGTATCGGGCGCTGATGGGCTTGCCGCTGGACGAGCAGGCGGCACGCCTGCGCGAACCGGACACGAAACGGCGGATACTCGCGGAGCTCGATCTTTCGTTGCTTCCCTCGGCGATGCTATGTGACTGGAACAACATCTTCCGCTTCGACGCCACCCTGCCGTACCTGCCCCCGCGCGAGAGCTCGGTTGCCGTGCAGGCCGCGCGCAGCGCGACCGCGCCGGAGTTTCTGGCCTACGATTGGCTGCTGGAGGGCGAGGGGCGGCATTTCCTCTACACGCCGGTGCGCAACTACGCCGAGGCATCGCCCGCCGTGCTGCGCGAAATGATCCAGTCGGAGCTGACTGTCATTGGCCTGGCCGACGGCGGCGCGCATTGCGCGGTGCTGAGCGATGCCGGCATGCCCACTTTCGTGCTCACGCAGTGGCGCGAACAGCCGGACGGCAAGGGCTTCGCGCTCGAGTGGCTGGTGCAGCAGCTGACGCAGCGGCCCGCCGAGGCATGGGGTTTCATCGACCGCGGGCTGATCGCGCCCGGCAAGCGCGCGGACCTGAACCTGATCGACCTCGAGCGGCTCGCGTTGCGCATGCCCGCTTGGGAGTACGACCTGCCGGCAGGCGGTGGCCGCCTGGTGCAGGACGCCGACGGCTACGTCATGACGCTGGTCGCCGGCGTGCCCACCGTGTGCGACGGCGTCACCACCGGCCTGCTGCCCGGGCGCCTCCTCACCTGAATCCATTCGCCCCCGGGAACCGAAGACTATGCCAGAGTCGTTCTCCCTTCACCTTCGCCAGCGTACCGTCGTGACGCTGTGCGCCCTGTTGCCGCTGGGCGTCATGGCGGATTCCGCCACGGTCGAACCGCGTAATCCCTGGCTCGCGGATTCCACCTACCCGATCACGCACGCCGCGTCCGGTCAACCCGGGTCTGTCGCGGTCGCGGGGCCGGTGAGCAGCAACCGGACATTGACCGATGCCGATATCGCCTATCGCTTCATGGGGCCGGCGCACCTGATCCCGGTGATCAGCGGGCCGTATGCGGACGGGCGGCGCGTGATCTGGTCGGTGGGCGCGGACCGTCTGGTCAAGCAGGACTACGCGAGCTTCGACATCGTCGACACACTGATGCTGCGCGAGAACTCGCCCTACACGCCTGCCTGGGCGGAGCAGCGCGAGCGGGCGATCGAGACATCCAGCGGACCCCTGGCGGTGTGGTACGGAGTGCGCGAGATGATGTTGCTGCGAGAGTCGCAGGGCGTTTATCCGCTGGTCGACCGCGACAACGAATTCTACGTGCTGCGTAATGGTGGCGTGGAAGTCTATGGCGATGCGCAACGCGGTAACGCCGGGAGCCGCATCGAGCGGAAGCGGCGCTTCGAGATGCCGCCGCAAGCGCGGGGGATCCTGGTCGGTCTGAACTTCACTTACGACGGCTGGCTGGTCGGAGTTACCGATAAGGGCGACGTCGTTGCGGTGGCACGCGACTTCAGTCGTCACTACCTGGCGCATCTAGACGGGGCTCCCGCCAACGACGGGGATTCCAGCGATACGCTCTCGGGCTGGGTGCGTAATTCCTTTGCCATCGGCTCCGACAACAAGGTGTATATCGTTTCGCGCGACTTCATGCACTGCATTCGCTGGACCGGCTAGGGCTGGTCGCAGGACGAGGCCGACGGCGCGTGGCGTGAACCGTATCGGAACAGCGCCGGTAATGGCTCGGGATCGACGCCGACGCTGATGGGTTCCGGCGACGACGATCGTTTCGTGGTCATCACCGACGGTGACGCGCTGATGAACCTGACGTTGTTCTGGCGTGACGCGATCCCCGCGGACTGGAACGGTCTGCCTGGCCTGTCGAGGCGCATCGCCGCGAGCCAGCCCGCGACCATGGGCGATTCGAACCTGGCGGCGGTGCAGTCGGAACAGTCGGTGGGTGTTCTGGGTCATGGCGCGCTGGTCGTGAACAACGAGCCGCCGCATATCCCCTGGTATCTGCCGAAGAGCTTCAGCCCGGTGCTGGTCGGCTTGCTGGCCACACATGACGAGCACAGACCGCTCGGCGTGCAGAAGTTCGAGTGGAATGCCGCGACGCGTACGCTGGACGAAGCCTGGGTGAACCGCGAGGTGAGTTCGCCGAACTCCGTTCCGATGATCAGCGCGGGCAGCGGCATGGTCTATACCGAAGGCGCGCGCGACGGACACTGGACGCTCGAGGCGCTCGACTGGCGCACCGGCACGTCACGCTTTCACTGGGTGCTCCCGCGTGCGCGCTACAACACCATGTTCGCGCCCGTGGTGCTTGATCCCGACGGTCGCCTGATGTGGGGTGGGACATGGGGACGTTTGCGACTCGATCCGCGCGCCGGGTCCTGAGCGTCGCGGATTCTCGTTGCGAGTGGTATCAGCCCCGAGTGCCGTTGGGCGACGGGAACCCGTCATCGGGGCTGCCACCACGGCGCAGGGCGGCCAGCCGGCCGCGCATGCCTTCGATCTCGGACAGCTGCGATGCCATGATCGCCTCGGCAAGGACGCGAACCTGCGGATCCCGGCCCGCCGCGATCACGAGCCGTGCCATATCGACCGCGCCCTGGTGGTGCGGGATCATCATCGCGAGGAAATCGATGTCAGGGTCGCCAGATGGCGGATCCCGATGCATATCCTTCATCATCTGCTGCATGGAGGCATGCATCTCGCGCGTGTATGTCGCGTAGTCGTTCATCGTCTGTCTCTCACGCTGCCGTGGCGCTTGGCATGCCCGGGCGCACGTAGACCAGGTTGACGCTCTTCTTGTTGCGCAGCCGCCCCGAGGGCAGCGCGAGGTCGCCCAGCGGAATCTGCGTCATGAAACGCGGCGCGAACGGGTCCTTCACGTCGAATACGGTGCACACGGTCTGCCCCGCGTTCGGCTGCTGCGGAAGTTCGTCCAGTTCGTGCGCGATGAACAGCATCGACGCTGACGGGTCGCACCAGATGCCGTGCGCTTCGCGGCCCTGGCTGAAGAACTGCCCGACGATTCGCCGCTTGCCGTAAGGTGCCGAGCGGTCGATGATCATTATCGGACTGGCGATGCCGTTGCCCGCCGTGTCCAGCCGCGCGCAGCTCACGTAGACCGCGCGGCCGTTGGCGTTCTCCACGAACTCGAGATGATTGGGGCGCGCCTTGTCGCCGATTGCGAGCGTCTCTACAACCCGTGCCTCGACGACGCCACCCGTCGACAGCACAGACACCCGATCGGCGAGCTTGTGCACGGCCCAGATCTCTCGACCGTCCGGCGAGCGGCGCAGGAAGGGCGAGAACCCGAACGGATCCTGCGCGCTGATGTCGAGTGTCTTTCGCATGCCGACAGTGGAATATCCCGAAGCGTCGTAACCAACGTCCATCACCTCGATGCTCGAAGTCTTCTGCGAGACCACGAACGCGGTGCGGCCGCCATCCGCGAACCAGGCCATCGCGGGGCCGGGCGGCGTCCGGACGAACCCCCGGATGGAGGCGCCGCGCGCCGTCTGTCCGCTCGATTCCGCGGGAATCGCATCGACGTCGAGCACGGCAATACGGTCTTCGCCCCGCAGCGTGACCCAGATCTCGCGGCCCGTGGGGGTGAACGTGGGTTCGTGCGGCTCGCGTCCGACGAGGACGCCGGAGGTGAGAGTCTCGGCGTTGGTGGTCGGGCCTGCGCGCGGGTTCGGCCGGTTGCCGACCACAGCGAGGCTCTGTGTGTCGATCAGATACAGATTGCCGGAACCGCGGCCGACCGTCGCCAGCAACCTCGAATCCGGTGACGGCGCGCAACCGTGCACGGAGATCGCGCCGTGATAGAGCGGCTTCTGGATCATCGCGCCATGCGACGGGACCATGTCGCCGGTCACGAAGCGAAACGGCGGCCGCGGATCTTCATCGAAGCTCGTCAAGTTGATGGTGTGCTTGACGCGCTGCGTGGACGGGTCGATCACGGTCAGCGTGCAGGAATCCTCGTTCGAGAGAATCACCCGGTCGCCGCCGGACGGCGGGCCGGGCGCCGCATCTGCCGCTGCGAGGCCGAACGCTGGCGCCGCGGCGAGTGTCAGGGCGCTGGCGCCCAGGGCGAGCATCTCGCGACGGCTCATGAGATTGCCGGGGTTCTCGTGGCTCATGCGCTGCTAATCTTGTTTGCGAAAATGAGCGCCAGAGTATGCCCGACGCAGGTTACGAGCCGGGTCCCGCTTTGCCCAGAATGGGTCCTGGTATGGCTCGCCTGGAGATTCAGTCCCTCACGTGTGGAGACCGAAGTCCCGATTGCCCGGCATGCCCACCAATCATGAGCGCTCCACTCCCGCCCAATCTGGGCGTCAGTCTGTAGGCAGCGCGTCGCTCGCCTTGAATAATGCCCACTTTGGGCGCAACGGCAGGACGATGCCATGGCTGACTCGGAAGAAAGTTTCAGACGCGCGTTCGGGCTGCTCGCGTTTGCGATGAATCGGCACCTGGCCCAGCACATGCGCCGGGTGAGCCGTGCGCTGGATGCTGACCTCGAGTCGGTCTTCGTCTGGGCAACGCTGGCGCACATGAATGCGATGAACATTGCACTGCCCGGCATGGATCCGCTGGAGGCACCGACCGTCGGCGATGCCATGCTGCTGGCGCTGCATCCGGTGCGGCTCACCGATGTGGTGCAGGTCACCGGTTTGCCGCGCGAAACCGTGCGCCGCAAGCTCGAGCGCCTGCGCGAACAGGGTCGGGTGGAACGCTTGCCCGATGGGAGCTGGCTTTTCCGCACCGATGCCATCGGCTCCGATGCCTACGAGTTCACGCGCGACATGGTCAAGAACCTGCTGCAGACCGCCGCCGAGGTGCAGCGCCTGCTGTCTGAAGCCGGCAGGGAACGGCCGGTGTAGCGGGGCGGCCGATGATCACGATAATTGCGGTTGGCCTCGGCGTGGCGACGGCATGTCTCGGCCTGCAATCGCTTACGGCGCTGGTTGCGCTCAAGTATTTCATCGGTGGTGCAGCCGCCTCGGGCGCCCGGCGGCGGGCGCCCATCACCTTCCGCAGCATGGCCTTGCTGATGCTGGTGCTCAGCATCGGCAGCATCGTGCAGATGATCGCCTGGGCGCTGGTGTACTTGGCGCTCGGGCAGTTCGGCGATTTCGAGACGGCGCTGTACTTTTCGGGCGTCACGTTCACGTCGCTCGGCTTCGGCGATATCACTCTCATCGGCACGGCGCGCCTGCTGGCGCCGTTGCAGGCAGCCAACGGCCTGATGATGTTCGGCTTCTCCACGGCGGTGCTGATCAACGCGCTGCACGATTCCCCGGCGCGACACGGTCCGCGTTGATCCTCGGCGCGTCCGGGTCCGCGTCAGGGTCAGGGCGCAAGGCCCATAATGGGCGGCTCGGTTTGCACCAGGCGCCGCACCGCGCAATTGCTGGCATAGAATGCAGCGGCGCAAGCACTTGCCGATCACGCATGTTCAAAGGACTCCCGAATGAATATCCGCCACATTTTTGTGACGCTTGCTGCAGTGTCTTTTTGTCTCGGTCTTCAGGGTCTGCAGGCGGCGGATCCGGCGAGTCCTGTGACCGCTTCCGCGGCGCCAGACCCCGAGGAGCAACTCGACGAGGGACTCCAGCGTTTCGGTTATCTTGCGGGCCTTGCGCGCGGCTGCGTGGTAGAGGCGCAGCGCCCGGCGCTCGAGTCCGAGGCAGTGGATCTGCACGGCGCGATCGGCCGCCTGCTCGGCACCGATCGTGCCTTCATGTTCGGCGCTGCGTTCGGGCATGGCACCTCACTGACATTGGAGGTCGCGGAATGCAAGGAAGTCCTGGCGCAATATGAACGGCGGGTGCAGGCGTTCCGCGCGAGCAGTGGCAGGGTCGCACCATGACAGCACGCTGGCTGCCTGCCGGAGCCTTGGCGCTCGGTCTCTTGCTGCTCGCGGCGGTGCTGCCCGCCGAAGCCCGATCCGACCGCTGGCAAGTGCGCAAGGAGATGCGTGAAGGCACGCGCAACGTCGAGCGCGAGAAGCGCGAGGCGCAGCGCGCGCTGCGCCGCTGCGAAACGCGCGAGTGCGCCCGTCGCGAGATGCGCGAGGGCTACCGCGAAGTGGAACGCGAGAAGCGCGAGGCGCGTCGTGAAATTCGCGGCGCCATGCGCGACAGCCGCTGGGAGGACGAGCGCTGGCGCGATCGTCGCGACCGTGTCGACGATCACGCGTTCCTCAAGGGTGCTCTCGTCGGCGCCGCACTGGTCGGGGTGACCGCCGCCATCATCGAAGCCAACGACGACGACTGAATCCAACTGCTGGGCGCACGGCATCCCGGGAAGTCCCGGTAGCAACCGATTGCGCGGGGATCCCGAGATGGCTGAACTCCTGCACGCGACTGGCGGCCCCGCCAAGGCCTGCGCTCCGGGGCGCGTGCGCGCCGCACTCGTTTTCGCGGCAATCTTCTGCCTCGCGGGTTGCGGCGAATCGCAAGCACCGCTCGAAGCCACCGCTGCCGCAAGACCTGCGCTGATCCACGAGGTGCGATCATCCGCTGCTGGCGGGAAGCTGCGCTTTCCCGGCCGCATACGCGCCGAGCGACGTGCCGAGCTGTCGTTCGACGTGCCGGGCTTCGTGGCCGAGTTCGTGCCAATCGCGGGCAGTCATGTGCAGGCGGGGCAGGTGGTGGCGCGGCTCGACGATGCGGTGTTCCGTGCGCGCGTCACGGCGGCCGGGGCGGAATTCGATCGGGCGAAGGCCGATCTCGAGCGCTACCAGCGTCTCTGGGAAACCGAGCGCGCGGTAGCACCCTCGGAGGTCGACGAACGGCGCAGCAGGCTCGAGGTGGCGCGCACGAATCTTGCCACCGCGAACCGGGAGCTCGCGGATACCGTGATCCGTGCGCCATTTGCCGGCGTGCTCACGCGCCGGCGGCTGGAAACCTTCAGCAACGTGCAGGCCAAGCAGCCCATCGCGGACCTCCAGGACCTGGACGCGCTCGAGGTGGTCATCAACGTGCCGGCGCGCGTCGTGCGCACCGCCACGGAGCAACAGGCCGCGGCGGCGATATTCGAGGGGGAAGACACACGCTCCATACCGCTGAAGCTCAAATCCTTTGCCACCGACGCGGATCCGCAGACGCAGACCTACGAGATCGTGCTGAGCCTGGGTGCACTGCCGCCTGACATGAACGTGTTCCCGGGCATGTCGGTCACCGTGCTGCCGTTTGTCGGCGCGGCGGCTGAACCCGGCGCAACCGTATCCATTCCCTTGACGGCGGTCGCTACCGATGCGAGCGGCGCCACCTTTGTGTGGGTGCTCGACGCGCAATCCAGGGCCGAGCGCCGCGAGGTTCGCACGGGCGCCATCCGCGGTGGCGATATCACGATCGCAACCGGCCTGACGCAGGGTGAGCGCATCATCGCCGCGGGCGTCAGCGCGGTGCGCGCCGGCATGCAGGTGCGTCCGCTGTCGGCGACGGGAGCCGATCCGGCATGAACGTCGCCGGGTACACGCTCCACAAGGAGGTGGTCGCGTGGGTGCTCGCCGCGCTGGTGCTCGTGGGTGGCTACCTGGCGTACGAGCGGCTCGGGCGTTTCGAGGACCCCGATTTCGTGATCCGCCAGGCCGTCGTGCTGACCGCGTATCCGGGCGCCTCGCCGGCGCAAGTGGCCGAGGAAATCACCGACCTGGTCGAAGGCGCCGTGCAGCAGATGCAGGAAGTCGAGGAAGTCATCTCGGTCTCGCGTGCCGGCGAGTCGCTGGTGAAGGTCGAGGCGAAGCTGGAGTTCTCGCGCACGCAGGCCGAGCTCGACCAGGTGTGGGACAAGCTGCGCGGCAAGATCGCGGACGTCTCGCGCGCGCTGCCGCCCGGTGCGGCTCAGCCCGTGGTCAACGGCGATTTCGGCGATGTGTACGCGCTGTTCTATGCCGTGACCGGCGAGGGCTACACGCCGCGCCAGCTCTACGACTACCTCGACCTGCTGCGCCGCGAACTGGTGCTGGTGCCCGGGGTGGCGCGCGTGGCGCTGCTCGGCGAGCGCACCGAGGCGATATTCGTCGAGATCTCGCGTGCGCGCGCGGCGCAGTTTGGCATTCCGCTCGATCAGGTGTACGCGACGCTGCGCGCGCAGAACGTGATCAGTCCCGCCGGTAATGTGCGCGCGGAGTCGCTGCGGCTGCAGATCAACCCCGAGGGCACGGTGGAGTCCATAGACACGCTGAAGGACCTGGTGGTCGCGGGCGACGCCACGAGCGGCCTGGTGCGATTGCAGGACATTGCGGAAATACATCGTGATTACATCACGCCGCCCACGGTGCTGGTGCGTCGCGACGGGCGGCCGGCGATAGCGCTTGGTATCTCCAACGTGCTCGGTGGCAATGTGGTAGCCATGGGCGATGCGGTGAAGCAGCGGCTCGTGGAGCTCGAGAGCCAGCGTCCCGTGGGCATGGAGCTCAACCCGGTCTCGCTGCAGTCCGACTCGGTGCGCGCGGCGGTGGATGGCTTCGTCGAGAACCTGGTGGCGGCGGTCGCGATCGTGGTCGTGGTGCTGCTGATCTTCATGGGATTGCGCAGCGGTCTGATCATCGGCGCGGTACTGGTGCTGACGGTGGCCGGCACGATGGTGGCGATGCTGATGAGCGACATCGCGATGCAGCGTATCTCGCTGGGCGCCCTGATCATCGCGCTGGGTATGCTGGTGGACAACGCGATCGTCGTGACCGACGGCATCCTGGTGCGGATGCAGCGCGGCGAGGAGGCCGTGCCCGCGGCGGTCGCGGTAGTCCAGGGCACGATCTGGCCGCTGCTGGGGGGCACACTGGTCGGCATACTCGCCTTCAGCGCCATTGGCCTCTCGCCCACCGATATGGGCGAGTACGCGGGCTCGCTGTTCTGGGTGATCCTCTACTCGATGCTGCTGTCGTGGGTGTTCGCGATCACGCTGACGCCGCTGTTCTGTGTGGCGTTCCTGCGGGTCAAGGCCGTGGCGGGCGATGCGCGGGGCGGGGGGCTGATGGCCGCATACTCGCGTCTGCTCGGCTCAGTGCTGCGCCACCGGCGCGCCAGCACCATGGCATTGTTGGGCCTGTTCACGGCCGGCGTGATCGCCTTCGGCTTCGTGCCGCCGGGTTTCATGCCGGATTCCGCGCGCCCGCAGTTCGTGGTGGACCTGTATCTGCCGCAGGGCACCGACATCGAAACCACGGCAGAGATGGTGGCGGCGGCCGAGGCTCTGGTTCGCGCCAAGCCCGGCGTAACGCACGTGACCAGCTTCGTGGGGCAGGGCGCCCTGCGCTTCATGCTCACCTACAGTCCCGAGGATCCCAATCCGGCCTACGGCCAGTTGCTGGTGGATGTCGAGCGTGCCGGCGATATCGCCGCGCGGATTCCCGAGTTGCAGCGCGAGCTCGAGCAGGCATTCCCGAGCGCCGACATCAAGGCGTGGAAGTTCATGCTCGGGCGCGGCGGCGGCAAGAAGATCGAAGCGGCCTTCCGCGGGCCGGACCCGCTGGTGCTGCGCGGGCTGGCCGAGCAGGCCAGGGCGATCATGGCGAACGACCCCGAGGCGCTGGCTATCCAGGACGACTGGCGCCAGCAGGTGCCGGTGGTGCGTCCGCGCTTCTCCGTCGAGGCCGCGCAGCGCGCCGGCGTGCTGCCCTCGGACATCGCTGCCGCGCTGGAGCGCAACTACACGGGGCAGCAGATCGGTGTGTATCGCGAACGCGAAAAGCTGATACCGATCCTCGCGCGCTCGCCGGCCGCGGAGCGCGAAGGCGTGGAGGATCTGGGCAACGTGCAGGTCTACAGCAAGCTGGCGGGGCGTTTCGTGCCGGTCGACCAGTTCATCGAGCGCGTCGACACGCGCTGGGAAGATGCGATCATCCGGCGCGAAAACCGCTTCCCGGTGATCAAGGCGCAGTGCGATCCGCCCGCCGGTTCGCTGTCGGCGCCACTGTTCGAGCGCCTGCGCCCGCAGATCGAGGCAATTCCCCTGCCGCCGGGCTACACGCTCGAGTGGCACGGCGAGCACAAGGCGTCGACCGAGGCGAATGCAGGCCTGGTGAGCGCTGCGCCCTATGGCATGGTGGCAATGGTGCTGGCGGTGATCGTGATGTTCAACGCGATCCGGCAGACCGCGGTGATCTGGCTCACGGTGCCACTGGCCGTGGTGGGTGTCGCGATCGGGCTGCTGCTGTTCCAGGCGCCGTTCGAGTTCATGGCGATCCTGGGCTTTCTCAGCCTGATCGGCATGTTGATCAAGAACGCGATCGTGCTGGTGGACCAGATCGACGTCGAGATTCGTTCGCGCAAGCCGCGCTTCCAGGCCATCATCGACGCGGCGACCAGCCGCGCGCGACCGGTATTCCTCGGCGCCGTGACCACGGTGCTCGGCGTGGCGCCGCTCTTGCTCGATCCCTTCTTTCGCAGCATGGCAGTCACGATCATGTTCGGTCTCGTCTTCGCCACGGGTCTCACGCTGGTGGTGGTGCCCTTGCTGTATGCGGCCTTCTTCGGCATCCGCGCCGACGAGGTGGAGAGCGTGCGATGAGCCGGATGTGGATCACCCTGTGCGCGGCGCTCCTCGGTGGCTGCCAGTCGGCAGATTTCGTGCGTCCGGACGTGCCGGTGCCCGACACCTGGCCGCATCTCGGCGCGGATTCGTCTCCCGCTACCGCAGCGGCCAGCCTTGCCGACCGCCTCTGGGCTGAAGTGTTGCCGCTGCCGGAACTCACGGCACTGATCGACGAGGCTCTGGCCGGCAGCAGTGATCTGCGCATCGCGGTGGAGCGGATCGAGCTCGCGCGCGCGCAGTACGGGCTGGAGCGCTCGGCGATGTTCCCCGGGATCGACCTCTCGGGTTCGGTCACACGTCAGCGCGCGCCGGGATTCGATCCCGCGAAGAACACGATCGGCGAGAGCAGCGGTCTGGCGCTCGCCGTGCCCGCGTGGGAAATCGACCTGTGGGGGCGGCTGGCGGATCGCACCGAGGTTGCCCGTCGCGAGGTGCTGGCGAGCGAGGCCGCCGCGCAGGGCGTGCGCATCAGCCTGGTGGCCGACGTCTCGGCTCGATACCTGGATCTGCTGGACCTCGACAACCAGCTCGAGATCAGCCACCGCACGCTCGAGAGCCGACGGCAGTCGCTGCGGCTGACGCGCGCGAGATTCGACGAGGGGATTTCCTCCATCGTCGACGTGCGGCAGGCCGAGTCGTTGCTGGCGAGCTCGGAGGTGGCGCTGGCCGACCAGCGCCGGCGTCTGGCGCAGGCGGAGAACTCGCTTGCGGTGCTGCTGGGTCGCAATCCCGGGTCCATCGAGCGGCACGTGCGGCTCGACGCAATCGAGCTCCCGGCCACGATGCTGGCGGGCATTCCCTCCGCGCTGCTGCCGCGCCGGCCCGATATCCAGGCCGCCGAGGAGCGGCTGCGCGGTGCACACGCCAGTGTCTCGGCGGCGCGCAAGGCCTATTTACCCTCGCTGTCGCTGACAACGACGCTCGGCCTGGCGAGCCCCGATGTCGGCGGCCTGTTCGATAGCGGACGCCATGCGTGGTCGGTGCAGCCGGCGGCGGCGCTGCCTGTGTTCACCGCCGGGGCGCTCGACTCCGGAGTGGCACTTGCCGAGAGCCAGCAGCGCATCCTGGTGGAGCAGTACAAGGCCACCATCCGGCAGGCATTCCGCGAGGTGAGCGACGCGCTGGTGGCGATCGAGCAACTCGGCGCGCAGCGCGCGGCGAGCCGCAGGGTGGTGCTCGCGAACCGCGAACGGCTGCGCGTGACGAAGTCGCGCTACGTGGGCGGCATCACGAGTTACTTCGAGGTGCTGGACGCCGAGCGGCAGTTGTTCGACAGCGAACTCAGCCTCTCGCAGTCCACGCGCGCCCTGCACCAGGCGTTGGTGCAGTTGTACGTGGCGCTCGGCGGCGGATGGAGCGGGGCCGCCTGAGCTGTGGCGCTGCCTTGCGCCGCGTGCAGCGGTCCTGTCGCGGATTTCAGGGGCTTGCGCGTTTCGTGATCAATGGCGCGCAAACTCCCGTGCACATGCGCGGAAGCGGGCGAGGGCGAATGCCGCGCTGGCGCCTGAGCGGTAACATTGCAGCACCAGCTGCAGCGCGCCGCGAGCCCGGTACACCAGCGTGCGCAGCGCGGCGTCGCCATCCAGCCGGCCCGGCGAGAGATCAGCGCCGTAGGCTTCCCAGAAGGCCGGCGGAATCTCGAGGTGCGAGAAAATCCATTCCGCGGCGGGTTCGCTCCAGAATGCGCGCTCCGCGTCGAGTATGGCGCTGAGGCGCCAGCCGCCGCGTTCCCGCGTGACCAGCACATTGCGGGGCCACAGGTCGCCGTGCACCAGGCGTGGCGGGGTGTGCAGTTCGAGTTGCTCGCGTCGCTGTTGCAGCGCGATGCGGAACTCCGTCAGTCCCGGCACCAGGAGCTTGCGCTCGGCGAGATCCGTGGCCAGGTCATCGAACAGCGACAGCAGCCACTCGGCATGACTCGCGCGGCCTTCGCCGCGCAGCGGCGAACCGAAGGCTTCGCCCTCGATGGCGTGGATCTTCCGGACGTGGTTGCCGAACTCGCTCCACAGCGATGCCGCCTGAGCGGGCGCGATACGCGGCGCGACATCATCCCAGGGCTGTCCGCGCCGGTGCTCCAGGAACAGGTACGGCCGCGGCAGGGTAGTGCAGGAGAAGTCCTGGTGCAGGATGCGGGGGATCACCGGGCCGATCGAGGCGAGCCGCGCGTGCACCGCCGCTTCGCGTGCCAGCAGTTCGCGTTCGTGACGAAGCAGCGGTGCGCGCCGGGGTGGACTCACCCGCAGAACGACGGGTTCGTGCGCCGCCATGTGAACGCGATAAATGGTGTTGAAACCGCCGTGGGTCACCGCTTCACAGGCGACGAGGCGTGCGTGCTCCCCGAAACCATTGTGGCAGGCCGCGGCTATCGTGGCATGCGAGACCGGCGTCCACAGTACGGACGCGTGGCCCGTGACGTGGACGAAGCTCATGCCGGATGCGCGTCAGCGCAGCGCGTGAATGCCCGTGCCGTCGCGACTGAACGCCTCCAGCAGGAAGCGTTCCTGCGGCTTTTCCGAGGCGGTCTTCGGGATTTCGTCGACCACCTGCAGATAGGACGGCACGAAGTTCGGCTCCAGCCCGGCGCGGCAGTGGGCGAACAGCGCGGCCGGATCGAACGCCGCCGGGTCGCGCGCGACCACCGCGGCCACCACGTCCTTCTCGCCCGGCGCGCCCGAGAGCGCGGGCACGCCGTAGACGAATACATCGTCGACCAGCGCACTCTCGGCAATGATCTTCTCGACGAAACCCGTGTTGATGAAATCGCCGTTGTGGCGGATGCCGCCGCCCTTGCGGTAGTCGAAGTAGAGCCAGCCCTCGGCGTCGCTGTGGCCGACGTCGCCGCTGCGATTCCAGCCGGCACGGATCTTTTGCTTCGAGGCCTCGGGGTTGCCGAGGTATTCCACGTCGACCGAGGCAGTGCCGCCAGCCGCGGGACGACAGCAGATCTCGCCCGGCACTCCTGGCGGACATTCGTTGCCATCGTCGTCGAATATCTTCATCTCGTAGCCCT